>JBKPSU010000175.1:0-32135 GCA_046735135.1 Actinomycetota bacterium
CGAGACCCTCCCGGTGAGCACGTTTCCGCGGCGCGCGGGCTCTCCAGTCGGTGTCGACGACGCGCGGGTGTTGTGTGCGCAGTGGCTACCCGCTGGGCCAAGAACTGTTCTGGGGGAGGGTGACCCGCTGCCACAGAACTCGAATCCGATCGAGTTGGCGCAGGCCGACGGTGAGGCGCCCAATGTCGACAACGTCTCGATACCGGCCGGGCGAAGCGCGTACGTGCGAGCGATCGCCCTCACCGGTCGAGGAACTGATTCCGGTCCGCTGTATCTGGTGACGGGCGGCGGGACACTGTTCGGCATACATGACGCGGACACCGCGAAAATGCTCGGAGTACAGGGCGATCCCGTTCCCGCCCCCTGGCCGGTGCTGTCCCGCCTGCCCCGAGGGCCCGAATTGACAAAGGACAGTGCGCTAGTCGCGCGCGACAGTATCCTGGCGCCGCCGTAGCCGACCGACCGATGCCGCCGTCGCCGCGCTGGCCGCCACGACGGCGACGCAGAGCCCGGCTCCGCCGAAGGCGATCCGTCGCGGGCGTGCATCCGGCCGGATGTCCGCTGCGGGAGGCGAAATCGGGCGTTCGTCATCGTCGCGGGACCCCCCCGGGTCGACGGTCATAGGTTCTGAGTAAGTGTCGTCACTGACTGCGGCGAGCGCATCGACGACACCGTGGCCCACAAATGGATCCCATCCCGCGGAGGGTCTGTGCGCGGTGTCCTCGATGCGTTGCATCACCTGTCGCGCGCTCAGATGCGGTGACCTCGCCCGCACGAGCGCCGCGATCCCGCTCACCACGGGGGCGGCGTAGCTCGTACCCACGATCGGCATCGGATCGCCGAGGAACGGCAGCGTATCGACGAGGCCTTCGCCGTCCGCGTCCAGCGATACGACATCCTCGCCCGGCGCGGCGACGTCCACCCACGGCCCGGCCAGCGTGAACCGGGACGGAGCACCGTGCGGATCGATGGAGCCGACCGTCAGGACGTAGTCGTCGTACCAAGCCGGACTCACCACGACTTTGACCGACTCCCAGTCAGGCTGGCCGGGATGATACGGATCCGCGCCGGGGTTTTGCTCTGGGCATTGCTCGAGCCCGCCGACGTTTCCCGCCGCCGCGACGACGACGACGTTCTTGATATCCACCGCGTACCGCAATGCCGCTCCCAGCGCGCGGTCGTCGAGCGCCTCAGCGTCTTCGACGCAGGCGATCGATGACACGTTGATCACGGTCGCGCCCATGTCCGCCGCGGTCCGCACCGCCATCGCAAGCGTGTCGACATCGCCGAAGCCGGGAGCCGACTGGCCGGCTGGGGCGAACTTGAGGCTCGACTGCCGGATGGCGATGATCGTCGCATCGGGCGCGACCCCGCCGAACCCCGAAGCGTCCGTGGAACTCTCAGCCGCACCGATGATTCCGGCCACCACCGTTCCGTGTCCGTCGCAATCATCGGTGCCGTCGCCGGTGGAAACGTAGTCGCCACCGGGGACGAGATGCGGCAGTAGACGATGCCGCGCGACGCCGGTATCGATCACGGCGACCGTCTGCCCCGCTCCTCGGCTGAGTCGCCAGACCGTTGCCAGATCGAGGTCGCGGAGTTGATCGGCGGGCGCGGCCCGGTCCCGATCAGACGCCGTCGCGGATATCACGCATTGCTGCCGCTGCTCTGTGCTTTCCGGCGGTGCGGGCGCACCCGGTTCTGGCAACAGTGAGTCGTCGACTTGTGGTGGCGTCACAGCTCCGGCGATGGGCGAAACCCAGACGGCGGCCGAAGCAAGCACGATGGCGCCGGCGATCCGCGCTTGCCGCGGTACGTGACCCGTCACGGCAGGCTCAAGCCGCGCACGAGGCCGAATACATCGCCAACCCAACAGGCCATCGGTACTACAAGGCCGAGAGCGAGATACTCAACGAGTTCTACGCTGCGCCGAATCAAAGGACTGGGCCGTGTGAACGGATTTGCGACGGTCAGCCAAAGGACCCCGACACCGAGGACTGCCGCGGTCAGGCAGACCCACTGGGCTTGATGCGGCACCGCAGTGATTGACATAATGAAAGTTGCAGTGGCGCTGATCATTCCGGCCGCGTACATCGCGACCGGTCGGAAAACTCCCAGCTGATGCCGCGCTCGCAGCAGAAGGACAGCGGCGACCACCGCGGTGAGGCCGATACGGCTCAACGCGCCAGCACTCTGATGGTCCGCCGCGACCAACGCCGCACCCGTTGCGGCTGTTGCGGAGAAGCCGGTCAGAAGTCCGGTCAAGGTCCGGTGGCCGTTCTCCCCTCGGGCGACACCCCCGCCCGCTGTCACGTCGCCGGCTGCGTCGTCCGCTACGCCTGGAATCGCGGGCGACAGGCCTGTCATGACTATCGACAACTTGGTCGCCGCACCCAGAAGCGCCAACGACGCGGTGATGAGCATCGCGCCGACGGTGGCGATCGGCGCCGGCCAGATCGTCACCGCCGCCGCCGTGATCGCCACGGTCGTCGAGAACGCCGCAATTGCGGCGAAGTACGGTGCGCCGGGGGAGACGCTGTGAATCAAGACGATCGACACGGCCGCGCAGATGACCGCGGAGAGAACGAAGTTCGGAGGCGCGGGTCCACGTGGCACCGCCAGGAAACCTGCGACTGCGGCGAACGCGGAGGCTGTCACACCGAAAGCCAGCGTGGGTAGCGGCTCGAGGGCGATACGATCCGCCACGATGGACCCTGCGATAGCCGCCGTGGCCACCATCGCGGCGATTGCGGCGCGACTGTAAGCCGAGTCATGGTCCGAAGAAGAGACGAGCGATATCGCGCCGATACCCGCGGCCCACAGACATGCAGAGGCACTCATGCGACGAGCCAGCTGGCCGTCGTGACTCGATCCCGATGCATTGACCACCGCATGGCATAGATCCCGGGCGTCGCCGGCGGGTGTTCGAATATTCGACGTGGTGAGCATCAGAACGTCACCGTCACAGACTCCGTTCTCGTGCAATGTCTTTGACTCGTCGAGCATGGATCCGTCCAATCGCGACAGGATCCAGCGCTGCATGATCACGTCGATCCCGAAGTCACCGCCGACGATGTCGACGACGGACGGAAGCAGCGCGCCGAGCTCGATTCCGCTCGGCAAGGCAAGGTCGGTCGCGAATGACCGGTCCTTGCAATCGGTCTGCACCGTCACCCGACACAGATGTGAAACCGTCATGGAAACCCCCCGCCAAGCACGGTAACCGTGCCCCGACGTCCGCAGACGCAGCAATCTCGCCGCCTGTGGATGGGGAACGAAAGCCGATGCCGCGCCGTCTATCACCCGATGGAATTCCGGATCGAGCCGCGCCTGGCAGCACCGTCGGTGGGGGAAGGTGACGTGGTCGTGCAGGCGCCCCCGGACGTGCCGTGCGACATGCTCGTCAACCCGCTCACCCGGTTGCTACCAGTGGCCATGGTGGTCGCATCCGCGGGGATGATGGCCGTCTACCTCACATCGGGCGCGGGCACCGTGCGCAATCCGATGTTCATGTTCTTTCCGGTGATGATGATCGTCTCGCTGATTGGAAACGTCGCCCTCGGGTCCCGTGGTGGCAGCCGAACAGCCGAGATCAACCAGGACCGCCGAGATTACCTGCGCTACCTCGAATCGGTCGATGCGGTTGTCACGAAGACAGTTGAAGCCCAGCGGTTCTCACTGGATTGGCAGCTGCCCCGACCCGATGGGCTGTGGATGTTGGTCGGTGGCAGGCGGATGTGGGAGCGTCGCCCCGATGATTCCGACTTCGGCCACGCGCGGGTTGGGCTCGGCACGCAGTGCCTGTCGACCAGGCTCGTCCCGCCCGAACTCGGTCCGGCGGACCAGCTCGACCCCGTCACCTCGACCGAACTGCATCGGTTGATGCATACCCGGTCGACGGTCGCTGATCTGCCCGTCGCGGTCGCGCTCAGAGAACTCGCCGCAATCACTGTGCATGGCGACATGCGCGCCGCCCGGGGACTGCTGCGTGCCGTGCTGTGCCAGCTTGCGGTGCTGCACAATCCCGATCACGTACGAATTGCGGCCGTCATCGATCCGCTCACTGCCTGCGACTGGGACTGGCTGAAATGGCTGCCGCACCATCAACATCCGCACGCCGTCGACGAGATCGGCTCGGCGCGAATGGTCTATGACAGCCTCGCTAACGCCTGTGATGCCGTTGCCGGCTGCGGAGCTACTTACACGGTCATCGTCGTCGACGGGGGCCTGATCACTCGCGACGAAAAGCCGTTCCAACCGTCGGGCCTTCGAGGCGCCACCATTGTCGAACTGGGCGTGACGTGCGACGACATCGCTACCCGCACGCGCCTGCGCCTGACAGTGAGTGCCGACAAACTCACGGCGCAACGCGACGTGGGCGAGAAGTTCCTTGCGCGGCCCGACACGATGACGACCGGGCAGGCACTCGCATGCGCGCGCCGGATCTCGTCGTTCCGGCCCGCGGCCGCGTCGCCCGTTGGCGCGGCTGGTGTATCTCAAACGATCGCCTGGTCGGCGTTGATGGGCATTGCCGATGTCGGCCTGGTAGATCCCGCGCTTCATTGGCGGACCAGGGCTGCCGACCACATGCTGCGTGTGCCGATCGGGGTATCCGAACATGGCGAACCTCTCGAGCTCGATATCAAGGAAGCTGCTGCGAACGGCATGGGGCCGCACGGGTTGTGCATCGGTGCGACGGGTTCCGGTAAATCGGAGTTCCTTCGCACGCTCACGCTGGGAATGATCGTCGCGCATCCGCCGGAAGCGCTGAACCTGGTCCTCGTCGACTTCAAGGGAGGCGCTACTTTCCTCGGGCTCGAACGTGCCCCGCATGTCGCCGCGGTGATCACCAACCTTGCCGACGAGGCTCATCTGGTCGCACGGATGAAGGATGCGCTGGCCGGTGAAATGAATCGCAGGCAAGAGCTGTTGCGAGCCGCGGGCAATTTCGCGAATGTCGCCGAATATGACCGTGCGCGTCGCAGAGACCGCGGGTTGGCGCCGTTGCCGGTGTTGTTCATCGTCGTCGACGAGTTCTCCGAGTTGCTCAGTCAGCATCCCGACTTCACCGAACTGTTCATTGCCATAGGCCGGCTCGGACGATCTCTTGGCATACACCTACTGCTCGCCAGCCAACGTCTCGACGAGGGCAGGCTGCGCGGGCTGGAGTCCCACCTGTCGTATCGGGTATGCCTGCAAACGTTCAGTACCAGCGAATCCCGCGCGGTTCTTGGTGTTCCGGACGCCTACCACCTGCCCAGCACACCGGGCGCTGCCTATCTGAAAACCGGGTCGGATGAGCCGGTTCGTTTCCAGACGGCGTACGTGTCCGGTCCGTACGAACCTTCCGCTCGCCGTACGTGCGAGCTGACCGCAACGCCGATGCCACGGTTGTTCACCGCGGCGGCGGTGGGTCGAGTCATCTGTGACATCGGGGAGTCGGCGGGAGAGTTGCCCGGACAGCGCCCGACTGTGCTCGAGACCGTTCTTGATCGGCTGGAGCATCGTGGATCGCCCGCACACCAGGTATGGCTGCCCCCGCTCGCCGACTCACCGATGCTCGACGACGTGCTGCGTCAGGTCGGGACTCGCGCCTCGCTCGCTGTACCGATCGGCGTTGTGGACTGTCCTTACGAGCAGCGTCGGGACCTGTTGGTCGCTCAACTGGGCGGCTCGGCGGGCAATGTCGCCGTCGTGGGTGGTCCGCGGTCAGGCAAGTCGACCGCGTTGCGGACATTGATCGTTGCGTTGGCCGAAGCCCATACCCCGCGAGATGTCCAGGTCTATTGCCTCGACTTCGGCGGCGGTGCACTTGCGACGCTGCGATCACTGCCGCACGTCGGATCCGTCGCAGGCCGGCACGATGGTGAACTGGTGCGGCGCAAC
Organism: Actinomycetota bacterium; assembly: GCA_046735135.1. Lineage (GTDB taxonomy): Bacteria > Actinomycetota > Actinomycetes > Mycobacteriales > Mycobacteriaceae > Mycobacterium. The sequence continues at coordinate 5,887 of JBKPSU010000175.1, forward strand.
GTAGTTCAGTTGCAGTCGCTTCTCCGTGCAAGGGAGGCGCGGCGGAGCTCCGATGAATCTGCTGATCACGAGGACACGTACGGCGACGTGTTCCTCGTCATCGACGGCTGGGCCACGATCCGCCAGGAGTTCGACACATTGGAGGCCTCGATCACCGCACTTGCGGCCCAGGGGCTTTCCTACCGAATCCACGTAGTGGTCAGTGCTTCGCGGTGGGCGGAGATCCGTCCGGCGCTGAAAGATCAAATCGGTACGCGTATCGAGCTGCGGCTGGGTGACCCGTCGGAGTCCGAAATGGATCGCAAGCGTGCACGACAACTCGCCCAGAGCCCGCCCGGCCGCGGAATCACCCGCGAGGGACGCGAGTTCGCGATCGCGCTGCCCGGGTCAGACGATGCCACGGCCGTTCGGCTGCGGATGCTTCATGGGAATTGCGTGGCGCCGCGGGTTGACCTGTTGCCGGCCCGGGTGAATCACAACCTCTTGAGCGCACGATCGAACCCGCCGCAGCCGTCGACTCGAATACTCCTGGGAATCGGCGAGAATGAGTTGCGTTCTGTTGCTGTGGATTTCGCCGCAGAAGCTCATCTCGTCATCCTGGGCGAAGGGGAGTGCGGCAAGACTTCGACCTTGCGGATGCTCTGCCGGGAGATCGTGCGGACGAACACACCGGATTCCGCGCAGCTGTTCATCGCCGATTTTCGGCGGACGCTGCTCGGGGTGGTGGAGTCCGACCACGTCACGGGATATACGCCGTCGGCGGTCGCAATGACGTCGAAACTGGCCGTGCTGTTGGAGCGGCTACAGGCGCGGATGCCCGGACCTGACGTCAGCCAGAGTCAACTGCGTTCGCGGTCGTGGTGGTCGGGTCCGGAGATCTATCTCGTGGTCGACGACTATGACCTGGTGGCGGGAGCAAACGGCACAAACCCGCTGGCGCCGCTGGTCGACTTCCTGCCATACGCAAAGGATCTCGGATTGCATGTCGTCGTGGCGCGGCGGTCCGGGGGCGCCGCACGGGCGATGTTCGATCCCGTCCTCGCCCGGTTGCGAGATCTCGGCTGTATGGGCTTGATGATGAGCGCCAGCCCTGATGAGGGCGTGCTGATGGGGTCGGCTCGCCCGGCGAAGCTGCCGCCGGGGCGGGGAACCCTCATTACACGATCCCAACCCGAACAGCTCGTACAAGTCGCCTGGAGCGACCCGGCATGACGAAATGTGTTGTCGAAGTGGGCCCGGTGAACGTCCGTGGGCCCGGCGAAGTGGACCCGGACTTGGTGGCGGCGGCACTCGAATCCATCGATGACGAGATCGCGCTGCTGGATGAGCAGCCGGTCGCAGTGTCCGCGCTCTGGCGCGCCGTATTCCGCTCGGTGCTTTCGGGCTGCGACGGCACCGCCGTCTTGGTCTGCCCGACATGGTGGTCGTCAACCCGTATCGAACGTGTACACCAAGCAGCGTCAAGCCAGGCGGCGGAAGTCGTTGTGCTGCTGCGAGCCCCGGTGATCACCGACGGTGAGCCTGCTGTTCCCACCGTCGTCGAGATAGCTCCCGACTTCGTGGTGGTCTGTCGCTCGGGCCGCGTTGTGATGGCCGAGCGGCGGCTCGGAGAGCCGACGGATGTCGTCGAAGCAGTCGTCGACGGGGTCGGCGTCGACTCCGCGGTATTTGTGGACGCGCCGATCGGCGTCGATGACGGGCCGTCACTCGCGAGTGCCGTCGCGGGGCGACTTCGCGCCCTCGGTCGGGCGGTGACCACTGTTCATCAAGACCACGTATTGACGGCGACGCGCGATCAGCCTCGGTCGTGGATGCGCGAGCGCGGGTCGCCGGCACGCAGAGGGCCGAAGGTGGAGGTGCTCGCCGCCGGCGTCGTCGCGGCGGGACTTTCCTGCGTCGGCCTCGCGTCGAGTTTCGGCGGTCATGACTCGGACACGACCGCGACGCCGATGAGCCTGCTCGTCGAAGGTCATGTGGCAGTGGCGGTTCCGGCGCACTGGACGATGCGTCGCGTGACGGCAGGGCCGGGATCCGCCCGGTTGGAGGTAACGGCGCCTGACAACGCGACGGCGGTGCTTGTCACGCAGTCTCGAGTCCGCAAAGGCGAACGCCTGGTCGAAATCGCCGGGATGTTGCGGAACGCCCTCGACGGCCAGCAGGACGGCATCTTCAGTCAGTTCAACCCCGATGACCGGCGGGCCGATCGACCAGCCGCCACCTACCGGGAAGTCCGCGAAGGTCGCCAGATCGATTGGACCGTGTTCGTCGACGACACCGTACGGATCGCCGTCGGCTGCCAAAGCGCCTCGGGCACAGAACAAGCGGCACACGACATTTGCGACGAGGCCATCCGGTCGGCGCACGCCATCATCTGACCCAGGGAACCGAACCGGCGTGCGCAGCGTCGAAAACACAACTCGACCGGAAACGCAGAAAGGGTCCCGATGACGACACCTTCAGCTGGATCGCTCAATACAGATTTCGACCTCATGACAGCCGTCGCCGCCAAGATCGACACCCGGAACGACGAGATTCGGGCGATGCTGCAGTCCTTCATCGGCCGGATGATCAGCGTGCCGCCGTCGGTGTGGGGAGGCGCCGCGGCAACGCGGTTCAGAGCTGTGGTGGACCGGTGGAACAGCGAATCGACGAAACTGCATCTCGCGCTGCAGGATATCGCCGAAACAATGCGGTTCAACGAACGGACGCTGTGCGAGGCGGCCGAGAGTCATTCGCACCAAATCGGCGCCGTCGGCACCGCCCTCTGAGGAGCACACCATGGAACCGGTTCTCTCTTACAATTTCGCCGAGATCGAATACACCGTGCGAGGGGAGATACACAGCACCTCTGCGCGGCTGAACGCCTCGCTTGATGATTTGCGGGCTCAGATTGCGCCACTGCAGCAGATCTGGACCCGCGAAGCGGCCGAGGCATATCGACTCGAGCAAGCCAAGTGGGATCAGGCCGCGGCTGCACTGAACGAGATTCTGTTCAGCCTCGGGAACGCCGTGCGCGACGGCGCCGACGACGTCGCAGCCACTGACCGCAGCGCGGCCAGCGCCTGGGGAGGCTAGCGACACCACAGACCACTGTGCGGTCCCCTCGGGAGGGGAGCCCAGGGGACCGCACAGTTCCGTCGTGGTCGCGTGGTCAGCTCTCGCAGGCCACGCCGTCTTGGTCGCGATCCCCCGCTGGCCAGTAGGCGTCGTCACCCTTGGGGATGTCCCAGCGTCCATCCTTGTGGGCCTCAGTGCAGTTTGCGTATGGCGAGTCAGCGAAAGCCACGGGAGCGAGACCTACAGCAGCGGCACTGATGGCCGCCACGACCAGTAGAGCGCGAATCATGTTCTACCTTCGTTTAAATTGACGTGTCCGTAACTCCCGGGAGCATAATCGACCACCAGACGCGACCGTGAGCGGGGACCGCACAGCTCTGACCAGCGCCGTTGCCGAGATTCGCATGAGTGTTGCGGATTAGCAGGATTGACAGCCGTCGCGCAGATTTCGACATCGCGATCGCGTGTCGGGACCGACGAACGCATTTTGACCTGCGGTGACGCTCGCCGGTATGCTGCTCGGTTGGCGTGCGGTGCGCTTTCGGGCGCTCGGGGTGCTCGGGTCTCAGTCGGTCGCCGAGATCACTCCAGCCCTGTACGCCTGACCGGCACCCGGATCATTCCGGGATCCAACCCGAGATAGATAGGAAAGCGCTGTGCCTACGTACACGCCGAAGGCGGGTGACACCACTCGCGAGTGGTACGTCATCGACGCCACCGACGTGGTGCTCGGCCGGCTCGCTGTCGCGGCAGCCAATCTGCTGCGTGGCAAGCACAAGCCGACATTCACGCCGAATGTCGACGGTGGCGACTTCGTCATCGTCATCAATGCCGACAAGGTAGCCATCAGCGGCGACAAGCTGCAGAGCAAGCAAACATATCGCCACTCGGGTTATCCCGGTGGTCTGCACAAGCGCTCGCTCGGCACCGAGATGCAGCGCCATCCCGACCGCGTGGTCGAGAGGGCGATCGTCGGCATGCTCCCGCACAACAAGCTCAGCCGTCAGATCCAGAAGAAGCTGAAGGTCTATGCAGGGCCGGAGCATCCGCACACCGCGCAGAAGCCGGTGCCGTACGAGATCAAGCAGGTGAGCCAGTGACCGAGACAACTGACACGACTGAAGTCACGGAAGCCCCGGAAGTCGAGGGCACCGAGGTTGCCGAGGCCGTGACCAAGACCGAGACAGCGGCGCCCGAGGCGCGCGCGCCGCGCGAGCCGGTGATCATCGATCGCCCGATCCAGACCGTCGGTCGCCGCAAGGAGGCCGTGGTGCGGGTGCGTCTGGTGCCAGGCACCGGCCAGTTCCATCTGGACGGCCGCACCCTGGAGGCGTACTTCCCGAACAAGGTGCACCAGCAGCTGATCAAAGCCCCGCTGGTGACCGTGGACCGGGTGGACAGCTTCGACATCTACGCCCACCTCGACGGCGGCGGCCCGTCCGGTCAAGCAGGCGCGCTGCGCCTGGCGATCGCCCGCGCGCTGATCCTGGTGCAGCCCGAGGACCGGCCCGCGCTGAAGAAGGCCGGCTTCCTGACCCGCGACCCGCGGGCCATCGAGCGCAAGAAGTACGGACTCAAGAAGGCCCGCAAGGCACCTCAGTACTCCAAGCGCTGATCTGTTCTGCCACTCCGCCCGGTTGTGCCAATCGCACACCGGGCGGAGTGCGTTTCAGCGGCCCAGGAAGTTGCCGAGGATCTGGCCTGCCGCGGACCCCGCGGTACCGGCCTGCTTGCCGCCGCCGGTGCCGCTGACGAACGAGCCGGGGATCTCTTCGGAGGGTTGCACGACGACGAAGCCCTGGCCGGAGAACGACATCGTGAAGGCCTCACCGGTGGCGCGCCCCACCAGCGTGCCGAGGCCGAACTGGTCGGCGCGGTGGAACCCGGTCCGCAGCGAAGCCGACCAGGCGACCGCGGCCTGCGGGTCGGCGTAGGTCGGCTGGTCGACCTGCAGCACGACCGGGCTGCCCTTGGTGGTGATCGCGATGCGGCCCTTGCCCGAGAACACGCAGTTGAACAGGCCCGCGTTCGACAGCATGCCCGCACCCTGCAAAGGGCGAATGTCATAGGACAGCGTTGGCTCGAAGGCCAGCACGTTCTTGCCGTTGATCGTCAAGCCGTCGTGCGGGCCTTCGAGGTCGATGAGATGGATGTCGGAGGCCAGGTCGGCGATGAAGATCTCGCCGACGCCACTGCACTTCATCAACGGCACCCCTTCGCCGGTGAGGTGCTGCTTGACGTACTGGCCGACCCCGCTGGCGCCGAGTCCCTGGAACTGCACGTTGCCCTGGTAGGCGACCATCGACCCTTGTCGCACAAGCATTTCCCCGTTGAGTGAGACCTTGAGCATCTTGCCGTTCTGCAACTTCATGCCCGGCTGCTGCATCTGTGCCTCGGCGTTCTGCGGGGAGAACAGGTCGCTTCGCATGGGGGTCCTTCCGACGTTGAGGCGACGTTATCGAGGGACGTTCGCCAGAAAAATAGGGTGTTTCCCTATCGAAACCGGCCCGTGCGCGGTTCGGATCGCCTCTCAGCGTGACGCAGGACGCGGGAACAAGTCCGGGGTAAGCCCGGCAACAACCGGTAGCTGAACGATGCTCACCGCCCGGCGCCTTCGAGGGGTGCGGGCGGTGAGCTCTGTCCCGGTCTCGATTTCGTACCGATTCAGCCCCGCCACGCCTCCTGACATGGCTGTTTGTGCCATCGGGCGCCATCTATGAGAAATTTGTCCGATGGGTCGACTGTTCGGCACCGATGGGGTGCGCGGAGTCGCCAATCGCGATCTGACCGCTGAGCTGGCGATGGCGCTGGGCTCGGCGGCCGCGCGCCGCCTCGCGAACTCGTCACACAGCCGCCGCCGGGTCGCCGTCGTCGGACGAGATCCGCGGGCCAGTGGCGAGATGCTCGAGGCGGCCGTCATCGCAGGCGTCACCAGCGAGGGCGTCGACGCGCTGCGCGTCGGTGTGCTGCCGACGCCGGCCGTGGCCTACCTGACCCACGCCTATGACGCCGAGTTCGGCGTGATGATCTCGGCTTCGCATAACCCGATGCCCGACAACGGGATCAAGATCTTCGGCGCGGGCGGCCAGAAGCTCGACGACGCCACCGAGGAACGCATCGAGGAGCTGGTTGCGGCCGGTCCCGGCGAACGTCCGGTCGGTGCTGCCATCGGCCGGGTCGTCGACGCCGACGATGCACTTGATCGGTATCTACGCCACGCAGGCAAGGCGCTGACGACGCGCCTCGACGAGCTGACGGTCGTCGTCGACTGCGCGCACGGTGCCGCGTCAATGGCAGCGCCACGTGCTTATCGCGCCGCCGGCGCCAACGTCATCGCGATCAACGCCGAACCCAACGGCCTCAACATCAACGACGGCTGTGGGTCCACCCACATGGAGTCGCTGCAGCGGGCGGTGGTGGCCCACCGCGCCGACCTCGGGCTGGCCCACGACGGGGACGCCGATCGCTGTCTTGCCATCGACGCCAGCGGTCAGGTGATCGACGGCGACGCGATCATGGTGATCCTGGCGCTGGCCATGCGGGAGGCCGGCGAGTTGGCGTCGAACACCCTCGTCGCCACCGTGATGAGCAATCTCGGACTGCATCTTGCGATGCGCGCTGCCGGCATCGAGGTCCGTACCACCGGTGTCGGGGACCGCTATGTACTCGAAGAGATGCGAGCGGGCGAATACTCGCTGGGCGGTGAGCAGTCCGGGCACATCGTGATGCCCGCGCTCGGCACCACCGGCGACGGCATCGTCACCGGTCTGCGGCTGATGTCGCGGATGGCGCAGACCCGCACCCCGCTGGCCACGCTGGCGTCGACCATGCGGACATTGCCGCAGGTGCTCATCAACGTCGAAGTGGACGACAAGACCACCGTCGCCGACGCGCCGTCGGTGCGCAACGCCGTGGCTGAGGCCGAGGCGCAGCTGGGTGACAGTGGCCGAATCTTGTTGCGGCCCTCGGGAACCGAGCAGATGGTGCGGGTGATGGTGGAAGCCGCCGACGAGGACACCGCTCGCCAGCTGGCCATTCGGGTGGCCGAGTCGGTCAGCGAACAAGGCTGAAATCGGGTGGAACCCGAAGGGGTTCGACGTCGTCCTAGCCAGCGTGGGAGAACCTGACGCCGCACGCGTCGATGTTGCGGCAGTGCTCGACGCCGCCCGCCATTACGACGCGGCCGCCGACATCGTCGACACGGCGATCCGAATGCATCTGACCGGCCTGCGTTTCGACGGGGCGGTCGCAGGCCGCATGCACACCGCGCACGGCGACGCGCTGCGAATCGCCGTCGATGATGTGGTGGAGCGGCTGCGGCAGTGGTCGCGTGCCGCCACCGAGATCGCCGTCGAACTGCGGGCCTGCGCCGATCGCTACGTCCACGTCGATGCTCGCGGCGCGCGACGGCTCGGCTGACCGATGACCGAATCACTCGACGTCGCAGCGCGACTGGCCGAGGGCCGACCGTCCGTCGACAACGTCGGCGACTACGTGTGGGCCTGCCATCTGCTCGGCTACCAGAACCCCGACCTCACCCTGCACCCGGCGCAGGTGCGCGACTGGTACAGCAGCGAAGACGGGTTGGACCTGCGCGCGCTGGACGCCGATCGGGCGGCGCTGGATGCGGCGGCGTCGGCGACCGAGAGTGCGCGCCTACTGCAGGAGCAACAGCTCGCCGTGCTAGCCGGTGCATGGCAGGGCCGCGGCGGCGACGCAACGCACGACTTTCTCGTCCGGCACGGCGGCGCTTCCTCAGCCGCGGCGGCTGCGGTGCACGACGCGGTCGACGCGCTCACCGCACTACGCGACCAGCTCTGGCTCACGATCGACGAAAAGGTCGGCAGCGCAGTGGCAATCGACGATCGCCGACAGTCCGAACGCCCTGAATGGTTGGCCGCGACGCAAACAGTCACCTCCGGTGCCGGGGATCGGGCAGTGGCAAGCGAACTGATCGATCAGCAGGTGAAGCCGTTCGTGGACAACGACATTCGATCGGACTGGCTGACGGCGATGCAGAAAGCGATGGCTGCCGTCGCGGATGCCTTCGACGCCGCAACCGGCGCGCTGACCGCCGAGGCCGCAATCGCGTTCGACGTGCCGGGCGACCTCGGGCCACTGGCGCCATCGCCGCCGCCGGACGATGCTCCGACCGTCGAATCCGTGGGCACCGCGCCTGCAGGCTGGCCGAGCCCGCCGCAGGCAGCGCAGCCGACCGTCGGCCCGATGGCCGCTCCGGCGCCGCCATATCCCGCCGCACAGGACCCGCTCGCGTCGCCGATGCCCGCGCCTCCACTGCCTGCTGCGCCGTTGCCTGCGAGCGCACCGGTCGGCACAGCGGCCCCGCCAATGCCCGCGATGCCCTCGCTGGGCGACGCGGGCGGCGGATTGACCGGCGCCGCAGGCGGTCTCGCGGGCCTGGGCCAGCAGATCGCCGACGCGATCGGCGGATTGCTCAACCAGCCCGATGATGCGTTGCCCGATCCGCCGGACGCGGCAGACGATCCCGCGGCTGGTGACCCACCGCCCGACGAACAGGACAAGCCCGACGGCGAGCCCGAAACAGACGCCGAGCCGGAAAAGGATGGCGAGCCGGACGATCCGGAGGATGGCCCGGCCCTGAAGACGGACGATGCCGGCGCCGTCGAGGAAAACGCCTGTGCCGAGGAACCCGTCGAGGAGACGCCGCCGGAAAGCGTGCCGGACGACGAGCCGGCGCCTACACCGCCGCCGGCGCCGCTGCCGTCGCCACCTCAGCCCATCGTGGCACCTCCGCCTGCTCCCGAGCCGATTGGCGCCGAAACACCATGCGAGATAGCGGCCGACGAGTTGCCCCAGGCCGGTCCGTGACTCCTAACGCGAAGTTGCCTTCAGGGCTGTGAATGGCTCGACGCGACACAACGACCCTGGCATATGCAACGAGCTTGGAAGGCGGTTTCAGGACACGAATGGGGGCTGAGCTGTACCGTCAATCCATGCTGTCGAGGACAAAACTGCTTGTCTGCTCTGCCGGTCTGGCGTTGTCGCTGAGTGCCGGAGTTGGGATCGCATCGGCCGCACCCGATGTGAGCGCCATCGTTAATTCAACATGCACCTATCCGCAGATAATGGCTGCGCTCAATGACCAGAACCCTGCCGCCGCGAGCGAGCTCAACTCAAACCTGCTATCGGTTCTGTGGCTGCAGCGACTCGTCGCCTCCCCGCCGGATCAACGTGCTGAGATGGTCCAGCAGGTGCAGGACGACCCGGGGCTTCAGCAATACCTCCCGGTGATCTATCAAGTCGCCGGTAGCTGCAATAGGTACTAGAGCCTGCGCCCGCACGTCGACCCGTAACTGCTAGGGCAGAAGCTCCTGCAGGTTCTCGACGAAGCGCACCGATTCCCGGCGGTCTCCGGTCAGCGGGTGTACGAGCAGCGTCGTCACGCCGGCCTCGGCGTATGCGGCCACCCGCTCCTTGACGAATCCCTTTGGGCCGATGAGGGATACATGCCGAACCAGCTCCTCGGGAACCGCATCGATCGCCTCGGTTTTGCGACCGGAAAGATAGAGATCCTGGATGTGGTCGGCCACGTCCCCGAACCCGTACCGGGTGGCCAGGTTGTGATAGAAGTTCTTGCCGCGCGCGCCCATCCCGCCGATGTACAGTGCCAGTTGCGGTTTCGCCCAGGCCAGCCGGTCCTCGACGTCGTCACCGATGGCCAGCGTGGCGCTGACCATGATGTCGAGCGGTCCCAGCGTCGGGTCGCGCTTGGCCATCCCGGCGCGCAGTGCGTCGCCCCACGCCTCATCGGCCTTCTCGGGATAGAAGAACACCGGCTGCCAGCCTTCGGCGATCTCGGCCGTCAGCTCCACATTCTTGGGTCCGAGTGCCGCGATGGTGATCGGAATGCGTTCCCGAACAGGATGATTGATCAGATGCAGCGGCTTACCCAGCCCGGTGCCGCGGTCCGCGGGCAGCGGGATCTGGTAGTGCTTGCCGTCGAACTGAACGTTCTCGCGGCGCCAGACCTGCCTGCAGATCTCGACCACTTCGCGGGTCCGGCCGAGAGGAGCGTCGAACGGGACGCCGTGAAAGCCCTCCATCACCTGCGGCCCGGACGTCCCGATGCCCAACCGGAACCGGCCGTCGGACACGTAGTCCAGTCCGGCGGCCGTCATCGCCAGCAGTGACGGGGTGCGGACGTAGAGGGGGACGACGCCGGAGCCCAATTCGATGCGCGACGTCTTGGCGGCGAGAAAACCCAGCTGGCTGACTGCGTCGAACGAGTAGGCCTCGGCGACGAGCGCGATGTCGACGCCGACCTTCTCCAACTCGACGACCTCGTCGACGGCTTCGAGGAAACCGCCCGCATAATTCAGGAAGATCCCTGTCCGCATTGAAGGTGCACCAGTCACAGACAAGTTATACACCCAACCGGTTGGTTGACCGAATTAGGGCTTCAATAGCGCGACGACCTTGTTCTCCAGGTCAACGGGATCGTCGGCGAACGGATCCATTACCGCCGCCTTGGGCAAGTCCGTCTCGGGGTCGGCGAAATCGCGGTATGCCTTGTCGTCGGCGAGCATGTGTAGCAAATAGCCGGTCATCAGTGCCCGCACCATCTTCTGGGTGCCGCGATCCGCGCCGGGCAGGCCGACGACCCGCGCCAGCCGGCGGCCCTCGATCAGCCCACCGGCCTTGGCCTTCGGCACGGCCCGCAGCGTCGCCGATCCCCAGACCCGCGCCAGCTCAACGGCATTGGAGCGCAGCGACATCGGGTCTCCGGGGTCGGTGAGGATCAGGCCGGGCACCTTCAGCTTCGCCGCGGCTTCCTCGGCGCGCGGCTTGGTGACCGTCGGGAAAGCAGCGACCACGGCCTTGGGTTTCACCGGCATGCCAGCGGCGGCGAACACCGCCGTGGACGCGCCGAAACCGTGGCCGACGATGCCGAGTTTGGAGGGATGGACGCTGATCTTCCCGTCGCCCAGTCGTACGCCGGCGATGATGTCTAGCGTCGTGCCGATGTCGAACGCCAGGTTCAGCACCGACGGCGCGATGCCCTTCTCGGTGTCGGGTGCGGCCGCGACGATGCCCCAGGACGCCAGGTGCTCGAGCGTGCCCTCGTAGCGCTCGGTCCCGGTCACCCACTCGTGGGCGAACGCGACGCCGGGAAGGTTGAACCCGGTCTCCGGTGTGTACACGACGCCAGGAAGGCCCGCGAAGGCCAGGTCACCGCGCAGAACGCGGTGCGGTCCGCGTCGTTTGAGAGCGGCGAAGAGCTTCTTGGTGCCTGCCACGTGACGACCGTAGCCCACCGGCGTCGTCACGGCGTTAGGGTCCATCGGTGAAATTGCGTCTGCCCATTGCGATATTTCTCTTCGCGCTGGGAGCGGCCGCGGCCCTCGTCGGCGACCACAGCCACATCGTGACCGGCACAACCGAATATCTCTCCGACGCGGTGCCGTTCGTGTGGAGCAGCCCGCTGTGGTTTCCGATTCTGGTGGGATCGGCGACCGTCTCGATCGCCGAATTGCGCCTGCACCTGCCCGCCGCGCGGACGTCGGTCACCGCCCGTCAAGGGCTGGCCGGCGTCGCCGCCGTGCTCGGCATCTACGTGACCACCGCCCTGGTGCACAGCGGGCCTGCGGTGCCGGTCAACACGCTCATCTACGCGCTCGCGGTGATCACCTGGTGCGCGCTGGGCGACCGCTACGGCGCGGTGTGCGGTGCGGTCGCCGCCGTCGTCGGCCCCGCCGTCGAAGCGGTCATCGCCGCCGCAGGCCTTGCCCGCTACGCCGAGGACTCCGACGCCTTGTTCGGGGTGGCGCCGTGGCTGCCCGCGCTCTACTTCGCGTTCGGTGTCGTGGTGTCGCTGCTGGCCGAAATCAGCGTGCACCAGTCCGCCGTTCTCGCCGATACATAACGTCTACACAGCGTCAGCACATCTGGTCGGCCTAGCGTCGAAGTCGGGTCGGGAACGAGTCACGATGTCCGGTAACGACTTTGGTGGGTAGATGATGATGAAGAAGAAATTGATCAATGTCGCAGCAGGGCTAGGTATCGCGGGCGCAATGGGTGTCGCCGCTCTTGGAATCGGAGCGGCCACCGCCAACGCCGCGCCGCCGTCACCCGGCAGTTCGGTGGAATTCGCGAGATGGGGCCACGGCTGGGACCCGAGGCCGGGACCGTGGGGTCCGCCGCCGCCGCCGGCGTGGGGCTACGGCTACGGGGACTACGGTTACGCGCCGCCGCCTCCGCCGTGCGTCAGCGGACCGCTGGGGTTCGTCAGCCTCTGCGCATAGCGAGCACCGGTCGGTCGATAATCGAACCTGTTTTCGCAGGTCAAGGGTGATAGGACGCGCGCCTCGGCGAACGGACGGGCGCTGCTGCACTACCCTGGTGGGCTATGTGTGGAATCGTCGGCTACGTCGGTACGCGTGATGCCCGTGGTGTCGTCGTCGACGCGCTGCGGCGAATGGAGTATCGCGGCTACGACTCCGCGGGCATCGCACTCCTTGACGGGCATGGCGGGCTGACCATTCGCCGCCGCGCCGGAAGGCTGGCCAACCTCGAGGAGGCCCTCGACGCCACCGACGCGGCGAGCCTCGCAGGCAGCACAGGAATCGGCCACACCCGCTGGGCCACCCACGGCAGGCCGACCGACCGCAACGCCCACCCGCACCGGGACGCCGCGGGCAAGATCGCCGTCGTCCACAACGGGATCATCGAGAACTTCGCGGTGCTGCGCCGGGAACTCGAGGCCGACGGTGTGGAGTTCGCCAGCGACACCGACACCGAAGTCGCCGTGCACCTCGTGGCCCAGCGCTACCACCGCGGCGACACCGCAGGCGATTTCGTCGCCTCCGTGTTCGCCGTGCTGCCACGGCTGGAAGGCCACTTCACGCTGGTGTTCGCCAACGCCGAGGACCCCGGCACGATCGTGGCCGCCCGACGGTCCACGCCGTTGGTGCTCGGCGTCGGCGATGGCGAGATGTTCATCGGCTCCGACGTCGCTGCGTTCATCGAACACACCCGCGACGCCGTCGAGCTCGGCCAGGATCAGGCCGTCGTGGTCAGCGCCGACGGCTACCGGATCACAGATTTTGACGGAAACGACGCCGATCCCGTCACGGACTACCGCGAGTTCCGGATCGACTGGGATCTGTCGGCCGCCGAGAAGGGCGGCTACGAGTACTTCATGCTCAAGGAGATCGCCGAGCAGCCCGCCGCGGTCGCCGACACTCTGCTGGGCCACTTCGTCGACGGCCGCATCGTGCTCGACGAGCAGCGCCTCTCCGATCAGGAGCTGCGCGAGATCGACAAGGTCTTCATCGTCGCGTGCGGGACGGCCTACCACTCGGGGCTGCTGGCCAAGTACGCCATCGAGCACTGGACCCGGCTCCCCGTTGAGGCCGAGCTGGCTAGCGAGTTCCGCTACCGCGACCCGGTGCTGGACCGCAGCACGCTGGTGATCGCCATCTCCCAGTCCGGCGAGACCGCCGACACGCTGGAGGCGGTGCGGCACGCCAAGGAACAGAAGGCCAAGGTGCTGGCGATCTGCAACACCAACGGCAGCCAGATTCCACGCGAATGCGACGCGGTGCTCTACACCCGAGCCGGGCCGGAGATCGGCGTCGCGTCGACCAAGACGTTCCTGGCACAGATCGCGGCCAACTACCTCGTCGGCCTCGCGCTCGCGCAGGCCCGCGGCACCAAATACCCCGACGAGGTGGAGCGCGAATACAGCGAGCTCGAATACATGCCCGAACTCGTCAAGCGCGTGCTGGCCACCGTCGAACCGGTGTCGGCGCTGGCGCGTCGGTTCGCCAAGTCGCAGACGGTGCTGTTCGTCGGACGCCATGTCGGTTATCCCGTCGCCCTCGAGGGAGCGCTGAAGCTCAAGGAGCTGGCGTACATGCACGCCGAGGGCTTCGCGGCCGGTGAACTCAAGCACGGCCCGATCGCGCTGATCGAGGACGGCCTGCCGGTGATCGTGGTGATGCCGTCGCCGAAGAACTCCTCGACCCTGCACGCCAAGCTGCTGTCCAACATCCGCGAGATCCAGGCCCGCGGCGCCGTCACCATCGTGATCGCCGAGGAAGGCGACGACACCATCCGCCCCTATGCCGACCACCTGATCGAAATCCCCGCGGTGTCAACGCTTTTCCAGCCGTTGCTGTCGACGATTCCGCTGCAGGTGTTCGCCGCGGGTGTCGCGCAGGCCCGCGGGTACGACGTCGACAAGCCACGCAACCTGGCCAAGTCTGTCACCGTCGAATAGCGAACGGAGCTGAAGACATGAGTTCGAATTCCGACAAGCTCGCTGGCGACGCGACGACGACGCGAGGTGCTTCTGACGCGTTCCGCGACTTGATCGAGGAGCGCTATCACGAATGGGAGAACGAGTTCGGCGACGACGTCCATGTGAGACGGACGACGGCCTTCGATCCCAAGCAGTGAGCCCGCGGGATGAATCTGTGACGTCATCCCAGTAACAGCACGTAACGTGGTTCAGCGATGCGGTACTACTACTCCGCTGATGCGATCCGCGAAGCCGAAGCACCGCTGCTGGCGTCGCTGCCAGACGGCGCGCTGATGCGCAGGGCCGCCAACGGCCTCGCCGACGCAATCGCCCGCGAACTCCTGCTGCGCACCGGCGCCATCGCAGGCCGATCGGTGTGCGCGGTCGTCGGCTCCGGCGACAACGGTGGTGACGCGCTGTGGGCCGCGACCTTCCTGCGTCGCCGCGGCGCCACGGCGGCCGCGGTGCTGCTCAATCCCGAGCGCACACATCAGAAGGCGCTGGCCGCTTACCGGAAATCGGGCGGCCGCGTCGTGCAAAGCGTTCCGGCGACAACCGATCTGGTGATCGACGGCGTTGTCGGAATCTCCGGCACCGGCCCGTTGCGCCCCGCCGCGGCCGAGCTGTTCTCCGCCGTCGATGAGGCGGAAATCCCGGTGGTGGCTGTCGACATCCCCAGCGGTGTCGACGTGGATACCGGCGCGATCAGCGGCCCCGCCGTGCACGCCGAACTGACCGTGACCTTCGGCGGCCTCAAACCCGTTCACGCCCTTGGCGATTGCGGTCGCGTCGAGCTCGTCGACATCGGATTGGATCTGGCGCAGACGGACGTGATGAGCTTCGAAGCCGCCGACGTCGCCGCACGCTGGCCCATGCCCGGAGCCAAGGACGACAAGTACACGCAGGGCGTCACCGGCATCCTGGCCGGGTCGTCGACCTATCCGGGTGCGGCCGTGCTGTGCACCGGCGCAGCGGTGGCCGCCACCTCCGGCATGGTGCGATACGCCGGAAGTGCTGGGCAGCAGGTGCTTTCGCACTGGCCCGAAGTCATCGCCGCGCCGAGCGCGAGCGCGGCGGGCCGGGTGCAGGCGTGGGCCGTCGGGCCCGGACTGGGAACCGACGAGGCCGGCGCGTCGGCGCTGTGGTTCGCGCTCGACACCGACCTGCCGGTGATCGTCGACGCCGACGCGCTGACCATCCTCGCCGCGCATCCCGACCTCATCGCCAACCGCAGCGCGCCGACGGTGCTGACCCCGCATGCGGGGGAGTTCGCACGGCTGGCCGGGGCACCGCCGGGAGACGACCGCGTCGCCGCGACCCGCAGGCTGGCCGACCAGTTCGGCGCCACCGTGCTGCTGAAGGGCAACATCACCGTCATCGCCGAACCGGGCGGCCCCGTCTACCTCAACCCCGCGGGGCAATCGTGGGCGGCGACCGCCGGGTCGGGCGATGTGCTGTCCGGCGTCATCGGCGCGCTGCTTGCCGCGGGGCTGCCCGCCGGTGAGGCCGCCGCGGCCGCTGCGTTCGTGCACGCACACGCGGCCAACCTGTCGGCCGCCGATCCCGGCCCACGGCCCGTTCCGACATCGGCATCGCGCATCCTCGCCCACATCCGTACCGCACTCGCCCGTCTTTAACCGAAAGGACTGTCATGGTTCGCAAGCTATCCCACACGCCGCTGATCCCCCCGGCCTACACGGGGCGGATGTCCATGGCACCCGTGCCCGCGCTGCGGATGCCCGAGGAATCGATGAACCCCGATGCGGCCTACCGGTTCATCCACGACGAGCTGATGCTCGACGGCAGCTCGCGGCTGAACCTCGCGACGTTCGTCACCACCTGGATGGACCCGCAGGCCGAGAAGCTGATGGCCGAGACGTTCGACAAGAACATGATCGACAAGGACGAATATCCGGCCACCGCCGCGATCGAGGCCCGATGCGTGTCGATGGTCGCCGACCTGTTCCACGCCGAGGGGCTGCGCGACGACGACGCGTCCAGCGCGACGGGGGTGTCCACGATCGGCTCCAGCGAGGCCGTGATGCTGGCCGGGCTCACGCTCAGCTGGCAATGGCGGAAGCGGGTCGGCAAGGACTGGCGCAAGCGCAGGCCCAACCTGGTGATGGGCTCCAACGTGCAGGTGGTCTGGGAGAAGTTCTGCCGCTACTTCGACGTCGAGCCGCGATATCTGCCGATGGAGAAGGGGCGTTACGTCATCACGCCCGAGCAGGTGCTGGAGAACATCGACGAGGACACCATCGGCGTCGTCGCGATCCTTGGCACCACGTTCACCGGTGAGCTCGAGCCGATCGGCGAGATCTGCGAGGCGCTGGACAAGCTGGCCGCCGGCGGCGGACTCGACATCCCCGTGCACGTCGACGCGGCCAGCGGCGGGTTCGTCGTCCCGTTCCTACATCCCGACCTGATCTGGGACTTCCGGCTGCCGCGGGTGGTCTCGATCAACGTCAGCGGCCACAAGTACGGGCTGACGTACCCGGGCATCGGGTTCGTCGTGTGGCGCAGCCCCGAACACCTGCCGGAGGATCTGGTGTTCCGGGTGAACTACCTCGGCGGGGACATGCCGACGTTCACGCTGAACTTCTCGCGGCCGGGCAATCAGGTCGTCGGCCAGTACTACAACTTTTTGCGGCTCGGGCGGGAGGGCTACTCGCGGGTGATGGACTGCCTGTCGCAGACGGCGCGGTGGCTCGGTGACCAGTTGCGGGAGAGCGAGCATTTCGAGCTGATCTCCGACGGCTCGGCGATCCCGGTGGTCAGCTACCGGCTGAAGGGCAATCCGGGCTATACCGAGTTCGACGTCTCGCATGCGCTGCGGTCGTTCGGCTGGCAGGTGCCCGCGTACACCATGCCGGAGAACGCGACCGACATCGCCGTGCTGCGCATCGTCGTGCGGGAGGGCTTCTCGATGAACCTGGCCCGGGCGCTGCGCGACGACTCCGTCACCGCGCTGGCCAGCCTCGACAAGCTCAAGCCGGGTGGTCATTTCGACGAATTGCAGCCCTTCTTCCACTGATTTCCGCCGAGACTGCTGGTAGATCGCGATTTCGCGCTCCTTCGCGATCTCCTCGCAGTTTCGAGGGCCAACGGGCGGCAAATACAATTGACCTGACTATGCCGACGACCGAGCTTGTGACTTCCCTGACGCCCAGCGCCAACGCCGAGGCGGTGGTGGATCTCGCCGCGATCGCGCACAACGTGCAGGTCCTGCGCGACCATGCGGGTTCGTCGCAGGTGATGGCCGTCGTCAAGGCCGACGGATACGGCCACGGCGCCAGCCAGGTCGCCAGGGCAGCGCTGGCGGCGGGCGCGGCCGAGGTCGGCGTCGCGACCATCGACGAGGCGCTGGCGCTGCGCCGCGACGGCATCACCGCGCCGGTGCTGGCCTGGCTGCACCCGCCGGGCACCGACTTCGCTCCCGCGTTGCGGTGCGACATCCAGTTGGCGCTGTCCTCGCCACGTCAATTACATGACCTGTTGGCGGCGGCCAAACTCACCGGTGTCACGGCCAACGTCACGGTCAAGGTCGACACCGGGCTGAACCGCAACGGTGTCAGCGCGGCCGAATACCCGGCCATGCTGACGGCGCTGCGACGCGCGGCGGCCGACGAGGCCATCCGGTTGCGGGGCATCATGTCGCATCTGGTCTACGGCGACGATCCCGACAACCCCGTCAACGATCTGCAGTCGCAGCGGCTGCGCGACATGCGCAACCAGGCCCGGCATCAGGGGGTGCACTTCGAGATCGCGCACCTGTCCAACTCGCCTGCGGCGATGGCGCGGCCCGACCTGGGCTACGACATGGTCCGGCCCGGTATCGCCGTGTACGGCCTGAGCCCGATACCGGAACGCGGCGACATGGAGTTGCAGCCCGCGATGACGCTGAAATGCCCTGTGGCACTTGTCAGATCGGTGCGAGCAGGCGACGGCGTGTCCTATGGGCACATGTGGATCGCCGACCACGACACCACGCTCGCGCTGCTGCCGATCGGATACGCCGACGGTGTCTTCCGCGCCTTGAGCGGACGGATGAACGTACTCGTCAACGGTCGGCTGCGGCCCAACGTCGGCCGAATCTGCATGGACCAGTTCGTCGTCGACCTCGGCCCCGACGCGGGCGATGTCGCCGAGGGTGACGAGGCAGTCCTGTTCGGGCCCGGCGCCGACGGTGAGCCCACCGCGCAGGACTGGGCCGACGTGCTGGACACCATCCACTACGAGGTTGTCACCAGTCCGCGAGGCAGAGTCGCAAGGACGTACCGCGGGACGGGTGACGTTGAGCGATAACGACCCGAAAAGGCTGCTGCGTAAATCGAACGCCGGCCTGTTGGCGGGTGCCGCGGGCGTGGCTGCGGTCGGCACCCTCGCCGGAGTGTCCGTCGCCCGCTCGATGACGAGGCGCACTACCAGCGACGACCCCTACGCCGGTGAGGATTTCGAGCTGCTCGACGCCGACCGCCGCTCCGTGGTGACTACGCCCGACGGGGTCGATCTTGCGGTGCGTGAGGTGGGTCCAGAGCATGCGCCGCTGACCGTGGTGTTCTCACACGGGTTCTGTCTTCGCATGGGCGCCTTCTACTTTCAGCGCGAGCGCCTCGAAAAGGAGTGGGGCCCGCAGGTTCGCATGGTGTTCTACGACCAGCGTGGGCACGGCCAGTCGGCGCAGGCGTCGCCGGACACCTACAGCATCGAGCAGCTGGGTCAGGATCTGGAGACCGTGCTCTCGGTGATGGCGCCCAAGGGGCCGGTGGTGCTCGTCGGTCATTCGATGGGTGGGATGACGGTGCTGTCGCACGCCCGGCAGTTTCCGCGGCGCTACCCCACCCGCATCGTCGGCGTGGCATTGATTTCCTCGGCCGCGGAGGGCGTGGCGCGCTCGCCGGTGGCGGAGATCTTGAAAAACCCTGCGCTGGAGGCTGTCCGGTTCGCGGTCCGCTACGCGCCGAAGACCGTGCACCGCACCCGCGGCGCCGCAAAGTCCGTCATCGGGCCGATCCTGCGGGCGGCGTCCTACGGCGACGAGAAGGTCAGCCCAAGTGTGGTTGCGTTCTCCGAGAAGATGATGCACGGCACACCGATCGTCACGCTGGTCGAGTTCCTGCACGCCCTCGAGGTGCACGACGAGGGCGCCGCGCTGCCCACACTGGCAAAGGTGCCGACGCTGATCGCCTGCGGCGACCGCGA
This sequence comes from Actinomycetota bacterium, assembly GCA_046735135.1. Lineage (GTDB taxonomy): Bacteria > Actinomycetota > Actinomycetes > Mycobacteriales > Mycobacteriaceae > Mycobacterium. Next base: position 25,430 of record JBKPSU010000175.1, read on the forward strand.
CCTGATCACACCCGCCGAGCATTCCGAAGCGATGGCGGCCGCCCTTCCGAAGTCGCAGCTGGTGATCGTCGAGGGCGCGGGGCACCTGGTGCAACTCGAGCAGCCGGAGGTCATCGACGACGCGCTCGTCCGGTTGGTGGAACGGGCGACACCGTCCAAGCTCGTGGCGATGACGCGGCGGCTACGCGATCGGGCAAGGCCCCATGGCTGACTCAGCGGGCACCGCGGAACTGCCGACCGCTGAGGACACGATGGCGCTGGGTGCCTCGCTCGGCGGCAAACTGCGTGCGGGCGACGTGGTGGTGTTGTCCGGACCGCTGGGTGCCGGAAAGACGGTGCTGGCCAAGGGGATCGCTGAAGCGATGGATGTCGATGGACCGGTGACGTCGCCGACTTTCGTGCTGGCCCGTGTACATCCCGCGCGGCACGCGGGATCGCCTGCCATGGTGCACGTCGACATGTACCGGCTGCTGGATCACACCGGCGTGGACCTCCTCGGCGAGCTCGACTCGCTGGACCTCGACACCGACCTGGACGACGCCGTCGTCGTCGTCGAGTGGGGCGAGGGCATCGTCGAGCGGCTCTCCGAGCGTCACCTCGACATCAGGCTCGAACGCGCAACGGACACCGAAGTGCGAACCGCGATCTGGCGATGGACCCGGCCATGACGAATGTCATCCTGGCCATCGACACCGCGACACCTGCCGTGACAGCGGGAATCGTGCGGCGTGACGGCGACAGCATCGACGTTCTCGCCGAACGGGTGACGGTCGACCCCCGCGCGCACGCCGAACAGCTGACGCCCAACGTGCTCGCCGCTCTGCGCGACGCAGGGATCACGGTCAACGATCTGGACACCGTCGTCGTGGGTTGTGGCCCAGGGCCATTCACCGGCCTACGGGTCGGGATGGCCACCGCGGCCGCCTACGGGCAGGCCCTCGGTATCCCCGTGTACGGGGTCTGCAGCCTGGACGCGATCGGCATCGACACCGCGGGCGATGTCCTCGTCGTCACCGACGCCCGTCGTCGCGAGTTGTACTGGGCGCGCTATCACGACGGTCTGCGGAGCGAAGGGCCCGCGGTCAATGCACCCGCCGACGTGCCGACAGACGTTGGGGCGGTAGCTGGTTCACCGGAACACGCAGCGATGTTCGCGCTTCCACGACAGCCCGCGGTCTATCCCACGGCGTCAGGCCTGGCACGTGTCGTCGACTGGACAGCACAGCCGCAGCCGCTCGTCCCGCTGTATCTGCGTCGCCCCGACGCCAAACCGCGCGAGGCGGCGACGCCGTGACGGTCACCTTCGACGAGCTCGGCCCGAGCGACGCCGCCCGATGTGCGGAGCTGGAAGCGCAACTGTTCGACGGGGACGATCCGTGGCCCGCTGCGGCCTTCCTGCGAGAGCTCGCCGCGCAGCACATCCGCTACGTCGCCGCGCGCGCCGACGACAAGCTCGTCGGGTATGCCGGCGTCGCGCGGCTGGGCCGAAAGCCGCCCTACGAGTACGAGATTCACACCATCGGCGTCGATCCCGCCTACCAGGGCCGGGGCCTCGGTCGGGAAATGCTCCTACGGCTGCTGGAGTGGGCCGACGGCGGCGCCGTCTATCTCGAGGTGCGGACGGACAACGAGCCCGCGATCGCGATGTACGAGAAGGCGGGCTTCGTGACCGTCGGGCTGCGCAAGCGCTACTACCGGGTCAGCGGCGCCGACGCCTACACCATGCGCAGGGAGCCAACGTGACGACCATTCTCGCCATCGAAAGCTCTTGCGACGAAACAGGAATCGGCATTGCGCAGCTCACGGCCGATGGGGCCGTGACGCTGCTGGCCGACGAGGTGGCGTCCAGCGTCGACGAGCACGCCCGGTTCGGCGGCGTCGTGCCCGAGATCGCGTCGCGGGCGCACCTGGAAGCGCTGGGGCCCACCATGCGCCGCGCGCTGGACGCCGCGGGTATCGCCAAACCGGACATCGTCGCCGCCACCATCGGTCCCGGGCTGGCAGGCGCGCTGCTGGTGGGTGTGGCTGCGGCCAAGGCCTACGCCGTGGCGTGGCAGGTGCCCTTCTATGCGGTCAACCACCTGGGCGGACACCTCGCCGCCGATGTGTACGACCACGGACCGCTTCCGGAATGCGTTGGGCTGCTGGTGTCCGGCGGCCACACCAACCTGCTACACGTGCGGTCGCTGGCCGAACCGATCACCGAGCTCGGCAGTACCGTCGACGACGCCGCAGGCGAGGCATACGACAAGGTGGCCAGGTTGCTCGGCCTGGGCTATCCCGGCGGAAAGGTGCTCGACGACCTGGCCCGCGATGGCGATCGCGACGCGATCGTCTTCCCCCGTGGCATGACCGGACCGCGCGACGACCCGTACGCGTTCAGCTTCTCGGGGCTGAAGACCGCTGTCGCCCGCTACGTGGAACGCAACCCCACCGCGCCGCAGGCCGACGTGGCCGCGGGTTTCCAAGAGGCGGTCGCCGACGTGCTGACGATGAAGGCCGTGCGGGCGGCAACCGAAGTCGGGGTGTCGACGCTGCTGATCGCCGGTGGGGTAGCGGCGAACTCGCGGCTTCGCGAGCTCGCTGAAGAGCGTTGTGCCTCAAACGGATTGACGCTGCGGATTCCGCGGCCTCGGCTGTGCACCGACAACGGTGCGATGATCGCGTCGTTCGCCGCGCACTTGGTGGCTGCGGGGGCGGCGCCGTCACCGCTCGACGTCGCAAGCGATCCGGGTCTGCCGGTGGTGAAAGGACAGCTGTGACTTCCACCGAAGACGAGCACGAGTGAGGATCGCAGCGAGGGACGAGCGAGGACCGGGGCGAGTGGGAGTCGAGGCATGAGCACAGACAAACTCGAGATCACCGAGCTGTTGTACCGCTACGCCGAGCTGATCGATGCCGGCGACTTCGACGGCGTCGGTCAACTGCTGTCGCGATCGACGTTCGGAGGTCCGGCATCCGGGTCGGTGTCGGGCGCAGAGAACATCGCCAAGCTGTTCGCGATGACCACCCGGCGTTACCCCGAGAACGGCAACACCCCGCGTACCAGGCATTTGGTGCTCAATCCCATCGTCGAGCTCGCCGACGACGGCACCGCCACCACCCGGTCCACGTTCTGCGTCCTGCAGGACACCGAGACGGTGCCCATCCAACCGATCGTCGTCGGCCGCTACTACGACACGTTCGGCCGTGACGACGACGGCTGGTACTTCACCGAGCGCAAGGTCGAGATCCAGATGATCGGCGACGTTTCGGCCCACTTGATGGTCGATCCGACGAATTTCGGCTAGCCACTGGGGCAGACTCGCTGCCGTGCTCTACGACCTGCGACTTAGACCGCAGCAACCTGCCATACCCGCGCCCGATGCGTTCACGGTCCACCGCAGAGAGGTCCCCGCGAGCAAAGGCCGCGACGGGCTCTCGCTTGGCTTCGTACACGAAGGCGTGGGGGGCTACCCGCTGCTGTTACTACACGGATACCCCGAGACGAAACGCATCTGGTGGCGCAATATCGGCGCACTGGCCGAGGCCGGCTATGAGGTGATCGCCCCCGATCTGCGTGGCTACGGAGACTCTGACCTCTCGGCTGACGACGTGTACGACCTGGCGGCGTGGAGCCGCGACGCCTACCTGCTTGTCCACGACGTGGTTGGCCATGAGCGGTGTGGGGTGATCGGCGGCGACCTCGGAGGTGCCATTTCGATCGACCTCGTGCATCGCTATCCCGGGTTCGTGGAGAAGCTCGTGTTCTTCGACTCTGTGCCGCCGTTCCTGTTCGAGGACTACGCCGCGGCGGGCATCGACGTCTCGTCGATACGGGCGATAGGCGACGGGCCGACGAGCGATTACCGGTATCTGCAAGGCGTGACGCCGGATGAGCTGGCCGCAGAACTCGACACACCCGCCAAGCGACGGCGCTACGTGGCCGGTATGTACGGGCACAGGCTGTGGGCGTCACCGGGCACCTTCTCCGCGGCAGACGTCGAGTTCATGACCGAGCCCTTCTCCACCGAAGAGCGGCTGCGGGCGGGTTGGTCCGCCTATCAGCTGATGCACGGGCGGAAGGTGAGCGAGGCGCCGATTCTCGACCGCAAGGTCGACGTGCCGACGCTGATCCTCTACGGCATGGACGACCAGGTGGTCGGCCCTGATTTCCTGCCCACTTGCGAGGTGGCATTCACCAACCGTGCGGGACCCGTCGTCGTGCCCGGTGCGGGCCACTTCCTACAGTGGGAGCGCGCGGACGTGTTCAACCCCCTGGTCATCGCGTATTTCGGCGACGTGCGCGTTCGCCGTGGGCGATAGACATGGGGCGATCTTGAGTGCTAGCACTCTCATGTATAGAGTGCTAGGTGGCAGGCGGCCACGCCCTCTCCCGGCACCCGCGACGACGGCGCGAGGGTAGGGACGCATGCCAATACCTACTAGAGCTGTCTAACCCGAACTACTGGAAGGGCTCCATCGTGGCGAGCGTGAACATCAAGCCACTCGAGGACAAGATCCTCGTACAGGCCAACGAGGCCGAGACCACGACCGCGTCCGGTCTGGTCATTCCTGACACCGCCAAGGAGAAGCCGCAGGAAGGCACCGTCGTCGCAGTTGGCCCCGGCCGCTGGGATGAGGATGGCGAGAAGCGGATTCCGCTGGACGTGTCCGAGGGTGACACCGTCATCTACAGCAAGTACGGCGGCACCGAGATCAAGTACAACGGCGAGGAGTACCTGATCCTGTCGGCGCGCGACGTGCTGGCCATCGTCAACAAGTAAAGACGAGCGTGACCGCCCCGGCGATCCCCGTTGACTAGCGGCGGATTCCCGGGGCGTCATGCGTAGCAAGGACGGACACGTTTATGGCAAAAGAAATTGAGTTTCACGAAACCGCGCGCCGGGCAATGGAATCCGGCGTCGACAAACTGGCCGACGCGGTGCGCGTAACACTTGGGCCGCGCGGCAGGCACGTCGTGCTGGCCAAGGCCTTCGGCGGCCCGACGGTGACCAACGACGGGGTGACCGTCGCCCGCGAGATCGAGCTGGAAGACCCGTTCGAGAATCTCGGCGCCCAGCTGGTGAAGTCGGTGGCCACCAAGACCAACGACGTCGCCGGCGACGGCACCACCACCGCGACCGTGCTGGCGCAGGCGATTATCAAGGCCGGGCTGCGGCAAGTCGCGGCTGGCGCCAACCCCATCGAACTCGGCGTGGGCATCTCCAAGGCCGCCGATGCGGTGTCCGAGGCGCTGCTGGCTTCGGCCACTCCGGTGTCCGACAAGAAGGGCATCGCCCAGGTCGCCACTGTCTCCTCGCGCGACGAGCAGGTCGGCGAGCTGGTCGGCGAGGCGATGACCAAGGTGGGTCACGACGGCGTCGTATCCGTCGAGGAGTCGTCGACGCTGAACACAGAACTGGAGATCACCGAGGGCGTCGGCTTCGACAAGGGCTTCATCTCGGCGTACTTCATCACCGACTTCGATTCCCAGGAAAGCGTTCTGGAGGACGCGCTGGTGCTGCTGCACCGCGAGAAGATCAGCTCGCTGCCTGACCTGCTGCCGCTGTTGGAAAAGGTCGCCGAGGCAGGCAAGCCGCTGCTTATCGTCGCCGAAGACGTTGAGGGCGAGGCACTTTCGACGCTGGTGGTCAACGCCATCCGCAAGACGCTGAAGGCCGTAGCAGTCAAGGCGCCATTCTTCGGCGACCGCCGCAAGGCGTTCCTCGAGGACCTTGCCGTCGTAACCGGTGGCCAGGTGGTCAACCCCGACGTTGGGTTGCTGCTGCGCGAGGTCGGACTCGACGTGTTGGGGTCGGCTCGGCGCGTCGTGGTGGACAAGGACAGCACTGTCATCGTCGACGGTGGCGGCACCAAGGAGGCCATCGAGGGACGCAAGGCACAGCTGCGCTCCGAGATCGAGACCACCGACTCCGACTGGGACCGCGAGAAGCTCGAGGAGCGGCTGGCCAAGTTGTCCGGCGGCGTCGCTGTCATCAAGGTCGGTGCGGCCACCGAGACGGACCTCAAGAAACGCAAAGAAGCCGTCGAGGATGCCGTCTCGGCAGCCAAGGCGGCCGTCGAGGAGGGTGTCATCACCGGCGGTGGCTCGGCCCTGGTCCGTGCCCGCAAGGTCGTCGACAAGCTGCGCGACAGCCTCAGCGGTGACGAGCGCGTCGGCGCCGACGTCTTCGCCTCGGCGCTGACCTCACCGCTGTATTGGATCGCCGCCAACGCCGGGCTGGACGGCTCGGTCGTGGTGAACAAGGTCGCCGAACTGCCTGCGGGGCAAGGCTTCAACGCCGCCACCCTGGAGTATGGCGACCTGGCCGCCGACGGCATCGTCGACCCGGTGAAGGTCACCCGCTCAGCGGTGCTCAACGCCGCATCGGTGGCCAGGATGGTGCTCACCACCGAGACAGCGATCGTGGAAAAGCCGGCCGAGGAAGAGGCGCACGCCGGCCATGGTCATGGCCACGGCCACGCGCACTGAGCACTAAGTCGAAACACCCCCGGTCCAAGCGGCCGGGGGTGTTTTTTTGGAGGGTCGTAGTGGTCAGCCCCGAGCGTGTAGCCACTGCGAAAAAGCTGACAAAACTTCGATGTGGGTTCACGTTCGATGTCACCGGAGCTGGTGTGTTTCGTTCATTGGGGTGTCGGCTGAATGGATACCAGCCGGAACGAGCCTGACTGGGTGTCGTCAGCCGTGAAGCGGACCATCAGG
>JBKPSU010000176.1:0-3185 GCA_046735135.1 Actinomycetota bacterium
CCGCCGCGCCGCCGCCACCGGCTGCACCCCCCGCGCCACCGGCACCGGTACAGCGCGCTCCGCAGACGATCCTGTCGTGCACGACCGTCTGCCACGTCGTCGGGCCTGAGTAAACAGGCATCGCTCGTCAAGGTCCTACTCATAGGATCTTTTGGTGGCGACCGCAAATATCAGGGCGACCGACGACGACCGCAACAACACCTGCCAGGTTTTGGACTCGGCCCTCGGCGAAGGCCAGCTGTCGATGGAAGAACACCGCCAGCGAATCAGTGCCGCAACCAAAGCCGTCACTCTCGGCGAACTGCACTCACTGATATCGGACCTGCAGATCCACAGCGCGCCGGTCGAACTGCGGACCGTGAAGTCGCCGAGCGGGTCGCGGTGGATATGGATCGCGGCGGCCGCCGTTGTGTTGCTGCTGGCCGGCGGAATCGGCTGGGGCCTGTCCAGCGGCGGTTCGCCGTCGCAGGGCACCGCGGGCACTCCCACATCGAGTCGCGCCGCCGCGGCGAGCGCCACCTCCAAGACGACCACGACGACGCCGCTGCCGCCGCCGGATCTGCTGAGCATCGGCGGGCTGACGGGTTTCTTCGCCCAAATGGGCAGGCATTTCGGCGACACGCTCGGCTACCAGGTCGACATCCGCAGTCAGCGCGCCGACCTGTACCGCCCCGACGCGGTGAACGGCCACAAGACAGTGCTCTGGATCTTCAGCGACGGCAACTGGGCGAATCTGCAGAGCGACGCGCCTACCCCGTTGCACACCGAGGTCGGCGATCTGAGCAAGTTCGATGTCCAGGCCGTGCTCGGCGCAGTCCGCGACGCCCCACAGACCCTCGGCATCATCAACGTCACCGACGAGTGGCTCGACATCCAATCCGCCGAGGACGGCAGCCTGGCCCTCAGAGTGCATGTCAGTCAGGGGGGACAAGGGGGCGGCTACGTCTCGGTCGGCACAGACGGTTCCGTCATACGGATCTACGCCCCCGACCGCTGACACTAGGCTCGCCTGTGTGAGTGAACCCAGTCGCACGACCGCCGAACTCATCGTCGAGTGCCTGGAAAATGAGGGCGTCACGCACGTCTTCGGCATCCCCGGTGAGGAGAACATCCGGTTTGTCGATGCGCTGTCGAGGTCGTCGATCGAGTATGTGCTGACGCGCCACGAGCAGGGCGCCTCGTTCATGGCCGAGGTCTATGGACGATTGACTGGCCGAGCCGGTGTGTGCTCGGCGACATTGGGCCCCGGAGCGATCAACCTTCTACTCGGTGTCGCCGACGCGACCACCAATTCCACTCCGCTGGTAGCTATCTCGGCTCAGGTCGGGATGGGCCGCAGCTACAAGGAGTCGCACCAGAGCGTCGACCTCGTCTCGATGTTCACACCGGCGACGAAGTGGTCGGCACTCGTCGCGACCCCGGCGTCCGTACCCGAGATGGTCCGCAAGGCTTTCAAGCTCGCCCAGACCGAACGCCCCGGTGCGGTCTATCTGGCGATACCCGAGGATGTCGAGGACGCGGCCGCCCCTGCGGGAAGCCCTCTGCCCGTCAACGTCCCGCGGCCCGACGATCCCTCGGTGTTCCAGGTGGAGCGTGCGGCGGAGCTTCTTCGCTCCGCGCGCATTCCCATCCTGCTGGCCGGCCACGGCGCCGCCCGCAGCGGAGCGGCCGATGCGGTACGCCGATTCGCCGAGGCGCTCCTCATTCCCGTGGCGACGACGTTCCACGGCAAGGGCGTCATACCCGACGACCATCCGCTCGCGCTCGGCGCGGTCGGCTTCATGCGCCATGACTACGTGAACTTCGGCTTCGATCAGGCCGACGCCATCGTCGCCGCAGGTTACGAGCTGCAGGAATTCGACCCGGTCCGGATCAATCCGCGCGGCGACACGAAAATCGTTCACATCCATCGCTTTCCCGCAGAAGTCGACGCCCACTACGACGTCGCGGTCGGCCTGCAGGCCGATATCGGCCGCACTCTCGATGCGATCGCGTCGCAGGTGACCCGCGAACACCCACATTCGGAAAGTCACGTACGGATCCGTGAACTGCTGTCGGGAGAACTCGAGCGGGGACGTGCCGACGACCAGTACCCGCTCGCGCCTGCCCGCATCGTCGCCGATACGCGGGCGGCGTTGCGGCGCAACGACATCGTGTTGGTCGACACCGGTGCCCTCAAGATGTGGATGGCCCGGCTGTACCCGACATACGAGCCGAACACATGCCTGATCTCCAATGGGCTGTCGACAATGGCGTGGACGCTGCCGGGGGCGATCGCAGCCAAGATCGCCCGGCCGGACGCGAAGATCCTCGTCGCCACGGGAGACGGATCGTTCCTGATGAACTCGCAGGAGATCGAGACCGCCCTGCGGCTCAAGACACCGATGGTCATCCTGATCTGGGACGACAACGCCTATGGCCTGATCAGCTGGAAGATGGATCTCGAGATCGGCCACAACGTGGACACCCGCTTCCGGAATCCCGACTTCGTTGCCTACGCCGAGAGTTTCGGCGCGAAGGGATACCGAATCACATCGGCGACGGAGCTGCTCCCGACCCTGCGTGCCGCGCTCGACGACGACACCGTCAGCGTCATCGCGTGTCCGGTCGCCTACTCGGCCAACAGTGACCTGATCGCCTCGCTCGGCGAGTTGGACGAGTCGATGTTCTGAATGGATCGCGGCCTGCGACGGCGCGCCACGCGGGCGTAACGCCAGGGTGTTCGACAGGCGGTTCAGATCCGGTCTGCCCTAGTCGCCCACTGTGGTGTCGCCGTGCGCAGTAGAGCCGGCCGTGGCGCATCGCGCCAGCACGGCGTCGAGTTCACGGCGCGACTTGATCTCGAGCTTGGCGAAGATCTTGCGAAGATGCCATTCGACCGTGCGAGCGCTCAGCAACAGAGCCCGAGAGCGACGCTCAGAGCGCGTTGCTGGGGTTCCGGCAACGAACCGAGCCCATCGAGAAGAGGAAAACACAGTTCGTAAAGCCCGGCATAGGGAAGTTCCATCTCCGACTCGGCGCCAGTGCAGCGCCACCAGGGTCAGATCTGATCCAGCCTCGATAAGGTAGTGCAGGAGGGCCGTCTTTCCGATTCCCGACTCGCCCCGGAGCAGCAATACGCCGCTGCGCCCTCCGCGCACCTGACTCACGAGGTGATCCAAGATTGCGCACTCGTGATCTCGACC
>JBKPSU010000177.1:0-15721 GCA_046735135.1 Actinomycetota bacterium
GGCGGTCTCAGAGGCCAAGAGCGCCAACGCCTTGGCCAGTGAACGCTCAGTGGCGGAGTGGCAGGCTGATCGCCTCGACAAGAGCAACGCGGGCCGGTTCTACGCTGCCAATGTCGGCCACGATCCGGCCTATGAGGTAACTGTTGTCGCCTGGGACGGTGAGGAGCGGGTGACAGCCGGCATCGGTACCCGAGGACCAGGCCCCGGGACAGGATGATCGTGCCAACGAGAAGCGGCGTGACGCACCGAATCGTACGACCGCTCGCGGCAGCCGACCGCAGCACGGCGGCGTCGACACGGTTGTGGCTCAATGTGTTCACTTCCCGGCATTGCGTGATTGCATGCGACACGAATCGCGTGGAACCGCAGCCAGTGTCTCGTTATCGGGTGGCGTGACATCAATGCGGCAGATTCAGTGAAAATTCCGGCGGAAGGAGACGGGGCCGGGATTGTGTTGGTGGACTGGCCACGATGGCGGTGCTCTGTGGTTCCTGCCGGGCGCAGTTAGGCCCGACGGCCAAGTTCTGCGGCGGGTCGGTACGGCGCTTGCTCCGGCCACTCGATCGGGCGCTGTCGCCGATGATTTGACACACCCATCCGTGTTTCCTAACGCCCCTTAACCCGAACGACAAAACCGCACACGGCCGTTAGGTTTCCGGCCGACGGCCGGTTTCACCCTGGGTCAGCGCGCGTGCCAGCGCGGCGGTCGCTTCTCGGCGAAGGCGCGCGGTCCCTCCTTGGCATCCTCGGTCGCGAAGACACGGTCGCTGTGACGGGTTTCGTTGTCGAATGCGGCTTCGAGTTCGAGCGCCAACCCCTCGACCGCTGACTGCTTCGTTGCGGAGACGGCCAGTGGCGCGTTAGCCGCGATGCGCTCAGCGTAGTCGTAGGCCGCGTCCATCAACTGGTCGGCGGCGACCACTCGGTTGATCAGCCCGATCGCCAGGGCACGCTCGGCGTCAATCATGTCGGCCGTCAGCAACAGTTCCATGGCGAGCGCATAGGGGATCTGGCGCGGGAGTCGCACCGTGGTACCGCCGCCTGCAAAGAGCCCGCGTTTCGGCTCGATCACTGCGAACCGGGCCTCGGGGACGGCGACGCGGATGTCGGTCGACCCGAGCATTTCCATGCCGCCCGCGACGCACACGCCGTTCACAGCGGCGATGATCGGCTTGTACACCGGGAAGTGATGCAGGACGGCATGGATCGCGTCCCGTTTGTCCCACCCGTCGGGTTGCGGGAGGTCGCCGGTCAGTTCAGGGATGAATTGCTTGAGGTCCGCTCCGGTGCAGAAGTCCCGTCCGACCCCTGTTACGACGGCGGCCCAGGCCGTGTCATCGTCGCGAAAGGCGGCCCAGGCGTGGGCGAGGTCGCGGAAGTGCTCCATGTCGAGCGAGTTGCGCGTGTCCGGCCGGTTGATAGTGATGGTGACGATGTGGGCGTCTTGCTCGTAGTCGATGCTCACCGTGCCTCACCCTCACAGTTGGCTATTTTTATAACGATAGCAATCCACTACTTCGCCTGTGCGGAGAATTTCGCTGCGGCCGCCGCCGCACTGGTGCTGGAACCGGAACGCACATTGCCGGTACGTGTTGCACCCCGGGAAAGCGTCAGAAGGCGTCGTCGCCAAGGTCCATCAGGTCGGTGTCGACGTTCTCGACGACGGCGCGGGTCGCCGAGATTGCCGGCAGGATGGTCTTGGCGAAGAACGAGGCGGCGGCGAGCTTGCCACGGTAGAAGGAATCGTCGGCACCGGCATCGAGTGCGGCAGCGGCGATGTCGGCCTGCACGAGCAGTCGCCACGCAATGAGCAGGTCGCCGACGGCGTGTAGAAAAGCCACGGACACCAGTCCGATCTTGTACAGCTCCGTGGGATTGTGTTCTGCGGCAAGCAGATATGTCGTAAGCGTGCCCGTCATCGCCTGCACGTCCGACAGGGCGCCCTGCAGGAGTAAGCGCTCGGCCTTGAGCCGGCCGTCGGTTATGTTCTCGATGAACGCGGCGATCTGGCCGGCGACGTGCGCGAAGGCGACGCCGCGGTCACGTGCGATCTTGCGGAACACAAAGTCCAGCGACTGGATCGCGGTCGTGCCTTCATAGAGCGAGTCGATTCTCGTGTCTCGGATGTATTGCTCGATGGGATAGTCCCTTAAATACCCGGATCCGCCTAGGGTTTGCAGGCTTTCGTTGATCCACTGGTAGGACTTCTCGGATCCGACGCCCTTGACGATCGGCAGCAGCAGATCGTGCACACGCGCCGCCAAGTCGGCATCCACGCCCGCCAGCAGCGCGACCCCGAACTCGTAGGAGTGCGCGGCGGCGTACATGTACAGTGCGCGCAGCCCTTCGGCATACGCCTTCTGCAATATGAGGCTTCGCCGCACGTCCGGGTGGCGCGTGATCGCCACCCGGGGCGCGTTCTTGTCAGTGAAGCGGGTCAGGTCGGCGCCTTGCACACGCTGCTGCGCGTAGTCGAGCGCGTGCAGATACGCGGTCGACAGCGTCCCGATGGACTTGATACCGACCATCATCCGCGCGTACCCGATGGCCTTGAACATCTGGGCGATGCCGTCGTGCACATCGCCGACCAGGTACCCGACGGCGGGGATGTCGGTCGCGCCGAACGTCAACTCGCAGGTCGGGGACGCTTTTATGCCCATCTTTGCTTCCAGCGCCGTCGCGAACACCCCGTTGCGCTGCCGCAGATCCAGCGTGTCCGGGTCGAACAAGTATTTCGGGACGTAGAACAGGCTCAGGCCCTTCGTACCGGGTCCGGCATCTTCGGGACGCGCCAGTACGAGGTGGAACAGGTTCTCCGCGGTGTCACCGACGTCGCCGCCGGAGATGAACCGCTTCACACCCTCGATGTGCCAAGTGCCGTCCGGTTGCGCAATCGCCTTGGTGCGCCCCGCGCCGACGTCGGAACCCGCGTCGGGTTCGGTCAGCGCCATGGTGCCCGTCCAGCCTCTTTCCAAACCGATTCGCGCCCACTGCTTCTGCCGCTCGGTGCCGACGAGGCCGAGCACTTGTGACATGACCGGAGTGCTGTACCACTGAATGGCCGGGTTCGCGCAGACCATCATCTCGTTGACCGCCCAGGCCACTGGGGCCGGAGCCGGCACCCCACCGATCACCTCGGACAGCCCTATCCGCCACCACCCGGCATCCTTGAACGCGGCCACGGCCGGGCGCACCGAATCCGGCACCGTGATCGTGTGCTCGGCCGGGACGAACCGCGGCGGGTTGCGGTCGGCCTCGACGAACGAGTCTGCGATCGGCCCCTCGGACAGCCGCGCCACCTCGCGGAGAATCTCACGCACCGTTGCCGTGTCTAGATCACCGTAGGCGCCCGAATCGAGCACCGCGTCGAGGCCGAGAACCTCGAACAGGTTGAACTCCAGGTCTCGCACGTTCGATCGGTAATGGCCCATCGCTTGTCACCCCCGCCTAGCTATACGACGGCGCATTCATGCCCGCATCGAAGGCGCCGCGTCGGGAATCCTGTCATAACCGCGGAGTCGCGCGCCCCGGTTTGCCGATCACCGGGTGCTGAAGCAGCCTGCGCCAGTGTTATCACCGCCGAAGCGGCCCGAATCGGATGCGAACGCAACCAACGCCAGCGCCAGGGCCGGAGGTGAGCGCACCTTCGGAGTCGAGGAATCTGGTCAGTACGCTCCGAAGGTCAAAGCGACGTTGTGCCCGCCGAAGCCGAACGAACTGGTCATCGCGTAGCGGTAGTCGCCGCGTCGGGGCTGACCGGCCACGACATCCAGATCAATCTCAGGGTCGAGGTTCTTCAGATTGAGGGTGGGCGGCACAACGCCGTCGCGCAGGGCCTGCACTGTCAGCACAGCCTCCACCGCTCCGGCAGCGCCCAATGAGTGGCCCAGCGCCGCTTTCGGTGCGTACACCGCCGGCGTGTGGTGACCGAGAGCATTGCGGATGGCGCGGGCCTCAGCCAGGTCTCCGAAGATGGTGCCGGTGGCGTGGGCGTTGATGTGGTCGATGTCCGTTGGTGTCAGGCCGGCCAACTCGATGGCACGGGCTATGGCACCGCCGGCGGCCTTGCCTTCGGGGTCGGGCTTGATGGAGTCATAGCCGTCGGACGTGATGGCCGCCCCCATCAACCGGGCCATTATGCGGGCGCCGCGTTCCTTGGCGTGCAGCTCGGTTTCGATGAGCATCAGTGCGCCGCCTTCTCCGAACACCATGCCGTCGCGATCTTTGTCGAACGGATGGCAGGCGCCGGGCGGGTCATCGTTATTGGTCGACAAAATGCCCAGCTGCGTGAACGCTGCCACGGGCACCGCCTCAATCACGTTTTCGACGCCGCCACAGATCGCGATGTCGGCCTCACCGAGGACGATATGTCGCCAAGCCTCTGCGATGGCCGCGGCGCCGGAGGCGTCGCCCATCGCCGGGGACATGACCCCACCCTTTGCCTTTCGATCCAGTCCGACCGCGGCGGCCGGCGCATTCGGCATGGACATCTGCACCGCCAGCGGGGACACCGCGCGCATGCCCCGTTCTCGCCAGGCGTAGTACTGGAGGATCAATTCCTCGGTGCTGCCCAGCGCGAGCCCGATCGAGACCAATAACCGTCTGGTGTCAATCTCGGGCGATCCGGCATTGCCCCACAGTCGCCGGCCCAGCACCGTGGACATCTGCTGCATGTACGACATCCGACGCCGTTCAACGCGGCTCAGCTGTTCGTCGAAACTTTCCAACAGCTGCCCACCGATGCGCACAGGCGATTCGAATTCAACGATGAACGGCTTGTCGAGCGCGCGGATGCCGCTGTGGCCCTCCAGCAATTGGTGCCAACAGTCCTCGGCATCTCGCGCAAGAGCCGTGGTCGATGTGATAGCAGTGACGACGACGTCGACGAATCCGTTGCCTGTGGTCAGCGCGGCCATGTGCTCTCGTTCCTCGCGTGCAAGCTCACTATGCTGCCGTGCCCTAATTACACCAAGTCTGCTGCTCAGGGGTACAGGTTCGCTTTCCGCCACTGGGTCGTTGCCTTGCCTGAGGGCGTCCCACCAACCGTATTACCCTGCGTCATAATGAGACTGAGCAGCTAACGCGTACGTTTCGCGAGGTCTCGGACGACGGCATCTGGTGGGGGAACTAGCCGCGAAAAGCCAACTTCGCGCTAGATCCCGAGTTAGTCTCGTGGCATCCGCGTTGCGATACCAGCACGTCGCAGATTGATCGATTCCAATGCCAAACGGGGCGGACAGTGACGAATACACCAAGCGAAACCCACATCCGAACACCTGCTATTGGGGCTCGACCGGGCGAACGGCACGGGTCGTCAGGCGAGGAAGTCCGGTCGCACTACGACCTGTCCAATGAGTTCTTCCGGTTGTGGCAAGACCCAACCCAGACCTATAGCTGTGCCTACTTCGAGCGCGACGACATGACGTTGCAGGAGGCGCAGATCGCCAAGATCGATCTGGCGCTGGGCAAGCTCGACCTGCAGCCAGGGATGACACTGCTTGATATCGGTTGCGGCTGGGGCTCCACGATGATGCGAGCGATCGAAAAATACAACGTCAACGTCATTGGCCTGACCTTGTCTCGCAACCAGAAGGAGCACATCGAGCGACTGTTTGCCGAGTCGGACAATCCGGTCAGCAAGCAAGTCCGGCTGCAACCCTGGGAAGAGTTCGACGAGCCGGTTGACCGGATTGTGTCGATCGGCGCCTTCGAGCACTTCGGCTTCGAGAAGTACGACTTGTACTTCGGGAAGACCTACGGCCTAATGCCTGCCGACGGCGTGATGCTGTTGCACACGATCGTCTCGACGAGCAAGGCGGAGGTGCAGGAACTCGGTCTCCCGACGACGATGTCGCTGCTGCGCTTCTTCAAATTCATCGTCACCGAGATCTTTCCAGGCGGCCGCATCCCACTGATCGCCCAGGTCGAAGAACACGCCACAAAGGCCGGATTCAAGGTGACCCGGACCCAACGCCTGCGACCGCACTACGTACGCACACTGGAGGCATGGGCGGCAAACCTGGAAGCCCGGAAGGACCAGGCGGTCGCAATCACATCCGACGAGGTCTACAAGCGGTACATGAAGTACTTGACCGGGTGCGCCGAGCTATTCCGCGTCGGTTACACCGACGTTGCCCAGTTCACTTGTGATAAGAGGAGTGACCAAGCCTGAGGAGAATCCACCGGGTAGGGGTCGATGCAGATAACTGACAGCCGAGTGAGGTTGACGAACATGCGGCCATATTTTGAGGACGTTCAGGCTCATTACGACGTCTCCGACGATTTCTTCGGGCTGTTTCAGGATCCGTCGCGAACCTATAGTTGTGCGTTCTTCGAACGTGCCGACACGACGCTCGAACAAGCGCAGATGGCAAAGATCGATCTCGCGCTCGGCAAGCTGGGTTTGCAGCCGGGCATGACGTTGCTTGACATCGGCTGCGGCTGGGGTTCGACGATGAGACGCGCGATCGAGAAGTACGACGTCAACGTAATCGGCTTGACCCTGAGCAGGAACCAATGTTCGTACACCGAACGGCTTATGGAGCAAGTCAATACCAATCGCGCACGCCAAGTTTTGCTGCGGGGATGGGAGGAGTTCGACGAACCCGTCGACCGAATTGTCAGCATCGAAGCGTTCGAGGCGTTCGGCAAACCCCGCTATGCGGCGTTCTTCGACATGGCGTACGGCATTCTGCCCGACGATGGCCGGATGGTGTTAGAAACGATATTTACCCATCCGCCTTCCTACTGGCACCCGCACGGCATCAAGATCACAATGTCGGACCTGCGGTTCATGCGGTTCGTGGGTAAAGAGATATTTCCGGGCGGGCAAATGCCATCCCGCGAGGACGTCGTCAACTTCTCGCATGACGCCGGGTTTTCAATGGATGAACTTCAGGTCATGAATGAGCACTACGTCAGGACACTCGACATCTGGGCGGCGAACTTGGAAGCCCATCGCGACGAGGCAATCGCGGCGACCTCCAATGAGATCTACGAGCGCTATATGCGTTACCTGACAGGATGCGCTGACTTCTTCCGGCGCGGAATTACCGAAGTAGGTCAGTTCACCCTCACCAAGAGTAGCTGCAGGGGATCGCCGGGTTAGCCATCGGCGGCGGCGTCCTCGAGGACCCGCCGAAGCGCTCCTGCCCCCGGGTCAGCATCCTGCGACCCCAGGCCGTCGGCTCCACAGAACAACTCAGTGCGACCGGTGATGCTCGCTGGCGTCGCCAACTCGACGCCCACGACAAAGTCGTCGACTTGCTGTCCGGCGAAGCACGGCGGCCACCGGGCGAAACATACAGGCGACGGGGTGTTCGCCCTTTTCGATGGGCCGACCAAGGCCACAGTTACACATATTTCTCGTGATCTGACGTGATGTGTTTTTCCAGGTCAACGCCGGATCACTCTGCTGATCATGTAGATGACGAGAACCACGACTTCTTCTCCGGCTCGGGTTCGTCGTACGTCATCGGCAAGGCCGTGGTCACCGAAGACGGAGGACTGGGACTTCTGAAGTCGCTGCTCAGAGGCATGTTAGGGCGATGCGCCTACATCACGAATCCGGTACTAGCGACCAGCTTCGCCGATGCCGTGCCCACCCCGTGCCCACGATTTGCCCACGCTTTCGCGTGAACGGGCGGCGTCCAACGCCGTCGCCACGGCCTCCAAGTCGTCACTGAACAAGTCCGCGTAGACATCGAGCGTCATGGCCGCCGAGGCGTGCCCAAGCATCTTCTGCACCGCCTTGACGTTCGCACCCGCCGACACCGCCAGGCTCGCGGCAGTGTGCCGGAGGTCATGGGGTGTGGCGTGCGGGATGCCCGACGCGGTGACGGCCTTTGCGAACCAACCCGAGGTCGGGTGCGGACGGCGGAGATGCTCGCCGTCGTCGCTGGGCCACAACAGGTCATCCCGGCCTTTACCCTCGCACTGGCGCGCTAAGGAGGGCAACAGGAACTCAGGTAGCGGCACGGTGCGCTGCTTGTGAGCTTTCGGGCTGCCGACGAATATCTGGGTGCCCGCCTGAACCGCGTTCTCGGAGACGCTGGCGCGCTTGCGCAGCAGGTCGAGACCGTGAACTCGCAGTCCGATGGCCTCACCCCACCGCAGACCGGTGTAGGCCAGCAGCAGCACGAGAGTCTCAAAACTTTGTGGGATCACCGCTGGCGGCCGCGTTGACATTTCGCGGCGTTGCTCGGTGGTGGCTGGGCCGTCCCGGGTGGCGGCCGGACTTCGATGACGCCGTTGCGATGGCCCGACGCAGTGACCCGGCAACCCTCGCCCTCGTCCTCACCTGGACCTTCGGTTATTCGATCCAGTACGGGGTGCTTCGGGCCGATGACTCCGCGGTGCGCGCGATCGAGGAGGCGGTGCAGAACGCCGCGGGAACCAGCAACGATGTTGCTCTTAGCATAGTCAAGTACGCGCTGGGCGGCGCGCTGCTGTCTCGGCACGCCGCGGCCGACCGTCACCGCGGGCTGGAACTGATGGTGCAGGTCCGCGATATGTGGCGCGAGAGTGGTCCGTTCGCGGTCCCGGTCGCCGAGTTGTGGGCCGCCCGGGAGAGGGCCAGGCGCGGTGAGCCCGATGCTGCCATTACGGTGATGCGCAAGGTCGTGAACGACCTGTACCAGGCAGGACGGCCCTTTTTTGGCGTTTGGGGCGCCGGCGTTCTGGCGGAGGCGCTGCTGAAGCGTGGCACCGAGGGCGACCTGGCCGAATCCCAAGAAGCGATCGACCGGCTGGCCAACCTGCGGCCCGATGAAGACTGGGCGGGCCGCGACATCTGGCTGCTGCGGTTGCGCGCACTGCTCGCCCAAGCGCGCGACGACGAGGCCACCTACCGCGGATACCGGGATCGCTACCGCGCCATGGCCATAGAGCTGGGTTTCGAGGGACATATGGAATGGGCCGAGGCGATGCCATGACGAGGGCTGCTGCTTCTGGCGTGGTGACGTTTCTCTTCACCGACATTGAGGGTTCGACCCGTAGCGGCCTCGGCGATGTCGGCCAACCCGCCGGTGATGCGCAGCACCGCAGTCCGGCTCTCGTCCCAGGCGCCAGCACCGCGCAACCGCAACTTGGCTGCGATCGGCCGTGCCCGCTGACCCGCCGAACGACGGCGATCACGCACCCGAGTTCGGATGGCCCCACCCGCGCCCTGAATCCGTCGGATGGTGCCGGCGATGCCCACGACCGCCTTGGCCAACAACCCCGAATCCGTCGGATAGGCCACCGCCGCCTCCACCACCGTCGTGTCGGCGCGGACCTTATCGGTGCGCACCAGCTTCCCGGGGTGGCCTTGAGCAGCAACGCCTCGTTGAGTCCGGCCACCGCAGCCTCGCCGCACCGGCCGGTGAGCTTCATCAACGTCGTCGGATGCGGCACCCGGGTGCCCAACGGGATCCGGCTCCGGAATCTCATTCGAACGCCGTGGGATGCACGCACTCAAGGGCATTCCTGGGCAGTGGAACCTGTTCGCCCCGGTCGGCGAACACGATCCGAGGGACAACGTGCCACACGTCGCGCCGACTGCGGGTGCGCGATCCGTTGTTCGATCAGCTCGCCAGTCGGCCACGGATAGCTTGCATGCTGGCGCGGACGGCGCATCGAAACTGACTGCGATCGAAAGGATTCAACCTCCCAGCTGCTCAAAGGTTCAGGTGGCCCCGCGCGAAACCGAAGCCCCCGGGCAATTCAGGAGAGAGAACTTTGCACCAGTCATTTGGCGCGCAAGGTGTCCCGACTTCGACGTGCTGGCCGGCCCGCAGCGTACCGATCTTCTCCCCGACAACTCCGTCGCCGGTATCTACGTCATCGTGCGCGATGTTGTAGACGTCTACATCGCCGGTCACGGTAGCCATCTTCTTCTCCGGAGGCGCCGGTTGTTGCGGAGCGGGCGTGTCGCAACTGAGCGGAGTCCACGCGCCCCATGGCGCCCCGGAACCCGGGCCCTGCTCTTGCCCACGTGCAATGCCGTCGTCATTTATAGCGCCCCAGAAACTCCAGAAGTTGTTCGGTTTGTCGTCCCACTTGATCCGGAAGTCGATACTGCGATCCTGGATGCCGCCAGCCACCACATGCCCTTTCACCTGACCGCCGTCGTCAAATACGACGGCAGCCGGAGATGTCCCTGCCGACTGTCCGGTCGAGTCGAAGAACACCGTCCAACCCGAGCGCTCGGTATCCAGCGGAGTCCCTCTCACTTCGAAGCGCCCATTAAAGACATACTGGTCGCAAGCGGGGGCGAGCGGGACCGGTGCGAGTGGGTTCGCCTGTGCCGATGGTGTGACCGGGAAGAACCCCAGTGCGGCTATGGTCGTTGCGGCGGCGAGGATCTGGGATGTGCTGTTGATACCGATCGGTTTCGGCATCGGTTCCCCTCCCTAGCTGGCTCGCGCGGAAACCCGCCGCCATGTTCAGCAACCTAACTTGTGGCAAGTATCCGCTCGTGGCGAAGTCCGGGCGCGAGTAGTCGACTACGCCATTTCGGTATCGATGAACTCCGCCGGTACCTCTATCCATGCTCGAACGCGCCATCTTTCGAAAGCACGCTCGTCGGGTGGTGTGAACGCACTCCTCGACGATGGGCTAAGTCGTGATGAACCGCTGATCCATCAGCGCGCATGGACTGTCCGGCAAGAAAGGAGTGATAAGACTGCAACCCAACACCCTCACGTCGTAGGTCGCCCCTGGTTGCACATCGGCGACATCGAACGCGCCAGCGACCCCTCCGCCGACTCTCTGGCTGTGTTCTCCGGATCCTCCCGTAATTCACCAGAGTTGGCCTCTATGGACAATAAGTGTGCCCAAGGTGTGCCCAGCCCACAAGCAACACTAATCAATGACATCGGCTGCAAATCAACAACTTTGGCGCGTTACAACGAAAGAATCGAATAGGAACTCATCGATGCGAGGTGCTGGCGATGAATAGGACTTGTTCCGAGCAACAGAGTTCGGTTGAACGCCTCCCTGCCTGGATTTGTGGCGCGGCGCCTAATGGCCAAGCCACGCACTTACAAGCGGTGACCGGCGGGACCGGTTCGCGTCGACTGATAGCACCCGAGTCAAGCGGCGACTGGCGGGGCCGGTTCGCGTCGACTGATAGCACCCGAGTCAAGCGGATCAGACGCAAGATCAACCGCCGTGGCCCACACGATGTGCGTGGAAAGCTGAGCACTCGCATCGGCGCATAGGCCCGCGGATCGCCAAGCTCCATGTCTCGCCGGATCGACAAAGCGGGTCGGTTCCTCGGCGTCCATACCATGCCGCAATAACTCTGTAGGGCTCAACTGACCAGCCGATAATCGGTGTAGAAGTCAAATGCGGAGGGGGACGACGTGACCGCAAAACAGCTGTCGGGGTCCCTGCTGATCATCGTCGGCGTAGTAGTCCTCGCAGCCCTTACCAGCTGGGGAAAGCCGTCAGGGACGCTGATCGCCGTCGTCTTACTGGTCCTCGTCGCCCTTGCCAGCTGGGGATACTTGCGAGACAGAAGGCGCGAGGAAGCGATCATGCGGTGGGCCGCTCGATCGGGCTGGGCTGTCGGGAAAGACGCGCAGGTCCCGTTTCTGAACCGGCTACCGGGATACGAGCGACGCAAGATTTCCTTGCTGCTGCACAGCACGATCGACGGCCGTCCCGTCGCGGTGGCCGAATACTCCTGGACGAGGGTGAGTCCCGGCGACTCTTCCGATGACGCGGGGGATGGCATTCTCGATTCGCTGTTGCCTGATCTTTTTGGCGACCCTTCTTCGAATTCGCACCAGTTCCTTGTGACGGCGGTCCGGCTGCCGCGGCCCTACCCACCGCTGGCGGTGGCACGGCGTCGCCACGGGCTCTACGGCCTCCGGCAGAAGGTGGTCGGGGGGAAAGCCGTGAGCCTTGACTACCCGCCCTTCGACGCCAAGTTCCGCGTCACCACCAACCAACCGGAGTTGGCACGTCGCCTGCTCGGGCCGACATTGGTCGCCGAGCACGTCGACGGGCGGCTACCGACGTGGAGTGTGGCCAACCACGACCTCATCAGCTGGCGGCCGGGCCGAATCGGCGACCCCGAAAAGATCCCGGACGAAATCGCACCGCTGCTCCGAGTCGCCGATCTCCTTGGGCACTGACCTTATTCAAGCGTTCGTGCAGGCTCGCCGGTACGAGCTCGGCGTGGCCAAGCAGAAGCGCCGCACCGCCACCGGCCTACCGTTCACCCGAGCGCGGGTGGCGATCCTGCGCGCCGGCATCAAGGGGCCGAGTACGAAACGCCTCCACGGCGGTGTCGAGTTCTTTGGCCATCACCGAATACCTGCGACTTCGACAGTGACGTGATGCCCAGCGTTTCGACGAGCTTGTCCATCCGCCGCGTCGACACCCCGAGTAGATAACAGGTGGCCACCACTGTGGTCAGCGCCCGCTCGGCGCGCTTGCGGCGCTGCAGAAGCCAATCCGGAAAGTAGGAACCGTGGCGCAGCTTGGGGATCGCGAGATCTAATGTGCCCGCCCTAGTATCGAATTCGCGGTGCCGATAGCCGTTGCGCTGGTTGGTGCACTCGGTGCTGCGTTGGCCGTATCCGGCGGCGCACAGCGCGTCGGCTTCGGCGCCCATCAGGGTGTGGAGGAACGTGGCCAACAGCTCGCGCAGCACATCGGGGTGGCAGGTGGTGAGTCGTTCGGCCAGCACCGCGGGCCAGTCGATATTGTGGGCAGTGGTCATCGCGTTGATTCCTTTGCTCGAGTGACTTTGGACGGTCTCTCGAAGAATCACGCGATGACCTTCACTAAATCGGCTACGACACGCCGAACACGACGATCAGGCCCGACTCGTACACCAACTTGTTGAATTCGGGCGGGGATGCGGCGCCTGCAGCGATGCTCCCTGTGGTGGTGATCGGTCTGGCTCGTCGTACACCTGTCGCCTTCGGGTTGACTCCAAGAGTGGCCTGTCGGCCGGTCGCCACCGCAGCGTGGAGTGGCTGAAGAGAGGCTTGTTCGACCTGAAGTTGGTGTGCCCTCCTCGCAACCGAAATCACATTCGAGTGGAGGAACACATGCCATCAAACAAGAACACATCCATGCCGTCGGTGATGATTGCGGTCGACCCGCACAAGCGGTCGTGGACCGCCGCAGCCGTTGATGCGCGGCTGCAACCGCTGGCGACGATCCGCGTCCCGGTCAGCCGAGACGGCTACCGAACCCTGTTGCGCTTCGCCCGGCGCTGGCCCGACACCGCGTGGGCGACCGAGGGTGCCAGCGGTCTCGGGGCGCCACTGACCGTTCGACTGCGTCAAGACGGCATCGCCGTCATTGATGTCCCCGCTAAACTCGCGGCCAGAGTCAGACTCCTCTCCACAGGGCACGGTCGAAAGAGTGATGAGGCCGACGCCGTTTCTGTGGGCGTCGCCGCTCATACGTCGAACTTTCTCAACACAGCCGAAATCGATTCTGCAACAACGGCTTTACGCGCCCTCGTCGAACACCGCGATGACTTGGTCAAGACCAGGACCCAGACCATCAATAGACTTCACACCGTTCTCACGCACCTCATTCCCGGCGGCGCCAGCCGCGACTTGAACGGCGAACGGGCCGCTGAGCTACTGCGCACCGTGCGCCCGCGAGACACCGCCGGCAAGACGCTGCGCGCACTGGCCGCCGATCTGATCTCAGAACTGCGCGGGCTCGACCGAAGAATCGACAAGGCCGCTCATGAGATCGAGATCGCCGTCAAAGCTTCTGGCACCACCCTGACTCAGCTCCACGGCATCGGGGCTCTCACCGCCGCCAAGATTGTGTCCCGGGCCGGCTCGATCTGCCGTTTCGACTCACCGGCGGCGTTCGCCAGCTATACCGGCACAGCCCCGATCGAAGTATCGTCTGGAGACGTCGTCCGGCACCGACTCTCCCGCGCCGGCGATCGTCAACTCAATTTTTGCCTACACGTCATGGCCATCACCCAAATCCGACGAGACACCGTGGGACGGGCCTACTAACTGCGCAAACGCGCCACCGGCAAGAGCCACAGCGAAGCAATGTGCTGCCTCAAGAGACGACTGTCCGACACTGTCTACCGACAGCTACTCAACGACGCCAACACCACGACTTGACACAGAGAGGCGCCACTCTGCTGGACGCAACCGCGAAAAGCGCGGTTTGCACGAACGCGCCGTCCATCGTGACGAGGACCGCTTCGCCGCTTCCGAGATCGGAGTAGCAGCCGCCGGGCGGTTAGCCTGCAGTATGCGCGCACGCACAGCGGTAGCCATCGCTTCCACCGTCGTCGCATTGAAGGCTGTGTTGGTCGGCGCTGTGGCGCGCGGCCGCTGCGACATGATCGGCGTCTGCGGCGACGGCACGGCTTGGTATGTTACCTCCGCGGTCGCCGCGCTGACGCTCGTGGGGCTGCTCGTCGTCACGATCGCCGGTGCTCGGCGGATCTAGTCGAACGCGATGACGCTGGGTGACGAGTTCGTCGAGCTTGATGGTGCCCGCTTCACACATGGACAACAGCTTGGGCATGGCGTCGCATGGGTTCATCTCCCCGTAGACAACGCCTTTGAGCGTCCTACACGAGCTCACCATGTCGCGACGGCTCGTCGGCACCATCAGGTCGGTGACCTTCAGCTGGCGCCAGTTCAAAAGAGACCAGTGCTAGTTCCTGCCCTCGAAGGACGATTTGTTTGGCGAGGGACACGCGGTGGCTTGCGCACCAGAAGTGCCGTCCGTAGGCCGGGCGAGATTGCAGTAATGAACTATGCGCTCGCGGGCGTCGCGCAGAAGGGACAATCTTATCGATGGGCGCGCCCTGCCCGAGTGCCCCCGCGATTGCGTTCGGCGCGACCATCTACACATCCCCGCACCAGGATCCGCTCGCCGTAGTCGTAGAACTCCAGCTAGATCGGATCCGGCTCCGGCTGCATGACGGAGCCGTCCGCGTTGACGAACCGGATCGGCTCGCTCAATAACGAACGACCTTGGTTCCGCGACCGGGCGACCCCAGTGCGGGCGGGTTACCGGCCCAGGTGCAGCTGATGTTGATGGTCCACTCGGTGCCGGTGGGAACGCCAGGGAAGTCGAGCGACACACTGGGCGCGTCGCGCGGCAGCGTGAAGTTTCGGAACACCGGGGACAGCAGCGTCGGCTGGGTCGGCACCGCTTTGTACTGGCAGTTCTGATCCGCCAGCGAACCGGGGTTGATCACGTTCACGCGTATGCCTAACCCGCCGATGTCCGTCTCGATTCCCAGCTCAGATGCGTGCGCCGGGGCGGCAGTGGCGACGGCCAGCGGAACGGCCAGCGCGACGAGTGCTTTCCTCATGTGTTCCTCCTCAACTCAGGCGGCAGGCCACTCCAGCCGCGCAGCTGTTCGACGGAGATCTCTCCAGCGCGTCGAGCTCCCGATCCTGACGGTTGTCCACAGGTCGGCTCGCCATCGGGAAGCCGCAGCTGAGGATCTTCCGCGCGGCGTCCCGAGCACTGCTCTCGGTCACCGAACAGGACTGCCTCTCGCCGAAGCGGTCCTTGTACCGGCCATCGACGTGCTGATAGATGAGCGCCGTCAGGATGTCCTCCTCGCTCTGGCTCACTTCCGCACCTTCGTCTTGAATTGTCGCTGCTGCGTGCCCAGGTCGGCATCGCATTGAGCGCACTCGAACGAGATCGTGAGCAGCAGGCCGAGGTCGTTGCGGCTGGCCTTCATCTCCTTAAGCAGCCACTCGAACGGGTGCTC
>JBKPSU010000178.1:0-14215 GCA_046735135.1 Actinomycetota bacterium
CGCGGACCCGGCGCACGTGGAAGTCGAGGTTGAAGTCCGGATCGACGACCCAGCGGGGCGCCACCGTCGGCAGCGTCGGCATCACGACCTTCTGCCTCAGCCGCATCACTTTCCGCGATGCGTTGTCGAACCGGGTCCGGAATCGTTGCCAATCGGGTGTGGTGTCGAGGATCTCGACGGTCATGATGCCCGAGCGCGTGCGGGGGTTGGCTTCGCCGCGGTGCAGTATCTGGTCGACGGGACTGAGCTCCTCCGGCAGTCCGCCATCGTCCAGTTCCGGCATATCGCTCACGACTGCGCCCACCCTGCCATCGTTGCTGCTCCTCCCGTTGGCACGCCCGTTCAATACCCACGCTAGTCCGCCGCAACTCGCTGCGGAGGACCTTTTCGACCGGCGAGATAGACTCTGCGGGCGCTGCCTCCGTAGCTCAGCGGATAGAGCAACCGCCTTCTAAGCGGTTGGTCGCAGGTTCGAGTCCTGCCGGAGGCGCTTTGTGATTTGCGGACGTCGGATCAGCACGCCAGTGCCGCTGTAGGTTCGGCCATTACTGCGCCGCAATAGTCTTGGCGTAGAAAACACGGTCGTATCCATCCCGGCGGCCACGGGCAGTCTCGACATACCCATGACGCGGGTAGAACTCCTGGTTTTCGGTCATCGCCTGGTTGGTGAACAACCTCACCTCCGGCAGTCCGAGTTCACGGGCGTCATCCTCGGCACGTGCCAGCAACAGAGCTCCATAGCCGTGCCCCTGCGCGCCCGGGGCGACGGCGACAGTGTCCAGCAAGAGATGGTCCTGGTGCACCTCGTTGACAACGACCCCAGCGATCTCACCGTCGACTTCGAGCACCCATACTCGCGACGATGCGACCGCGGCTCGGTAATCAGCCGTCATCGGCGCCGGTTGCCGACCAATCCGAGCCACGTACTTGTCGAAGGCGGCGTGCACGGTGCGTTCGATGGTTGCCACATCGGATGGACCCGCCGGCGAAGCTGAACGTCGGCCACCGGGTAGACGCTAGAAGAGTTGCGGCGTCTTCGGTGCCGCGTCATCGAGAAATGCACTGACCATCGGCACCAGCAGCTCCCACTGCCCGGACACACCAACATGTGACATCGCCGGCAGGATCACCAGGCGTGCGGCCGGAGCTGTCTCCAGCACTCCCGACGCCACGGCCTCCTCGTCGCCTCCACCGCGCAGCTTGAACATCGCCAGTGCGTGCTCGGGCTTTACGCCGTCCGCATCACCGATGATCACCATCGTCTGGGCGGAGATCGAACGCATCTCCTCGTCGGTGATGTTCTGGTCGTTGATGTTCAGGTCCTTCATCTTCTCGAGGTAGGCGTCGAACGCCTCGTCGTCTGGTGTGTGTTGCTTGAATGCCTTCTCGACGGGGGTCCCGGCGAATGCGTCGGCAGTAAGCCCACCGATGGCTTCGAACACCGACGGGTACCACCCATCCTTGCGGAAGGTGGCCGCCATCGAGACCAACTTGTTCACCAGCGACGGGTGACGTATCGCGAGTTGGAGCGCCACTCCGCCGCCTTGCGAGTAGCCCATCACGTCCGCGCACTCGACGCTCAATGCGCGCAGCAACCCCGCGGCATCGTCTGCGAATTGCTCGTATGACATCGCCCGCGAGGTGTCCGGGGTGCGGCCGTGCCCTTGTTGGTCGAACACGATCACGGTGCGCTCGCGCCCGAAGGCGTCTGCCCACGCTTTCATCGAGTCGGTGGCCATGAACGCGCCGGGGATCAACAGCAAGGGAGGCTTGGACGTGCCCAGTTCGCCGCGTACCTCGTAATAGAGGTTCAGCCCGTTGATCGGCAGGTATCCACCGGGCGAAGGAATCGTTGCCATTAGTGCCCTTTCGTCGTGGCCGCTCCGCTGGCCCGTTCTTCCCAGTTAGACCCTCGGTTCAGGTCAAACTCATCGTCCGGCAACGGACGTCTGGTAAGCGTTGAGTGCGCAGCCGGTTTGCGGACGCATCGGTGAGTGAGTACTCTCTCACCATGGTCCAATCCGGGCGCGACCGTTTGCTCGGCGAAGCGCTCACGCTCTTCGCGACCCGGGGTTACGCCGCGACCTCCATTGCCGATATCCAGAGGGCGGCCGGCCTGGCCCCGGGTTCGGGGGCGCTCTACAAACACTTCACGTCCAAACGCGCCCTGTTGGAGGCCGCGGTCACACACCGGATCGAGAGCATCGTGGCCGCGCGCGAGGAGTACGACGCAGCGTCACCGACGGGCGTCGAGCAAGCGGTCCGGAGTGCCGGTCGACTGATCCGCAATAACCTTGCCCAGAGCGAAGATCTGCTGCGGGTGATGCTTCGCGAATCCACGGAGCTCGCCGACCTGAACGAGAAAACGTGGAAGGCCATCACCGACAACGCATATCAACGTTTCACCAACGAGCTCATCGCGTCAAACCGCGCAGGCCGAACGAATGTCCCCGACCCTGAAGCGACCGCTGCGGTCGCTATTTCCTCACTGACCTACGCCGCCACACTGCGCGCGTTGACGGGTCATACGCCCGGCGATGTCGACGACGACCGGTTCTTTGAAGCATGGGTGCACCAGACCGTCAGCACGCTCACCCAGCCATGACAGCCCAAAAGCTCACCAACTAAACACAACCAAGGAGCTCTACGTGACTTTCTCTCTACAGCCCAGCGACGACGTGATCGAAGTGCGCGACTGGGTTCACCAGTTCGCCGCGGAGGTCGTCCGCCCCGCCGCCGCCGAGTGGGACGAGCGCGAGGAAACGCCGTGGCCCGTCATCCAGGAGGCCGCGAAAGTCGGTCTCTACTCCCCTGAATTGTTCGCCCAGCAAGCCGCTGAACCGACCGGGCTCGGCTTGCTCACGGTGTTCGAAGAACTGTTCTGGGGAGACGCCGGTATCGCACTGTCGATCTTGGGCACCGGCCTCGCCGCTGCAGCGTTGGCGGGCAACGGAACTCCCGATCAGGTCGGCCGATGGCTACCCGAAATGTTCGGTACCCCAGGCGATCCGAAGCTCGGCGCATTCTGCTCGTCGGAGCCCGACGCCGGATCCGACGTCGGCGCGATCCGCACCAGGGCCCGGTACGACGAGGCAACCCGCGAATGGGTGCTCAACGGCACGAAGACGTGGGCGACCAACGGCGGGATCGCCAACGTGCACGTCGTCGTGGCTTCTGTGCATCCCGACCTCGGGTCACGTGGGCAGGCGACATTCATCATCCCCCCTGACACCGCGGGCCTGTCCCAGGGACAGAAGTTCAAGAAACACGGCATCCGGGCATCGCACACCGCCGAAGTCGTACTCGACAACGTCCGATTGCCGGAAGACATGATTCTCGGCGGCAGGGAGAAGTTCGAAGCGCGCATCGCCCGTGCCACTTCAGGGGTGTCGACAGGCGGGCAGGCCGCGATGAAAACCTTTGAGCGGACTCGGCCCTCGGTCGGCGCGATGGCCGTGGGCGTTGCCCGCGCCGCATACGAGTACGCGCTCGACTACGCCTGCCAACGCGAACAATTCGGCCGGAGGATCGGCGAATTCCAGGCGGTCGCGTTCAAACTCGCCGACATGAAGAGCCGCATCGACGCGGCGCGCATGCTCGTGTGGCGGGCAGGGTGGATGGCGCGAAACAACAAGAGTTTCGACTCGGCCGAGGGCTCCATGGCCAAACTCGTGGCCAGCGAAACCGCCGTCCTTGTCACCGATGAGGCCATTCAGATCCTCGGCGGCAACGGATACACCCGCGACTATCCGGTCGAGCGGATGCACCGCGACGCCAAGATTTTCACCATCTTCGAAGGCACCAGTGAGATTCAACGACTGGTGATCGCACGCGCAATCACCGGCCTACCGATCCGGTAGCTCGGTGCCGCGCGCGGCACCACCTGCACTCAGACGTGCAGCTTGGTCACGAACAAATGGCCCGTCGCGTGGCTGATCATGAGGTCCGTCTTGGCCTCCATCGCGGCCTGCTGCGGGGTGACACCGCAGGCCCAGAACATCGGCACCACCGGACTCCACACCGACGACGAGTACTACAACCAGGCCTGCCACGCAAAGAAGGGCGACTTCGAGTTCTTCGCCGAGATCGACGTGCTGTGTGCGCTCTCGACCTGCCCAGGCGGGACCTGTCGGTTCCACAGTACGGACCCGACGCCCGCGATCAGTTCGAGGTGTGCCGACCGCTGGGCGTGGAGGTGTTCGCGCCGGATCCCGCTTCGCTCGACGGCTGGACTCCACCAGAACCTACTCCCTACAAGGGGTTTTCACGGATTACGCATTCCACAATGGGGCGAGGACTGACATGCACGAACTTCGCAACTTCATCGACGGCCGATGGCGGTCTGTGTCGGGTAGCGACGATGGGACGTTCTCGACCCGTGAACGACCAGCGTGCTCGCAGTTGGTCAGGTCATCACCGTGCAACGCTTCGACGCCGACGAACAGGCGCTCGCATTCGGCAATGGCACGCGCTATGGCGGCGTCGGTGTGGACTCAGAACCTCGCCCGGGCACACCGTTTCGCCAATTCGCTCAATGCAGGCAGTGTGGGTCGACGATCACACGCTATTCTCCCCCGACGTTCCACAGGGCGGGTACGGCGATTCCGGCTACGGCAAGGAGAACGGTGTCCTCGGCGCCGAGGACTGACCCGCCTCAAGCAGGTTTCGGTGGACCTCGGGACAGCCAAGCGAATTACCGAAGTCCTCGCCGCGTCGCACGCCGGGAGCTATGCAGCCGGTGAGTTCGCAGCTTCTACGGCGGAGTACCAGTCACAGCAATTTGCCGGGAGGGCGCAACCTCGGCTTCACCGCAATATTTGACCGAACGCCGACGATCACCCGGACGAGCGTTTGGTGCCTTCGTTCGCTGCGGAAACGTCGAAACGTTTCCGAATCAAGATCAATTTGCCGGGGGCCGGCAATTCCCCACGCGATCAGACTTTCTTGGCTGCCGCCAAAACGTGCTCTCGAAGTCTCCAACGGTGATACAACGATGCATTATGCGGGGGGTGTGATTGAATTAACGCCTACGTAACACCTGGGGAGGGTGCGCACCATATGGCTCAAATCGAGAACGGCACGGGAAAGGAAATCGCGGTCGGATCGGCGGTTCGCGCTTTTCCGGGCACCAGCCGTGAAATCCGCGGAGTGGTTATCGAGGATTTCGGTGATTTCTCAGGTCATGCGGTTGATGTGGGCGAGCACCACATCGTCGATGCGGCGCGACGCTGGGCCGTTCGTGTCTACGACGACACGCTGGTGTTCGTCGACGACGACGACATAATCGCCGACTGAGCCATCACCGGACCGGGCGTAGCACCACTATGCCCGGCACGGTCTTCAGGTAGTCGGCGAGCGGACTGTCGACAACCTTGTCGTTCGCCGACAGGGAGGACGCGTTACGCAGGACCGGGCCGTTGGGCGCGTCGATGAACATGCCGACGTGTGTGACGTCCAGGCCACCGTCTTGTGCGTACGCACCGATGTAGTCGCCGGTGCGGAGCCGGCTCACGACGCCGCTGTCGACCTGTTGGCTCGGAATGTATGAGACGACCCGTGGGACGACCGGTAGGCCGGGCAAGTACAGGTCGCCGGAATCTTTTCTGTTGAGATTCTTGTTCGACTGAGCGGCCTTGGCGCTGAGGCTGGCGGTGATGTCGGTGGCGACGGCGGGCGACGTCGCGGCCCAATCGGTGAAGAAGTGTTTCCTGTTCTGGAAAGAGACGACGCCGTCCTTGTATCGAACGTTGATCAGGCTCGCGATGAACTGATCGCGCTCGCCTGCGCGTTTCAGCGCTTCAACATAGTCGGCATACGTGAAGCAGTCGACTTTCTGCAGTTCGACAACCAGCTGCTCGGGCACCGTTGCCGACCCGACGAGAGTGTTTGCGCCATAAGGTGTTCCAAGGAATTGCCTTGACAACATCTCCGACTGGTCCGACGGTTGCGCAGCGGAGGCCTTGCTTCTCGCCGCAAGCAGAGTCTGGAGAATCTGCTCACTCTGACTGGATATGCGCAGGCCTGGGTCCGCGGTTGCCGTTGGCGTGACGAATGCGGCGGCGAACATCAATGTCACCGCCATGCACGCGACCCGTGCCGCGACACGACGCATATGGCTCCTCCCCGATCCAGGCGTTGTCCAACGTACTCGGCCGGTTAGCTTCCGGGTGGTCGGGAATACCTTCCGCGTCGCGGGTGTCCAAACACCGGGGTAGACGCTTTTCGGAGGTAGGCGATGAAGTTCGGAATCTCGACGTTCGTCAACGACGACACCATCGACACGGTGTCCTTGGCACGCGCGATCGAAGAGCGGGGTTTCGACTCGCTCGTCGTGGCGGAGCACACCCACATTCCCGCGAGCCGCGAATCTGCATATCCGCAGGGAGGCGAGCTGCCGTCGATCTATTACAGGACGCTCGACCCGTTCGTCACACTCGCCGCAGCGGCGGCGGTGACGTCTCGGATTGAGCTGGTCACCGGTATCGCACTGCTGATCCAGCGCGACCCCATCATCACCGCGAAGGAGGCCGCAAGCATCGACCTCATCTCAGATGGCCGTTTCGTCTTCGGGGTCGGCGCAGGCTGGAACATCGAGGAACTCCGACACCACGGCACGGACCCGAAAACCCGCGGCGGCCTGCTCGACGAGCGAATCGAGGCCATCAAGGCGCTGTGGACCGACGAACCCGCCGAGTACCACGGCCGCTACGTCGACTTCGACGCGTCCTACATCAGGCCCAAGCCCGTGCAGAAGCCGTATCCGCCCATCTACATCGGCGGGAATTCCGACGCCACAGTCAGGCGTGTGATCAGGCACAACGCCGGATGGATCTCCAACCCCCTCCCGGTGCAGGCACTCGAGAAACGCATCGCCCAGATGCGTGACGGCGCCGGCCACGACGTACCGCTGGCGATGTTCGGCACTCCCGCGAAGCCCGACTACTGGCAGGCCGTCGACGAGCTGGGGTTCGGCCAGGTCTCCCTGCTCCTCCCTACGCTGCCCAAAGCCGACAGCCTGAAGCTTCTCGACGAATACGCTGCCGCCGTCGAACGGTATCGCGCGTAGAGCGATTACCCTTGGCGCGGTGGATCGAAGGCGGAGATGCACGGGCGGGCCGCTGGCACTTGTCGCGATAGCTGTCACGATCGCCGGTTGCTCGCAGCCTGCGTCGCCGGAACCATCGCCAGGAGCGGCAGCCCCGCCCAGTGTGGCCGCCCCGTCTTCGCCGACGGTGACCTTGCTCGACGAGCCGACAGAGCCCGCCCCCGCAGGTGCGCGACCCAGGGTGTCGTCAGACCCCGTCAAGCTGGCCGACGACCTCGTCGCCGACGAGCAGGCGCTCCGCGACCCCTCGACGCCCGGGCCTGCGCTGCAGGCGGCCGCGCGCAGGCAGCAGGCGGCTTACCGGGCCATCGGCTACCACAGCGAGTGGGACGCGATCACCCGTCCCCGGATCCCGGCCTCGATGCAGCAGGTCTACGACCTCAACGTCGACGCTCGCCGACAACTCACTGCGATGGCCGAGACCAACAACGCGATCCCCGCATGGCGCATCGTCGCCCCGGCTCCGGCCGACGAGCTGCTGGCCTACTACCGCGACGCGGAGGCGGCGTCCGGCGTCAGCTGGAACTATCTGGCCGCGATCAACCTGATCGAAACTCGTCTCGGCAGCGTCGTGGGCCCGAGCACCGCAGGCGCACAGGGCCCGATGCAATTCCTGCCATCGACATTCGCGGCCTACGGCGAGGGAGGCGACATCTACTCGCCCCATGACAGCATCATGGCGGCGGGCCGCTACCTTGCGGCCAACGGCTTCTCGAATGACCGTGATCACGCCATCTTCCGGTACAACCACGCGTCGCAATATGTGCGGGCGGTCAATGACTACGCGGCGGTGCTAGCGGCCGATCCCGCGGCGTTCACGGGCTTCTACGGCTGGGACGTCTACCTGAAGACGACCAGGGGTGACGTGCTGCTGCCCATCGGCTACGCGTCGACGACGCCGATCCCGGTTGACGAGTACCTGGCCGGCCACCCACAGTAGCTCCCGGCGCCGTCACGACATCGAGCGTGGGGCGACGGTGTTCGTGAGCGAGGCGATGGTTTCGGCGATTCGCGCCAATTCCTCAACCACAGGCTCGTTCTCGCGTACGGATGCCCGCAGCGGTGTTTCTGCGTCGGGCTGTTCCCGCATCTCGGTTTCCCGCCGGGCATGCAGATCGTGGATGTACTGACGCATGCCGTCGACGGCCGTTTCGACCGCACCTGCGTCTTCGATGGCGTCCGACGGCTCGAGGCAATGACGGACAGCCGCGACAGCGTGTCGGCGGTATTCGTCCAGATGCGGAATCGGCGACGACCTCAGGGTGGGCAATGATGTCAAGGCGGCCAAGCGAAGTGCAACAGCGGACAACTCGTTGACTACCGTTGCGGCGGCGCGTATTCCAGTGTGCCCGGGTTCGCTGCGCGCCCGCGACAGGCTTTCATCCGCACCGCGCACCCCCGCTGTGGCGGTGCGCCGCGCGGCGTCCAGGGCGGCGCGATTCTCGGGACTGGGCTCGGCGACATGCGCCAGCACCGCGTCGAGGTAGTCGGCCGTCTTGGCCGCTGCCCGGGCGAGCTGGCCGGGCAACCGGTTGGCCTCCCAGTCGGGCAGAAACAGGAAGTAGCCGACGACGGCCGCCGCGGTTCCCACGAACGTCATGGTGATCCGCCCTACCGCGGTACGCCAATCGCCCTGGTCGGTGATGTCGCCGATCAGCAGAATGAGCGGAGTGCCGAACAACACCCAGAAGGCGTAATTGACTGGCCGCAAAGCAAATCCGACGGCGATGATCACGAACAGCAATGCGGCAAGCGCCGTAGCGGAGTGAATCCCGGCAATCGCCACCGCCGCGCATGTGCCGCCGACGATATTGCCGACGACGCGCTGCCAGGCGCGTTGCGTCGTAGCGCCGTACTGCGGTCGCAACACCCGCAATGCCGCAAGCGCCGCCCACTCACCGTGCGGAAGATGTGCAATCTCGACCACTGCGAAAAGCAGCGAGGTGATGGCCGTCGTCCGCAACGCGTGCCGGTAGGTGGTCGACGTGAGCCGCATTGCGTCGCGCAGGCCCTGCAGGGTGAACCTCGTGGCAGGAGGCCCGCCGGAGCCGGGGAGTCGCACGTTCGGCCGGCCGGTGAGTCTGGCCGCCTGTGCACCGGCGGAATCCACCGCGGCGCTGACCGCGATCATGCGTCGCCGCAACTGCGCGACCGCCGACGCGCGCGGATAGTTGACTTCGCCGTCGATGGCCGCTTGGCGCACCCGGTTGCAGGCGTCGATGAAGCTGTCGATGGCGTCGTCGGATGTGCTTGCGGTGCCGGGCTTTCCACGAGTCAACTCGCCCGCAATCGTGTCGAGCCGCATCGCCAGCGATTTGCCGAGTGCGCGGTACTCCCGTGCAATCGCTGGATCCGGCTCACTCGTTGACCGGAGGCCGGCGATCGAGTCCACAAGTGCGGCGGCCGTGTCGACCAGCGTCCTCGCCGGCTGCGCGATCGCGTCGTCGCCACCGGGCCCGGCAAGCACCAGCACTGCATCGTCGGCCTCGCGCAAAGCGGCTTCGATGGCCGTCCGGTTTGCGGGCGGCGCGCTGGTCTCGTCAGCCATCGACGAAGCGACCTCGCTGTAGGCCGCTCCTATCGTCGCAACGAGCCGCCGTAGTCGCGGTGCAGGAGTCAAAACCAATGTCGCGACCGCGTACCACAGCCCACCGACCGCGACGAGGAACACCGATACCGCAACGCTCGCCTGGTCCGTCATGTAGATGCCTGCCAGGAACGCCGTCGCGGGCATCGTTCCGCATCGGGCGGCGGTGCTTCCGAACACGGCACCCATCGACGCGATGAACACCAGAATGGCGAACACCATCACATCGATCGGGAAGAGCCGGGTCGTGACGGCGCCGACGGCGAATGCGCAGGCGTTCACGATCGCGGCCGCTGTAAGCCCGGTTGTTCGGCTCCAGCGCTCACCGCCCTTGTTGGTGAATGCCGCAATGTATGCACCGATGCATGCGGTGGCCCCGGCCGCCGGCTCCCCGCTGACTGCGCCGATCAGAAGCGGAGTCGCGATCGCCACGCCGTTGATCAGTCCCCCGACCACGGCCGGTCGGGCGCCGGGTGTGCGGCTCAAGATGTGCATTGGTCCTCAGCGCCGCCAGAAGTCGTGACGATCACGACCGGGTTTGAACCCTGCCGCTTCCGCGACGTCGACCGCGACGTCGAAGTGCTCGCCGACCCGCGACGGCTGGTGCGCGTCGCTGCCGAATGAGACCGCGTCGCCGCCCTCCTCCCACCACCAGCGCATCAGCTTCTCGGATAGAAGCGGGCTCCGGGTGTTGATCTCGAGCGCGCGGCCCGACGACGCCAGCGCACGGAACAGTGTCCGGTACTCCTCCTCGAAGTCCGATTCGGCGTAGTCGCCCACGCGACCGGCGGGCCAATAGCGCCGCGGGTAGTCACAGTGCGCGAGAACGTTGAACACCGCCGAGCCGTTCACCAGGAGGTCGAGCTCGGAGAAGTAGCGGCGCATGATTTCGTGTGCGTCGAGTTGCCTGAACAGTGCGTTGCTGATGCCCGTCAGCGTGCCCTCGTGCACGATCCCGTGCAGGCTGCCGAGCACTCGTTCGAAGGCCCCGGATGCCAGCACGGCGGCCACGCTCGCGGGAAACAGGTGCGGCTCGCCCGCCTCGATCCCGGACAGGATGCGCAGGTTCGGAAACTCGTCCCGGCAGCGTGCCAGGTCGGCCAGGTAGCCGTCGACATCGAGCGGCCCGACCCTCGGACGGGCGCCTACGCGCTGGGGCAGGGGCCCAGGCCGCCCCGACAGACCAGCCAGCACTGCTGAATCATCGCCGCTCCAGTCGGTGAAGTCGACGTGCTCTGTGAACGCCACTCCTGGAAGACCCAACTCGACGGCGTGTGCACAGGCGAGTCGCATCGACGAGCTTGACGCGGTGTCCCAGGACCACCGGGTGTGAACGTGGTTGTCGGTGGGCAGGCGCGCGACGGGGTCCACGCCATAACGCTAGTGCGCCGCGGTCACCCGGCCTATGCCATGGCGCAGCCGGCTCGTCGTTCGTACTGCGCAGCCATAACGCCAGCACTGGCAGTGCCCAGTGCAACAGCCATGTCGTGGCCCGTGCCGCCGAGCCGTTACCCCACACAGGGTTCAACCCGCATCGAGGTGAAACACCATGCGGTCTGCGCGATCTGTCCGAAGTGGCGCGTTATCCGGCTAAAGGGGGCGCCCTCACGCGAAGATCGGGCCGACGGGCGGGTACTGCGCGATGAGCAACTGTCGGATTTCGGTCAGCGACATCGGATCAACCGCCGACTGAAATCCCGTATCGATCCGCATGGGCTTCCCCCATGCCGTCAGATCC
The DNA here is from genome assembly GCA_046735135.1 of Actinomycetota bacterium. Lineage (GTDB taxonomy): Bacteria > Actinomycetota > Actinomycetes > Mycobacteriales > Mycobacteriaceae > Mycobacterium. The sequence goes on from JBKPSU010000178.1 coordinate 11,431, forward strand.
TCGATGTTCGGACTCTGGGCGTTGCCTGAAAGCGACTCGAACCAATCGGGCCGCGCATAGGTGATGTCACCGCCGATGCAAACAAGCTCGACCCACGACGGATCGGCACGACAGACATTCTCATACGGGTCCTCGTGATGGCGTTCGAACACGACGAGGTCGGCCACCCTGCCCTTCGCGAGTGCACCCAGCTTGTCACCGAAGCCAGCAATCGAGGCTGCCACCGACGTCACCATCGCCACCAGGTTCCTCGCCGTGATCGGATGGCCCTGACGCGCCAGTTCGTTACGCGCGACCTTCATCTCGGCCAGCAGGCTCAGTGAGCCTGACGGCATCCAGTCGGCACCGAGTGCGACCGGCATCCCGGCGGCGATCGCTTCACCTGCGAGGGTCGTCTGTTTGTAGAGACGCAGGTTTGACTGAGGTGACCACACGAGTTTGCAGCCGGCATCCGCGATGTCGTGCAGATCCGTCTCGCTGAGCGACGTACCGTGGATGACCACCGTGGCGGGGGTGGCCACCTTCAATTTGATGAACCGGCGAAACTCGTTGTCCAGCGCCTCATTACCGCGTTGTCCTTCGCACAGGTGCAGATAGAAAGCCGTGACTTCATCGTCTTTGATCGCTTGCAAAATCGCCTGCAGCCGGTCGAAGTCTCGGCTGGATTCGGTTGGCAGGTCGATCATCGATCGCGCCTTGTGCTGGCCCAGGGTCCACAGATCCAGGTTGCGCACCAGCGGTTCCACTTTCGAAGTGCTCGCACCCGAGGCGCCCTGGATGCCCGTGACGCCTGCGATGAGTGCCCGCACCTCGGCGTAGCGGGTTTGTGTATGTGGCGGCAGGGCGTCGATCAACTTGTTCTGCGGGTCGCGCACAAGCTCGTGGTAGGTGTCGCTGTCGCGCCATCGGTATCGGTTGGCGTAGACCTTCGGCGGCTCCCACGGCGCAAAGATGTTGAAGTCCGGGTGGTTGTGCAGGTCGAGCAAGCCCGGGACGATCACGCCCTTGGTGTCGACGATATCGACACCTGCGGGCTTCTTGCGGCTGACGCCGTCGATGACGCCCTCGTTGACCGTCACATAGCCGTCCGACATCAATCCCGTCGGCGTGATCACTGCGCCGCGAAGGCCGAACGGAGCAGGCGGAAGCGCTTTCGCTCGGTGTTTCGGCGGGTCAAGCTCTTTCGTGATACCGCGCATGTACGCGCGAGTGAAAGCTCCTGCGTTCATCTGAATCTCCGGGCTTCTATGACAGAGGCGGCCATGTGCGCGCGGCGGTCGGCACCGTGACGGTGATCGTGGCGCGCTTGATCTGAGCGGAAACTCCCTTTGCCCGGTCGGCCCATGCGTCGAGATCACGCCACCAGCCAGGTGACCCGGCGGGCAGGTCGCGCTCAGGGATCCGGACCAGATCTCCCGGTTGCCATGTGCCGGTATACGGCGTCGGATTCGCGGGGACATCGGGAGTCACATGCGCGACCAGGTCCGGCAGCGCTGCGCTCCAGTTCGCATGCAGTTCCTGCGTCGCCTTCGGCAACGTCGTGGTCCCGTGTCCGGAGGCGCTCTCGGGAAAGGTGGGATGTTTGATCGGCGCCTGGTGAAGCGCGGCCGCGGCCTGAGGCTGCGTTTTCGTCCACATCGAAAAGGCCGTCTTGGCCAGTGTTCCGAGCATGATGACCGCCGTGACGTCCGTGCCAAGCAGCAGGGCGTCCAGCCACTTGTGGCGGTACTCCGCGATCTTCTCGTCGTCAGCGTGTCTGTTTCCGCCGCCCTGCCCGAAAACGCTGTAGAGGAAGGTGTTCACCATCACGTAGCTCGACTCGATCCCGATTTTGGCGAGCAGACCTTGTGTCCGTTGTCCGGCTTCACCGACGAGAATCCGACGACTGATGGTCTCGTGCGTAGCCGGATCCTGACCGAGCACGAGCACTTTCGCGGATCCGTCGAGCCGGCCGCGGTGAAAGATCGGGCCCCACTCCACTCGGAAGTCGTCCAGCGGGTACTTGTCTTCTCTGGGGTAATCCGCCACCAGCGCGTCGAAGGGTGCGTTCGTATAGCCGGGGCAGAAATCGTGCGCCATCTCAATTCCAACGCTTTCCGAACGGTGCGGCCTTTGCCTTAGGCACAGATTCCAGCTGCGGTACTTGGTCGAACTCACCCTTGGCCAGCGACGCGCGGACCGCCGTGAGCACGTCGCCCCTCGTTTTCCTGGCACCCTTGGCGGCCTTGAGGAAGTAATAGGTGAAGGCGCCGTTGTAACGGTCGTCGCCGAACGGCGCGTCGGACGACAGTTGGTCGGCGCGGCACGCGGCGAACAGCACCGGACGGTTCGCCGCCGGTATCTGCTTGATCTCGTCCTGCAGCCCCTTCGGGTCGGACTTGCGCTCCAGCCGACGGATGCCAAGCGGTGTCGGCGGCGGGATGAAGCGTGGTCGCCGACCCTGAAGGAGGTCAAGCGCTTTGAGACCGGTACCGCTGTTACAGGTGTCCAGGATGACCTCGACCAACACGCCCTTGCGGACCGTTTCGAACAGCGTCTTCAGCTCGTCGTCGACGATGACTGTGTCGCGGTCCCAATCCCTGCCTTTCTGCTTGAGGTCGTAACAGGCGAAGGCTTCGTCGACGTGATCGACCTTCTCGTCGCCGTTCTTGTCGGGTACCTGGGTGCCGTGGCTGGAGAATGTGAACACGATGTGATCGACGTCCTCATCGGCGATGATGTCCTTCAGCGCCGCCATCACCTTGGCCTTGGTCGCCGCGGTGTCCTTGAGAATCTTGATGTGGCC
>JBKPSU010000179.1:0-23091 GCA_046735135.1 Actinomycetota bacterium
GGTTCATGCGGCCAGTGCGCGGTGTGGTAGATCTCCCCTGCGAACGTGTCCAGGCCGGGAAAGTCTGGCGTGAGCGCCGCCGACAGCGGACCGGTCGCCATGACGACGAACCGAGCGGAGATGACTTCACCTCGGTCGGTGGTGACGGTCCAGCGCAACGTGTCCTCGTCGAGCTCCGCAGCGGTGACCCTCGTGTCGAACGTGATTCCGGAGCGCAGTTCGAGGCTGTCGGCGACCCACGTCAGGTAGCGCAGGATTTCGCCCTGGGTCGCGTACTTCTCTGTCCACGTCCATTCCTGCTGGAGCTTGTCGGAGAACGAGTAGCAGTAGTCGATGCTCTCCACGTCGCAGCGCGCGCCCGGATAGCGGTTGTAATACCAGGTGCCGCCGACCTCGGGGGCGGCCTCGAACACACGCACCGACAACCTCATCGAACGAAGCTTGTGCAACGCGTACAGGCCGGCGAAGCCTGCCCCGACCACGACGACGTCCAGGGCCGGGGGTTTGTGTGAATCTGACGAGATGTTCACGGTCTGACCGTAGGCCGTTACGACAACCGAACCCGGCGCGCTTCCCGGTGACCGGAAGCTCTGCGACGGTCCTCCCGGATATCGGGCTGGACTGCGGCATCGCAGCACTCGCGCCTCAGACTCGGATCGTGTCTCACGTGGAATCATGCGACATCCGAGTCGACGCCAGGGTCGAGGTCGATCTCGACGGCACCCGTCACAGTCTGCGATGGCCCCGTGACAAGAGCCTCGTCGACACAATGCTCGACGCCGGTGTCGATGCGCCGCACTCATGTCGCGAAGGCCACTGTGGCTCATGTGTGGCAACTGTGATCTCCGGCCGCGTTGATATGGCGACGTGCGAAATCCTCGAACCTGACGATCTCGCGGATGGACTCATTCTCGGGTGTCAGGCGCGGCCGGCGAGCGGCGATGTGCACATCGAGTTCTGACCTTTGATTCCCGCCCGCTCACCGGGATTGACCGAGGTCGGCTGAATATCGGAGGTGGACCATGACAGAAGCCCAAACAGTGAGGAATCAGCGATGAGCGAGCGCGTACTCGACCGAGTGATGGAACTGGCCGTTCAGTTCAAAGAGCAGGCAATCGAAGCCGAGAAGATCGGCCACCTGCCCGACGCGACCGTCAAGAGTATGAAGACGATCGGGTCGATTCGTCTCCTGCAGCCCGAGAGTCACGGTGGCCTCGAAGTGCATCCTCGCGAGTTCGCCGAAACAGTCATGGCGACGGCAGCCCTCGACCCCGCAGCGGGCTGGATCAACGGCGTGGTCGGCGTACACCCATATCAGTTGGCGTACGCCGATCCGCGAGTTGCCGACGAGGTGTGGGCCGACGATGTCGACACCTGGGTCGCGTCCCCCTACGCCCCTCAGGGAGTCGCGAAGCCCGTCGACGACGGTTACATCTTCAACGGTCGTTGGCAATTCAGCTCGGGTACCGATGCGTGCGACTGGATCATTCTCGGCGCGATGATCGGCGATGCCGACGGCAAACCACTCATGCCGCCTCAAATGCTGCACATGATCCTGCCTCGCAGCGACTACGAGATCGTGCCGGATTCGTGGGATGTCGTCGGGCTGCGCGGAACCGGATCGAAGGACGTCATCGTCAAGGACGCCTTCGTACCGACTTACCGCACCATGGACGCGATGAAGGTGATGGACGGCGCCGCCCAGATCGAAGCGGGCATGACCAAGACGCTCTACAAGATGCCGTGGTCGACAATGTTTCCGCTCGGCATCAGCTCCGCGACGATCGGCATCTGCGAGGGGGCCCTGGCCGCACATCTCGACTACCAGCGGGAGCGGGTCAACTCAAGTGGTGTAGCGGTCAAGGACGACCCCTATGTGATGCATGCCGTGGGAGATGCCGCCGCGGAGATCGAAGCCTCCCGCCAGGCTCTGCTGGCCAATGTCGACAGGGTGTACGACATTGTTGACGCCGGCCGGGAGGTCCCGTTCGAAACCCGTGCCGCTGTGCGGCGTTCACAAGTCAAGGCCGTGTGGCGCGCCGTCGCCGCGGTGGACGAGATCTTCTCCCGCTCGGGCGGCAACGCCTTGAGAATGGACAAACCGCTGCAGCGCTACTGGCGTGATGCGCACGCCGGTGTCGCTCACGCCATACACACCCCTGGCACTGTGTACCACGCCTCTGCGCTGAGCTCGCTGGGCGTCGATCCGCAGGGCGCGCTGCGGGCGATGATCTGAGGCCGACCACATGGGTGAGTTGAAAAGCCTCGGCTACGTCAAAGTCCAGAGCTCCGATCTGCCGCGGTGGCGGCGATTCGCTTTCGATGTACTCGGTTTCGCCGAAGGCTCGGGGCCGGATGAGGATGCGTTGTATTTGCGCATGGACGAGCGTGCAGCGCGCATCATCGTCGTTCCCGGCGATACCGACAAGGTCGTCACGGTGGGATGGGAAGTGCGCGATCATGCAGCGCTCGACCGTGTCAAAAGCGCGCTGGACGCCGCGGGCGTAGCGGTCAAGGAGCTGTCGCTTCACGAAGCAGATGCCCGGCGCGTCGAGGAGGTCATCGCGTTCGACGACCCCGCGGGAACGTCGGTGGAGGTGTTTCACGGCGCCGCGCTCGACCACAGCCCCGTGGTGACTCCTTTCGGCGCCACGTTCGTCACCGGCGATCAAGGGCTCGGGCACGTGGTGCTGCCTGCGATCGATGTGACCGGTCTGTGCGAGTTCTACACCGACGTGCTGGGATTCGTATCGCGCGGAGCGTTTCGGGTGCCGACGCCTCCGGAATTCGGTGCTGTTCGGGTGCGCTTCCTCGGCATCAACCAGCGGCACCACAGCTTGGCGATCTGCCCAGCGATGACGATCCGCGATCCCGGCCTGATCCACCTCATGGTCGAGGTGGACAGCCTTGACGCGGTCGGTCAGGCGCTGGACCGGGTGAATAAGGATGGCTTTCAGCTGTCTTCGACACTCGGTCGGCACACCAACGACAAAATGGTGTCGTTCTACGTGCGCGCCCCAGGAGACTGGGACATCGAGTTCGGAACAGAAGGAATGCGGGTGGACGAAACCTGTTACACCGCAGAGGAAATCACCGCCGATAGCTACTGGGGCCACGAGTGGGTGTCCGACCTGCCGGCGGCGATGCGTCCGTGATCGGCGAGATGGATCTGTCTCCGGTTGCGGCGTCATCGTTGCCCTCGTGGGACTACGAGGCAGATGTCGTGATAGCCGGCTACGGCATTGCGGGTGCAGCCGCGGCGGTCGAGGCGGCGCGGGCGGGTTCCGACGTGGCCGTCCTCGAGCGGACGGGATCGTGGGGCGGAGCCGCCTCGATGGCGGGTGGCTTCATCTATCTCGGAGGTGGAACCCCGATCCAGAAGGCCTGTGGCTTCCAAGATTCCGTGCCGAACATGGCCGCCTTCCTCAACGCGGCGATGGGCCCGGGCGCCGATGAGAACCGAATCGCCGACTACTGCGAGGGCAGCCTCGCGCACTTCGATTGGCTGGTCGAGTGCGGGGTCAGATTCAAAGCCGAGTTCTTCGGTCAGCCGGGCTGGGAACCCATGGGAGACCAGGGACTCATGTACAGCGGAGGCGAGAACTCCTACCCGTTCAATGAGATCGCCACGCCGGCACCGCGCGGACACGTCCCTGCGATGTCCAATAAGAAACAGGGTGTGTCCAGCGCGGGCTTCATGTTGATGAAGCCACTTGTCGACACCGCGACTGCCGCTGGAGTCCGGTCGTTGTACGACGTGCGAGCACACCGGCTCGTGGTGGAATCCGACGGGCGGGTCGCCGGGATCTGCGCGCGACAGTACGGGCAGGACATCGCGATTCGCGCGCGCGCCGGTGTGGTTCTGGCCACCGGCAGCTTCGCCTACAACGATGCGATGGTCGCGCGATACGCGCCCCGGATCTCAGGTCGGCCGGCTGCCTCGATCGAACAGCACGACGGGCAGGCGATCCGGATGGCACAGGCACTCGGCGCCGACCTCGCGCACATGGATGCCACCGAGGTCGCGATTTTCGTCGACCCGCAACAACTCGTCCGCGGGATCCTCGTCAACGAGCGGGGACAAAGGTTTGTGCCCGAAGACACCTATCCCGGCCGCGTCGGCCAACTGACCCTCTATCAGCAGAACAACATCGCGTATCTGATCATCGACGGAGACGCACAGGAGGAGGCTATGGCCTCGCCCTCGCCGCAGTTGATGCTGCACCCGCCGAAATGGGTGTGCGAGACAGTGGCCGAACTCGAAGCCGAAATCGGACTGGCGCCAGGATCACTGCAGGCGACCGTCGCCGCATACAACGTAGGCGCCTCCCGTGGCGAGGATCCACTGCTCCACAAGAAGCCAGAGTGGATCAGGCCGATCGGGTCACCGGTCGGTGCGATCGACCTGCGCGAGAGCACCGGCGGGTTCACCCTCGGCGGGCTGCATACTTCTCTCGAAGGTGAGGTTCTGCACGTCAACGGACAGCCGATCCCTGGCCTTTTCGCAGCAGGTCGATGCGCCGCAGGCCTGGCCGCGTGGGGGTACGCCAGCGGTATCTCACTCGGCGACGGCAGCTTCTACGGTCGGCGCGCCGGTCGCGCAGCAGCCAAAGGCTGATCGGCTCCGGCCGCGAGTGGCCGCGTCTGCCGGCGACGCACCTGCTGACGTTGCACACTTCGTGCACCCAGTGAGGCTCTTGACGTGTGCGGGGGCAATTTCTGGCGGAACGTGACAGAGCACACAGTCATATGCTACAAACAGCTATATTACTAATAGGCATATGCCTATCGGGACCTTCAGCAGCAGGAGCCGCAATGACCGCAACTGTCGAATCCGCCACCCCAAGTGCCGTAATCGATCGGGTGTCGCTGGTGCTGGACGCCTTCGACGGACCGGGCAGGCTCACTCTGGCCCAGATCGTGCGCCGGACGGGGCTGCCTCGCTCCTCCGCTCATCGCATGCTCGAGCGATTGGTAGAACTGCGTTGGCTGCGTCGTAGCGGCCGCGACTACGAACTCGGCATGCGCTTGGTCGAGCTCGGCTCGTTGGCGGTACACCAGGACCGGCTGCACCGCGCGGCGATCCCGTTGCTGCACGAACTGCACCGCGCGACGGGACTCGTAGTCCATCTCGCCGTTCTCGACGGTGGCGATGTCGTGTACCTGGAGAAGATCGGCGACCGGATGGTCGCCGCCATCCCGACCCGCGTCGGCGGACGCCAGCCTGCCCACTGCACCGCGGTCGGTAAGGCGATCCTGGCCTTCAATGACGACGCGAAGGTCGATCTGGACGTCCGCAAGACCAAGTACTCGATCGGTGCCCGTACACAGTTGACCGCCGAGCTTGCCAAGGTCCGCGCCCACGGCGTGGCGTTCGAACGCGAAGAGTCGTTGCCCGGCTTCGGGTGCGTTGCCGCACCGATCGGTGGGCCCGGCGAAGCCGTCGCCGCCGTATCGGTGTGCGGTCCGATGAACCGCATGGCGTTCGACCAGCGCCTCGTCGCCCCAGTGCGCATGACAGCGATGGGCATCTGGCGCAACGCCGCGGACGGACCCGCGCGTGTGGCGCCGACCCTGCAGCCGCTGCGTCCGCTGCGGCAGACCCCGCGACAGGACCGGGAACTGCAGTACGCGTGAGCCTGGACCCGCAGATCGCTGCACTGATAGAAAAGCTGGACGCCGGGTTCCCACCTGTGCAGACGATGACCGGCGAACAGGCCAGGGCAGCGATCCGTGCCCGGTTCGTGCCCGCCGCCCAACTCGAGCCGGTGGCCGAGGTCAGTGACCGGACCATCCCAGTAGACGGCGGTACGGTCACTATCCGGATCTACCGGCCGACATCCGCCGTGGCACTGCCCCTGCAGGTATACGCGCACGGAGGCGGCTTCGTCTTCTGCGATCTCGACAGCCATGACGGGCTTTGCCGTAACCTGTCGAATCTCATTCCTGCCGTTGTTGTTTCGGTCGGTTACCGGTTGGCGCCGGAGAGCCGCTGGCCGACCGCCGCCGAAGACGTCTACGCGGTGGCCCGTTGGGTGGCCGACAACGCCGAGATGCTCGGTGGCGACGCTGATCGCCTCGTGGTCGGCGGCGACAGCGCGGGCGGAAACCTCGCGGCAGTCGCCGCGTTGATGGCGCGCGATCGGGGCGGCCCGGCGGTGGCGGCCCAGATGTTGCTCTACCCGATGATCGCCGCAAACTTCGACACCGAGTCATACCGCTTGTACGGCAAGGGTTTCTACAACCCCAGACCGGCGCTGCAGTGGTATTGGGACCAGTACGCGCCGGCGCCGGCCGATCGTGATCATCCTTACGCGTCTCCCCTTCGCGGGAACCTCGAAGGGCTTCCTCCTGCGGTGGTGGTGACCGCGGGTCACGATCCTCTGCGCGACGAAGGTTTGGCGTATGCCAACGCGCTGACGGCGGCCAACGTCACAGTGGTGCGCTGCCATTTCGATGGCGGCATTCACGGGTTCATGACGATGCCCATGCTCGAGATCGCCCATGCGGCACGGCGCCAGTCCGCACGAAAACTGGCTCAACTTATCGGCTCAGGATCGACCGATGTCCGACGGTGAGGTGTTCGTCATCGACCGGGTCGTGACCCGGCCCGGTTGCGCAAGGGCTTTCGTCGACGCCTACCTCAGCGGTTACGCGCCGGGCGCCCGCGAACGCGGCATGACACTGCGCGATGTCTTGGTCAGTCCGCCGATCTGGTTCGACGATCGGCCCAACACCATCACCATTACGTGGACGCTGCGCAGTGCGCAGGCTTGGTGGGAGATGACATGGAAGGGCAGGCCGGACCCGACGCTCGCCGCATGGTGGGACGCTATCGCCGAGTTGATCACCGACCGCACCCGCAGTGTGGCCGCCGCCGCAGGCGACGTGGACCGGCTGTGCGATGTATAGCGTGACTCGACTGCTCGATGCTCCCGAAAGTGACCGCGAGCGGCTGCTGGCCGAGCTGCGTGCGGTTGCCGCAGGCACTCCCGCACGTCACTGGATCGTCGAGCCCACGCTGCCCGGATCCCGCAACGGCGGCGACATCCTCGTGCACCTGCGCTTCGACACAAAGCATGAATGGCATTCCAGAGCAGCAGATTTCAATTCGATCCTGGTCGATCCCGCGATCATCAGGGTCAATGGTGCGTGCTATCCAGGCGACGCTTCCGGCGGCCGTCCCGCGACCGGCACGGTGTATCGCACGCTGCTGCTACGAGTGCGACCCGAGACCGGATCCGATATCACGGCGCGCTTCGAGGACGAGCTGCGGCTGATGACCCGACATGTGAACACAATCACCGCGTGGCAGCTGAGCCACGTCGAGGAGTCGATGGGGGCATCTGACTGGACGCACGTGTTCGAGCAGGAATTCACCGACGTCGACGGGTTGATGGGCGCCTACCTGATGCACCCGATCCACTGGGCGGTCGTCGACCGATGGTTTGATCCCGAGTGCCCGGACGTCATCATCCGCGACCGTGTGTGCCACAGCTTCTGCGAACTGGCCGCACCGATCCTGCGCTGACAGGCGTCACATTCCCGCGGGCAGGATATTGGGGTTCGCGGTGGCGGGCGGCTCCAGCGGCTCCAGCGTTGTCGCGCCGTCGAGGCTGTGCACCGCAAGTCCCTGTGACCATGGATAGTGCAGGCTGAACGCGACAAGACCGGTGCACTCGGCAGCAGGCAGGTGGCACATCGCCAGCACGGTCTCGGCCATGTACTCCACCGGCTCGGTCGGAAACGATTCCGGTATGAGTTGCGCGGCACCGGGTGTGCGCACGGCAGTCGAGGGGCCAACGCAGTTCACCGCGATGTTGTCGTCGACCAGCTCGGCGGCCACGCCCTGGGTGAAGCGGTGCAGCGCTGCCTTGCAGGATGCATAGATCACGTCGCCGGCCGTCTTGTTGTACTCACGGTACGGGCGAATTGGAGCCACACCGGTGACGGATCCGATGTTGACGATCCAGCCGGCTCCCTGCTTGCGCATGGGCGGGATTGCGTTGTGCGTCAGGACGAATGGTGTACGCAGGTAGTGTTCGACCGTCCGGTCGAAGGTGTCCATCCCCATCTCGGCGATCACGGCATAGTCGGCGAAACCCGCATTATTGACCAGGATATCGAGACGCCCCGTGCGGTCGAGCACCTCGTCGATCAGGCCGCCGCGCGCCTGGTCATCCTCGAGGTCCGCCGCGATGCCGAACGCCGCGCCGCCGGCCCTCTCGATCAACTCGATCGTCTCGGCGATGCTGCCGGGTATGGCTGCTGCGGCGCCACCGCGGATCGATGGCGACAGGTCATGCGAGCGCGCGGTTACCGCGACCGTGGCGCCCTCGGCGGCGAGCCGTTGCGCGATCGCGCGGCCGATCCCGCGACTGCTTCCCGTCACCAGAGCCGTTCTCCCGACCAGTAATTTGCCGCTCACCGTAAGTGAAAATGTTCCTCGATCGGCGCTCGGTGTTGATGCCACACATCGACGAGCCGGTACGGTGTAGCCACCACCACCCGTCCAGAACCCGATCGGTAGTACGTGTGCGCGTTGGGGGTGTGGCACCACACCGTGCGAGCCATCGCCTCGTCGATCGCATCCACGTAATCGTCGAAGGCCTGCGCGGTGACCTCCATCGTCGTCGCGCCGCGGAGGGCCATCAACTGCAGGCACTCGACGATGTAGTGGGCCATGACTTCCATCGAGAAGTTGGCGCCCGCGCCATGGCCAGGGCTGTAGTTGGGTGCGGAGTTGATGAACAGGTTGGGAAAGCCGGGAACTGCGCCGCCGCGGTAGGAGCGCGGGCTCTCGCCCCACTCGTCGACCAGCTTCCTGCCGTCGCGGCCGCGGATGTCCACCGTGGACAAGAAATCCAGGTGATAGCCGGTCGCATAGATGATGACGTCGAGATCGACCTGCCGTCCGTCGTTGGTGACAATCCCTTTCGCGTTCACCTCGGCTGGCTCGCCGGCTTCGACATCGACGTGCTCGCGCGTGAGCGCGGCGTAGTAGCCGCCCGGATCGCGGATGATCCGTTTGCCGTAGGGGGCGAAGTCGGGTGTGACCTTCTTGGCGAGCTCACTACCTTCACCAAAGGTGCGGTTGATGTAGTCCAGGCACATCTGCAGCAGCACGTCGTTGGCGGGCGAGATCGACAGATGATCCTTGGCCCATTCGGGATCCTGCAAGATCACCGGGTAGTTGTTGTCCGCCGTGCCCCAGTACGATTTCAGTCGGTGCCAGTTCGCGTAGTACGGCAGATGGCGCCCAAGGTAGCGCCGGAACTCGGGCACGTCGTCGGTCAGCCGCTTGCGAGGCGCGACCCAGTGCGCCTGACGCTGGAACACCGTGAGGTGCTCGACCTGATCGACGCCCGCGTCGACGATCTGCACCGCCGTGCACCCAGCGCCGATGATCGCCACCCGCTTGCCGGTCAGGTTCACCGACTGATCCCACTGCGCGGAGTGAACACTGATGCCCGCGAACGTTTCTCGTCCTGGCAGGTCGGGCCACCGCGGCCGGTTCAGGTAACCGGCGGCGGTGACGACCACACGGGCGTAACTGACGTCGCGGTGGCCGTCGCGATCCGTGAAGTGGATCTGCCACTGGCCGCGGTCCTCGTCCCACTTCAGCGCTTCGACCTCCGCGCCGAAGCGAGTACGCGCGCGCAGGCCGTGCTTCTCACTCAACGCCACCAAGTAGGCCTGATACTCAGCGCCTTGCGGGTAGTAGCTGCTCCACTCCGGGTTCACTTCGCGCGACAACGAGTAATACGCCGACGGTGTGTCGACGCCGATTCCGGGGTAGGTGGTGGTCAACCAGGTACCGCCGACTTCGTCGTTGCGATCGAAGATGGTGTAGTCCACTCCCGCGTCGTCGGCGGACAGCGCCGTGATGATGCCGGCGAGGCCCGCACCGATGATGGCCATGTTCGTTGTTTTCGGAATCGGCACAGTGCGCGGCAGCGTCGGCTGTGACAACTGGAACCCGCCTTGCTCGAGCAGCAGGGGGACGAACTCGTCGTCCACCTCGGAACCGAGCGCCATGGGAAGCACCCGCTTGAACAGTTCAGGGTCATCGCCGGCGGGGCGGGGCCCGGCGAGCGCACTCACCAGAGCCTCCACCAGTGCCCGGGCGCTTTCGGGATCAGTGACACCAGCCCGTTCCGGTGGGTCGGGCACATGAGAAATTCTGGGCCCGAACGTGTCGAGGAACGACGGGTCTCCGGTCAGCTGAACCAGCACCGCTAACAGCACACCGGGATCTGCCTTCGTGAGGTTCTCCCGAAGATCCGCGGGGTCCGCAGACGTGGTGAGGGGCGAACCTACCGCCTCGGTATCGGTCTTCACGATTTCGGAGTATCGACCTTATGTGGCATTCATGCGGTCGGCTGTCTACTGAGCGGGACACCCATCGCTTTCCACCGCGTCCCGATGCCTACGCTTCGGCGATGCATCGGGTGCACTACGAGGACGACCATGTCGCTTTCGCTCAGTTGGCCGGAGACTTCGCGGCCAAGGAAGTCGCGCCCCACATCGGCCAATGGGAAAGCGACGGGATCATCCCGCGCCACATCTTCGAAAAGGCAGGCGCTGTCGGACTTCTTGGCTTTGCAGCACCTGAAGCCTTCGGCGGCGTCGGACTGCGCGACTTCCGGTACAACCAGATACTGATCGAAGCCTTCATGGACGTCGATTGCGGCGGCGTCGGGTTGAGCTTCGCCGTTCACAACGACATCTGTTTGCCGTATCTGGCTGACCTCAGTACGCCTGACCAGCGGGACCGCTGGCTACCCGGCTTCACGAACGGCACCCTCATAGCGGCGATAGCGATGACCGAGCCCGGCGCGGGATCCGACGTGGCGGGCATCCGCACCTCAGCGGTCGATGCCGGGGACCACTACGTGATCAACGGCGCCAAGACGTTCATCACTAACGGCCAGAACGCCGATCTGGTCATCACCGCCGTGCGCACGTCTGCCGACCCGCATCACGGCCTGACCCTGATGGTGCTCGAACGGGGCCTTTCCGGCTTCGAACGCGGGCGCAACCTCGACAAGCTGGGGTTGCATTGCCAGGACACCTCCGAGTTGGCCTTCATCGACGTGAAGGTTTCAAAGGACAACGTCTTGGGCGGGGTGGGCCGGGGATTCGACCACCTGATGGCCAACCTGCCGCAAGAACGCATGCAGATCGCCGTCGGCAGCCTCGCCCGTGCGCGGACAGCACTGCGCTGGACCGTGGAATACGTGCGCGAGCGTTGCGCATTCGGCAAACCGATCGGCGCGCAACAGAACACCCGCTTCGCGCTCGCCGACGTCGCCACCGAGATTTCGGTGGGTGAGGCGTTCATCGACCGATGTGTGATCGAGCTCAACGCCGGGCGACTCTCCCCCGCCGATGCCGCCAAGGCCAAACTGTGGGCAACGGAGATGGAGTTCCGCTGCCTCGATGCCTGCCAGCAATTGTTCGGCGGCTACGGATACATGCGTGAATACCCGATCGCGCGCTCGGCCATCGACGCCCGTGTGACCCGCATCTACGGCGGCACCTCGGAGATCATGCGGGAAATCATCGGCCGCGAGCTCATGCTCACCCCGGCGGATTGAGGACGCACACATGCAGGTTCGCAGTCACAGTCTTGGTGACATCCCTCGCCGGTCAGCCCGTAGACATCCCGAGAAGGTCGCGATCATCGACGGTCAGGTGACACTCACCTTCGCCGAGTTCGACCGCCTCGTGGATCGCGCCGCAGCAGCACTTCACGACAACGGCTTCATGCCGGGCGACCGGATCGCGCTACTGGCTCACAACTGTTGGCAGTACGCCGTATTGGCCTTCGCCACCACGCGAGCGGGGGTCGTGTTGATTCCGGTCAACTTCATGCTGACCGCCGATGAGATTGCCTACCTACTCGGCCACAGCCGGGCGCGCGGGTTCGTCGTCGAAGACGCTCTCATCGCTACGGCCGAACGCGCGATGGACCGCGGCGGTGAGGTGGCCGTCAAGGTTGCCCTCACCGACGACATGGGCACGCCGGCCGGTTGGGCCGACTTCGCCCACTGGCTGACCACGACCACCACTGCGCCGGACATAGAGGTGGCCGACGATCAGTTGGTACGGGTGATGTACACCAGCGGAACCGAATCGCGTCCCAAGGGAGTGATGCATTCCAGTCGCAGTTTGGTGTCCAACTACGTCAGCACAATCATCGCCGGATCGATGTCCCCGGAAGACATCGAAGTGCACTCGCTTCCCCTCTACCACTGCGCTCAGCTTGACAACTTTCTCGCCACCGATATCTACCTCGGCGCCACCAGCATCATCATCCCGCGCCCAGATCCCGAGATGGTGCTGCGGGCCATCCAGGAACATCGCGCGACCAATTATTTCGCCCCACCGACGGTGTGGATCGGATTACTGCGTTCGCCCGTGTTCGACGAGGTCGACCTGAGCAGTTTGCGGAAGGGGTACTACGGAGGATCGGCAATGCCTACGGAGGTGTTGAGAGAACTCAACGAGCGCCTGCCCGATCTGGAGCTGTGGAACTTCTACGGCCAGACCGAAATGGCACCGCTGGCTTCTGCGCTCGGCCCTTCGGAACAACGCACCAACCCAGGGGCCGCAGGCCGACCCGCCGCCAATGTGGAGACCGCAATAGTGGACGAGGCAAACGTCCCTTTGCCGGTTTGTGCAATCGGTGAAATCGTCCATCGCGGACCCCACCTCATGCTCGGGTACCTCGATGACAAGACGCGCACCGACCAAGCCATCCGCGGTGGCTGGTTTCACTCCGGAGACCTCGGTTACTACGACGAATTCGGCCTGCTGCACGTGGTTGATCGCAAGAAAGACATGATCAATACGGGCGGCGAAAACGTCGCGAGCCGCGAAGTGGAGGAAGTCCTCTACAAGCATCACGGAGTGCTGGAAGTTGCGGTTTTCGCCGTCCCGCACCCAGTCTGGGTCGAATCCGTGGTCGCCGCTGTCGTCACACGAGACGATGCGAAGTCGACCGAGGAGGAGTTGATCAAGCACTGCCGAGCCCACTTGGCCGGGTTCAAGTCTCCCAAGCAGATTTTCTTCGTCGACGAGCTGCCCAAGAATCCGAGCGGCAAGCTGCTGAAGCGCGACCTACGTGAACGGTTCGGAGGCCAACAGGACGTGTTCCACTGACCGGGCGTCACGGTGTAACGCCGGCCACAGGTGGAGTTGACTCGACAGCCATGAGCAACGAGATCACGCTGGCGGAGATCCAGGAGTTCATCGCCGGCTTCTGGTACCACTACGACCAGGGCCACTTCGACGAATTGGCGGTGCGGATCGGCGACGAAATGGAGTACGTCAGCCGGTCGGATTCGGGCAACTGTCCGTTCGAGGAATTGCTGGCCGCCGAGCTGCACGGCGGGGCTGAGACATTGGCCTGGCTCACGGCGCACCGCAACGAGAACCCCTACCCGCTTCGCCATCATGCGACGAACATCTTCCGCACAGGCACCGACGGCGAGGTGGTCAACGTTCGCCACTACCTCTACGTCAACCAGATCACCAACAACGTTCCGTTCGACGTCTCCAGCGGTGTCGTCGACGTTGGGATTCGCAGGGCACCAACCGGTTTGGTGTTCACCTCGATGCAGGTGCTGCTTGACGTCGAGGACTCGATACCCTTCGCCGAGCACAGCGCGAGGGCCTCGGGCGCTGCCGCCGCCAACAGGTGAGCGCACGAGAGCTGTTCGGTGACGGTGTCGCCGTCATCACCGGCGCGGGCGCAGGGATCGGCGCCGGCCTGGCTCGCCACGCCAGCGCGCTGGGCATGACGGTGGTGCTGGCCGACATCGACGCCGGCGCGGTCGCCGCGTTGCGCGACGAACTCGTGGCGGCTGGCGGCAGCGCGGTCGACGCGGTGTGCGACGTGCGTGATCCCGAAGCCGTCGAGGCTCTCGCCGAGCGCGTCTACCGCGAGTGGGGCCAGGTGCGGTTACTGGTCAACAACGCAGGCGTCGAGCAGTTCGGATACCTGTGGGACACCCCGGTCGACAACTGGAACCGGGTTGTCGACATCAACATCAGCGGTGTGTTTCACGGGGTTCGGGCGTTCCTGCCCAGGATGATCGACGCGGGTTCCCCGGCGTGGGTGTGGAACCTGTCGTCGATCGGCGGAGTGGCCGTAGTACCGCTGCAGGCGCCGTACATCGTGAGCAAGCACGCCGTGCTCGCCCTGACGGAATGCCTGTATCTGGAGGTGGCCCAGGCAGGCCATGACGATCGCATCCACGTGCAGGCCGTGCTGCCCGGCGCGGTGGTGTCCAACATCTTCGAGTCCGCAGGTGGAGTCAAAGCCGGCGACGTGGCGGCCGCTGAATCTCAACGCCACGCCATGCTCGATATCAAGGCCGAGGCGATGGACCCGCTCGCCGCCGCACAGGTCGTGTTCGAGCAGGCCGCCGAGGGCCGTTTCTACCTGCTCACACAGCCCGAGTACGTCGGGTCCGCAATGGCCGAACGCGCCAATGTGCTTGCCGCTCAGCGTGCCCCGCAGTTGCGGACGAAACGTCGCTATGACCCGTCGAACAGCGGACGATGACCCTACCGCCGCTTGACCCGGACGCTGCCGCGCGCGTCGCTTCGTTCGGCGACATTCCGCCGATGCGGCAGCGTGGTCTGGCCGCCGTGCGCGACGCCATCGAGACTGCGCCGCTGCCAGAAATGCCCGAGATCGCCCGAATCGAGGATGTTGAGGCGCCAGGCCCGGCGGGGCGGATCCCCTTGCGGATCTATTGGCCGAGCCGGGGGGCGGTGTCGCCGGTGCTGGTCTACTTCCACGGCGGCGGCATGGTCATGGGCTCGAACCGATCCTTCGAACCTCTCGCCAGGACGCTTGCGGCGCAGACCAATGCCACGGTGGTTGCCGTCGGGTACCGGCTCGCTCCAGAGCATCCCGCACCCGCGCAATTCGACGACGCGTACTCGGCCACCGCCTGGGTGGCCGACAACGCCGACCGACTCGGCGTCGACCCGACGCGACTGGCCGTGGTTGGTGACAGCGCGGGCGGCTCGCTGGCTGCAGCCGTCGCGTTGGCAGCCCGCGACCGCGGCGGGCCGTCGATCATCGCCCAGGCGCTGCTCTATCCCGGCCTGGACCGCGACATGGAAGCGCCGTCGATCATCGCCCTCGCCGATGCTCCCATGCTGTCTCTTGACGACATCCACTACATGCACTACCTCGCCGGCGCCGGCGCGGAAACACCGCACGACCCCTACCGCACACCCGCCTACGCCACCGACCTGAGCGGGCTGCCGCAGGCGATCGTCGTGACCGGCGAGTGCGATCCGATTCGAGATTGGGGCGAGCGCTACGCGGCCCGGCTTCGCGACGCGGGGGTGCAGACCACGCTCACCCGGTACCCGGGCGTCTACCACGGGTTTCTGATGCGTTCCGACACCACGGCGCGGGGCCGGCTGGCCATCGCCGAGGTGTGCGCGCTGCTGTGCGCGAAATTCGACAATCCGTTGCTCTTCCCGAGTGTCCCGATCACCGGGCACCTCGACGGTCACAGCGACCGATCCGAAGCAGAATCGGACCGACAGACCTGCAAGTAAGGAGACGACTGATGCTCACCGACGAGCGGCGCATGGCGCTTTCCGACGTGCTGCGGCCCGCCGCGCCGCCGCGAGAAATCGACAACGTCTACACCGAGGACCAGAAGCAGCGCCTGCTCGACGTGGTTCGCACCCAAGGACCGTGGCGACTGATCATCGCCCAGCACTTCGCCTCCGCCGATGAATTGATGGCGACGATGAGCGGGCTGTTTCCGGAGGGCTTCGAACCGTCGATGGATCTGTTCCTGACGCCGACGTTCCGCGGCTACCTCGCGAACTACGGCGCTGTGCTCTATCCGGAACTCCACGACGTGTTCTACAACGAGCCGTTCCTGCAAATGGCCAAGGGTTACTGGGATGCGCAATACGCGAAACCGGAACTGATGCTGTTCAACATCAACGGTCCCTGCGCCAACCGCGACCCCGGGCACCTCGATTCGCCGAGTTTCCGCGGGGTGCGCCACGAGAACGCACCGACGTGGCTGTGCAGCGTCATGGGCAAGTCGGGCCTGTTCACCGACTACCTGGTCAAGATGGCGCAGGTCATCACCTGGTTCTCACTCGATGAGGGCAGCGGCTTCACCTACTGGCCCGATGGCCCGCTGAAGGCGCCCAAGAGGGTGCTGCCGCCGATCAACAATCGTGGCGTGGTCGTGCAGAACGAGATGATGGTGCACCGCGGCGAGGCCAACGGCCCACTGGATCAACAAGTTCCGGCCGCGTTGGCGTTCGACACGGTGTTCACGGGCGACCCGGGCGACCGCGACCGGTGGCTGCTCAAGAACGGCGACGACGTGATCGCACGGCACCATACCGACGAACTGCGGTTCCTGGTGCACTGGTCCGCGGAGGTGTTCTCCGATCTCGACGAGCTGAAGAAGAACATGGACGGCACCGACGACTTGACCGTCGACAAGGCCATCGACATGCTCGTCGACAACTTGGCCAAGCAGGGGGTCAAACTCGATGTTCCGAGCCAGCCGCTGCACGATCCGCAGTTCATCGGCGCACTGAACGCCGCGTACGACATAGGTGGCCCGAGCACTTACCCGGAAGAGGCGCCTCTCAGCGCATTCCAGTTGGCCTGAGGGGACCAATCGCATGGCCTGTCAGTGCGTCGATCGTCACGCGATCGTAGACCTGTTGAACACCTATGCGGCGTGCCTCGACACCCGTGACTGGCCGGGTCTGAACAACGTCTTCCATCAGCAAGCCACTGGGATCTATGGCGTCACCCTCGACGGACGGGCGGCAATCGTCGCCTCGATCCGCGGCTTCCTGGACGGATGCGGCCCGTCGCAGCACCTTCTCGGCAACTACCAGATTTCCATCGAAGGGGATCATGCAGAGTCCTCGACCAACGCACGCGTCCTTCATCTCGGAACCGGCAAGCAGGCCGCGCTGAAACCCTACGAAGCGATCGGCGTTTATCGAGATCGCTACGTGCGAACTGATGAAGGTTGGCGAATCATCCATCGGCACTTCGATGTTCACATCACCCTCGGAGATATCAACGTTCTCCAGCCTGCCTGAAGAAAGCGGACGGAAATGCAAAGGTTCGATGATCGCCGGGTAATGGTCACCGGAGCGGGATCGGGAATCGGGCAGGCGACAGTCGCCCGACTGCTCGACGAGGGCGGCACCGTCGTCGCCGCCGATGTATCCGAAGAAGGCCTTGCCATCACGGCAAAGGCTGCCGACGAGGCCGGCTGCGGTAGGCGGCTCACGACCGCGGTGCTTGATGTGTCGTCAGAGTCTGACGTATCCGCCGGCGTCGGGGACGCGCTGACAGAACTCGGTGGGCTTGACGTCCTCGTCAACGCCGCGGCGATCCAGCTGTGCGCCAATACCCACGAGCACACTCTGGATGACTGGAACCGCACGCTGGCGATCAACCTGACGGGAACATTCCTGATGACGCGGGCCGCGCTCCCTGCGCTGCTCGACTCCGGTCGCGGGGTGGTCGTTAACTTCACGTCGACTGCGGCATCGTTCGCCCACCCCTATATGGCCGCGTACGCGGCAAGCAAGGGCGGCGTGCTCGCCTTCACGCATTCCCTGGCGCTCGAGTATTCGAAACAGGGCCTGCGCGCTGTCAACATCCAACCAGGCGGTGTGGCAACGAATTTGGCGCTGACTACGCTCGACAAGATGCCAGCCGGCTACGACCTCGGCCTATGGGCCAAGCAGACTCCGTTGCTCCACGGCAGCGACAACGAGATCCTCGGTGATCCCAGTCAGGTGGCGTCGGTGATCGCAATGGTGGCCTCTGACGACGGGTCATTCATCACGGGAACCGAGATTCGGGTCGACGGCGGCGCGCACGCCTGAGGTTTCAAAACGCGGCGCGGACCGCCTCGTCGACGATCGGCAGCGCGCCCTGGCACACCGCCGTCGCGATCGAGCCCCCGAGTGCCGAGCAGGCGAGAAAGAGGCGGCGCCCGTGGCCGGCGAGTTTCTCGGCCTCGCGCCGTTCGACGCATTGACCTGAAGCCTTGGCACTCCACTGCACACTCGTTTGATCCCATGTGCTCTTGCGCACCAACACCTCTGCGCGACACGTTCGGCACTCAACCGGCACCATCGGCGCGTCAGCGAGTCGGTTGTCTGGCCGGACCGACATCAGGGTTGGGCCGCCTCGACGGCCCTGGCTTCGAGGTTGGACTCCACCTCTTTCATCCACTGCTCGCGCGGCTGGGTGGTGTCGATCTCGAATTCGAATCGATCGACCATGTCGGGTGTCGTGTCGGCGATGTCCACATAGAACTGCTGGTACCACCGCCGCAACTGGTATACCGGCCCGTCCTCCTCGACCAGCAAGGGGTTGTCGATGCGCGCCTTGTTCCGCCAGATCGCCACGTCCTGCTCGAAGCCCATCTTGACGAAGTCTCCGAGCCCGATTGCCGTTTGCATCGCAAGGTCGTCAGACAACGCCGCCGACTTCTTCACAATTATTCCGTATTGCAGGACAAAGGAATTCGCATCGATTGGGTAATGACAGTTGATGAGCACGGTGTGATGGTCGACATCGGTGTAGTGATAGGTCAGGTCGTCGATCATGAAAGACGGCCCGTAGTAGGACGCCACCGAGGTGGTGCCCAGCATCTGCGATTCACCAGGCTCGCCGAGATCGGGGCGGCCGGCGCTGTTCATGTATTGCGTAGCGACGTGGCCCTCGAAGATGTTCTTGAAGTGGGTGGGCAGCGACCCGTGGATATAGAAGAAGTGCGCCATATCCACCACGTTGTCGATGATTTCGCGGCAGTTCGTGTTGACGGTGGTGGTGTACCAGTGCCAGTCGGTCCATTCGTCGCTGCCTGCGCCCTCGATTCGAGGAATGGTGACGCCTTCTGGTGGCGGTTTGCGCTCAGGGTCATTCCAGATGAACAGCATCCCGTCCTGCTCCAACGTGGCCCACTTCGCGGTTCGTGCCAGACGGGGAACCCTGCGGCTGTAGGGCACCTTCTTGCACCGGCCGTCACCGCCCCAACGCCAGTCGTGGAAAGGGCAGGCGATCTCGTTGCCTTTCACAGTGCCCTGCGACAAGTCACCGCCCATGTGTCGGCAGTAACTGTCCAGAACGTTAACCCGGCCGTCCCCGCCGCGGAACACAACCAGTTTCTGCCCGAACGCGTCGATCGCGTGCGGTTGGCCGTCCCCGAAATCACGCACCAGACCAAGGCAGTGCCAGCCCCGGGCGAACCGGGTCGGTGCCGCTTCGGCCTCGATCTGCCTGACGTCGTCTTGTTCGGTCTGCACCGTCATACTCCGGTTCTAGCAGCGTTGAGGGCAATTCAGGGGTGCAGTGTTCCGCTCACTAGGAGACAGGTTCGGCGAACCCGCCGCGCGCTTCTAACGTCGTCGTTCGTGAGCCTCCAGAGCAAGACCATTCCTGCCAGCCTGTCCGTCCGGGACGTCACCGTCGACCTGCTGGTCGTTGGTTCCGGCACCGGCATGGCAGCGGCGCTCGCCGCCCGAGAAGGAGGCCTGGACGTGTTGATCGTAGAGAAGTCGACATATGTCGGTGGCTCGACGGCCCGGTCTGGCGGCGCGCTGTGGCTGCCGGCCAGCGAGGTGATGCGTGATGGCGGCAGCGACGACGATCCTGGGCGCGCTCAGAGGTATCTGGACGCGGCGGTCGCCGGCACCGCGCCGCCCACACGCTCGAAGGAGTTCCTCGCGAACATCGCGCCGACGGTCCGCATGCTGCGCCGTACCACTCCGATGAAGCTCTTCTGGGCCCGCGACTACTCCGATTATCACCCGGAATTGCCCGGTGGCAGCGCGGCCGGTCGTACCTACGAATGCCGTCCGCTGAACACGTCAATTCTGGGCGATCACCTGGCGCGTCTGCGACCCGGTGTCCTGGAAGTCAAGATCCCGATGCCGACGACCGGCGCCGACTACCGGTGGCTGAACCTGATGGCGCGCGTGCCCCGAAAGGGGATCCCGGTCATCGCCAAGCGTCTCGCGCAGGGCGTCGGGGGGCTGATGCTGGGTCGCCGCTATGCCGCGGGCGGTCAGGCGCTGGCGGCAAGCCTGTTCGCGGGTGTCCTGCGCGCCGGCATTCCGATCTGGACCGACACCACGCTGGTCCACATCAACGACGACGACGGACGCGTCACCGGTGCCGTCGTGAATCACGACGGTGAAGAGGTAACGATCACGGCGCGTCGCGGGGTGGTTCTGGCCGCAGGCGGCTTCGACCACCACATGGATATGCGGTGGAAGTTCCAATCCGAGGCCCTCGGCAGCGGTCTGAGCTTGGGCGCCGACTCCAACACCGGCGATGCGATTCGCATCGCCCAGGATCTGGGCGCGGACATCGACATGATGGACCAGTCGTGGTGGTTCCCAGCGGTTGCGCCATTACCCGGCAAGGCGCCCGCGGTGATGCTGGCCGAGCGTTCGCTGCCCGGGTGCCTGATCGTCGATCAGCGCGGCAAGCGATTCGCCAACGAATCCTGTGACTATATGTCGTTCGGCCAACGGGTGCTCGAACTCGAGCGGTCGGGTAATCCCGTGGAGTCGATGTGGATCGTCTTCGATCAGAAATACCGCAATAGTTACGTGTTCGCCGCAGAGCTGTTTCCCCGCATGGCCATACCACAATGTTGGTACGACGCCGGTATTGCCTGGCGCGCAGACTCTTTCGCTGAGCTCGCTAAACGGATGGCGTTACCGGTGGAGCAGTTCGGCACGACAATGCAGCACTTCAATACCGAAGCCGACGCAGGTGTCGACTCCGATTTCCACCGCGGGGAAAGCGCTTACGACCGCTACTACGGCGATCCGACGATCACCCCCAACCCCAACCTCCGCCCACTGCGCAACGGTCCGTTCTACGCCGTGAAGATGGTGCTGTCGGACCTGGGCACGTGCGGCGGGCTACGGGCCGACGCACGGGCGCGGGTACTCCGGGAGGACGGTACGGCGATCGACGGGCTGTATGCGATCGGCAACACTGCCGCAAATGCTTTCGGCGCAACGTATCCCGGTGCCGGAGCGACGATCGCCCAAGGCTTGGTCTACGGCTACATCGCGGCGATGAACGCGGCCAAAGGATAGGGCGCGCCCAGCTGCGAGCTAGTCGTCGGCGTCCGCCTTCTGTTCGATTTCATACCAAAACTCAGGTGGGGGCCAGGAGATCTGGTCACTGCCCTCGCTTTTCGACTGAGGGAATGCGGCTTCGGCCTCGTCCAGCTCCTTGATCATTTTGAGGGCAAGTTCGCGCTCGTTGGCGTAGTAGCGGTCAGCCCACTGCAGTGCTACTCGTGCATACGCCCACGATGGGTCAGCGCCGGCCCACTTGGCATCCTTGGCGGCCTTGCGCTGCATCTCGTCGGCGTATGCCACGTGTTCGGTCAGCACTTCCTTCAATCTCGTTGGATTGGTGAGATGGCCGAATGTCATCCGTAACAAGGGGCCGTGCTTGAGCACCGGCGGATCGACAGGTGCCTCGTTGGCCCAGCGCGTCACCGACTCTAAACCCGCAGGGGTGATCTTGTAGAGGCGTCGATTGCGGGTGGCGCCGGTGTTCTCCACTCGAGAGGTCACCAGTCCCAGTTGCTCCAGTTTCTTGAGCTCGGAGTAGATCTGGCTGTAGGCCGGGCTTCCGTAAAAGAAGCGCATGCTCCAGTCGATCCATTTGCGGATGTCGTAGCCGGAGAGCTCATGCTCGTACGAGAGCATGCCGAGGAGCGCCCAGCTGGTCGCAGCCAGATTCGGCTTCGCCTTCGACGCGCTCTCGTCCATTTGCCCAGGTTAACAACATGTCGCCGCGGTACTGCTCGCGACCAACCGCTGGACGGGACACCGTATTGCCCGGCCAGCCGGGCTGGGTGGACGCTACAGACGGTGGCTACGGGACGGAGAGCGATGAAGACAAGCTTCACCCATCAAGACAGTAGATCCGCGTCGATGCGCGCGGGCTCAGGTCGCAATGGCGCGCCGGTGCTGGACAGCGCTCTTGCCGTGACCGCGACCAGAGAGAGATATCTGCGCGCGTTTTGCAGTCGGCGGCGCCAACCGATGCCAGCGAAGTTGGGCGAGGCCGATGTCGAAATCGAGCACGACGCGGGCGATCACACGACCGTTGCTCGTGTTACGAACTTTTTTGTGCACGAAGGACGGCAACCGCTGCTGTTCTATCGCGGCAGCTACGGTTGCCTGGCATGAGCACCGAAGCAGGTACCGCCGCCCTGCGCGCGATCTACGAACCACTCGCCGATTCGGTCCGCCGGTTGATTGACATCAGCATTCGCACCGAAGCAAACGCACTGACCGTCGTCTCGGCGAAGGGCAAGATCGACAGCGCCGTCGCTGAACTGAGTAAGTCATTGACAGCAGAATCGTTTGGGGTGCGCCAAAATGACGACGGACAGAGCATGGCCTGGGGCAACGTGCTGATTGGTGTGCGAAATCCCGTTGCGCCTCCGCTCGTCATTCACCATGACCCAGGCGGCTTTGTGTGGACCGACTTCGAACTCGGGGCCGCGTACGAAGGTCCGGCGGGGCACGTGCATGGCGGCGTGTGTGCGCTGATACTCGATCACGTCCTCGGCGCGACTGCGCATAAACCAGGCAAGCCTGCGGTTACCGGCACTCTCACCGTCCGCTATCTCCGCGGCACTCCCCTAGGCTCGCTGCGCGCGGAAGCGAACATCGAGCGAATCGAAGGAGTCAAGACTTTCGCCGTGGGCCGTATATCTGACGCTTCCGGCGTAGCCACCGTTCAGGCCGAGGGCGTATTCATTCATCCGAGAAGCCGCGGGCTGTGAGCAAACATTCCGAGCGGCCTCCGCCCCGTCGTCTTAACCATCGCGGCCGGCGAGATGGGGCGATGTCCGATGACCTCGACAACGCATCCACCCGTCTGCGCTGTGGTACCGCGGTTTTAGTGTGGGGCACTCCACCGGTGCGTTGGCCGTCGCTACTGTCGTCAAAGTAGTCGAGTATGGGTTCACCAGGCTCGCCCGGCAGCGCCTTGAACTGCCGAAA
>JBKPSU010000180.1:0-15214 GCA_046735135.1 Actinomycetota bacterium
GCTCGACGGCCTGCCCGCGCCGGGGCCCGGGGCGCCCAATGGCCTGCCCGCCGAACAGGGACAGCCCCCCGCGGGGCCCGGCGTGCCGCAGCAAGCCCCCGGCGAGCAGCCGCTGCCGCAGTCGCCGGAAGCGCCTGCCCAGCCTCGTCCGTATCCCCAGGAGCCGCCGCCGACCCCGGGGCCACCGCCGCCCCCAGGACCGGCCCCTGCCCCGGCGCCCGGCAAGCCCGATCCGGCCAAAGACCTCGCGCAGCGAATCGCCGATCAGAAGGCGTGGCGGCAGAGTACCGAGCAACAGATTCAGTTCCTGGCGATGCAGATCCAGGCGACGCAGTGCGACCAGGACGACATCCTGGCAGGCAACGACGATCCGAACCTGCCGCTGGTGACCTGCTCGACCGACCACTCCCAGGTGTATCTGCTGGACAAGTCGATCATCAGCGGCGAGCAGATCAAGAACGCCAGCTCCGGTCTGGACGCACAGCACGGCCAGTACATCGTCACCCTGGAGTTCAAGCCGGACGCCGCGAACATCTGGGCGGACTTCACCGCCGCGCATGTCGGCACCCAGACGGCGTTCACGCTCGACTCGCAGGTCGTCAGCGCGCCGCAGATCGAGGAAGCCATTCCCGGCGGCAACACCCAGATCACTGGACAGTTCGACGCCGCGAAGGCCAAGGAGCTCGCCAACGTCCTCAAGTACGGCTCCCTGCCGTTGTCGTTCGAGTCATCTGAGGCCGAAACCGTCTCGGCCACACTGGGTTTGACGTCACTTCGCGCGGGCCTGATCGCCGGTGCCATCGGGCTGGCGGCCGTGCTGCTCTACTCGCTGCTGTATTACCGGGTGCTGGGGCTGCTGACGGCGTTGTCGCTGGTGGCTTCGGGCGCAATGGTTTTCGCGATCCTGGTACTGCTCGGTAGATATATCAACTACACGCTGGACCTCGCGGGCATCGCAGGTCTGATCATCGGTATAGGTACGACAGCGGACTCGTTTGTGGTGTTCTTCGAACGCATCAAGGACGAGATACGCGAGGGCCGGTCTTTCCGGTCTGCGGTGCCACGAGGCTGGGTCCGTGCCCGCAAGACGATCATCTCTGGCAACGCCGTGACGTTCCTTGCCGCCGTCGTGCTGTATGTGCTGGCCATCGGCCAGGTGAAGGGCTTCGCGTTCACCCTCGGCCTGACAACGATTCTCGACGTCGTGGTGGTGTTCCTGGTGACCTGGCCGCTGGTGTACCTGGCGTCGAAGTCGACGACGCTGGCGAAACCGGCATTCAACGGTCTCGGCGCCGTGCAGCAGATCGCGCGCGAGCGGCGAGCCACCGCGCAGGCGACGGGACGGGGTTAGGCGATGGCCAAGAACACAACCGACGTGACCGAATCGAATGCGGTCGAGGCGCCGGATCTGGAAAGCACGGGCCCCGGGGCCCCGAAGCACGGCTTCTTCGTCAGGCTCTACACCGGCACCGGAGCCTTCGAGGTCATCGGGCGACGGAAGCTGTGGTACTCGATCAGCGGCCTGATCGTCGCCGTCTGCGTCGCGAGCATTGTGTTGCGCGGCTTCACATTCGGCATCGACTTCGAAGGCGGCACGAAAGTGTCGATGCCCGCCGCGGGCGTCACTACCGAACGCGTCGAGCAGGTGTTCCACCAGGCGCTCGGCAAGGACGCCGAAACGGTGGTGGTCGTCGGTAACGGCGCATCGGCGACGGTTCAGATCCGTTCGGAGACGCTGACCAATCAGGAGACCGAAACACTTCGTACCGCGCTGTTCGATGCGTTCCACCCCAAGGGTGTGGACGGCCAGCCCAGCAAGGCGGCGATCAGCGATTCGGCGGTGTCGTCGACGTGGGGCGGTCAGATCACCAAAAAGGCGCTGATAGCTCTTGTGGTGTTCCTGGTGCTGGCGGCGATCTACATCACCGTGCGCTATGAGCGGTACATGGCCCTATCCGCAATGGCGACACTGGTTTTCGACCTCGTCGTCACCGCAGGCGTGTACTCGTTGGTCGGCTTCGAGGTAACCCCCGCCACCGTGATCGGCCTGCTGACCATTCTCGGTTTCTCGTTGTACGACACCGTCATCGTGTTCGACAAGGTCGAGGAGAACACCCACGGCTTCCAGCACACCACCCGGCGAACCTTCGCCGAACAGGCCAACCTGGCCATCAACCAGACATTCATGCGATCGATCAACACCAGCCTCATCTCGGTGCTGCCGATCCTGTCGTTGATGGTGGTGGCCGTATGGCTGTTGGGGGTGGGCACACTCAAGGACCTCGCGCTGGTGCAGCTGGTCGGCGTGATCGTCGGCACGTACTCGTCGATCTTCTTCGCCACCCCGCTGCTGGTGTCCCTGCGTGAACGCACCGACCTGGTGCGCACGCACACCCGCCGAGTGCTCAACCGGCGCAAGCCAACAGGGGAGCGGCGGTCCAAAGCCGCGGCGGACACCGTCGACGACGAACCCGACGACGAGAAGGAGGCCGTCGGTGCGGCGTCCGCCGCGCCGGCGACGGCCAAGCATGCGGCCGCGGAGAAGCCGGCGCCGGGTGCCCGGCCGATCCGGCCGACCGCCAGCAGGACCGGACGACCCGCGGGTAAGCGGAACACCCGGCGGCGGTAGGCCCGATGACGGCCCACTTGCGGGGGACCGCCGCCGCGGTGACAGCCGCGCTTGCGTGCGCCGTGAGCCTGACGTCCTGCTCGAATAGCCCGGCAAGCGAGATCACCTACGCCGTTGACGGGACGCTCACCACCTACAACACCAACACCGTCGCCGGTGCGGCTTCAGGCGGTTCGCAAGCGTTCGCCCGGGTG
This sequence comes from Actinomycetota bacterium, assembly GCA_046735135.1. Lineage (GTDB taxonomy): Bacteria > Actinomycetota > Actinomycetes > Mycobacteriales > Mycobacteriaceae > Mycobacterium. Next base: position 2,824 of record JBKPSU010000180.1, read on the forward strand.
CTGACCGGCTTCAACTACCACGGTCCCGATGGGCAGATCGTCGGCGACCACGACTTCGGCTCCATCGCGGTCGTCGGCCGCGCCCCGCTAGTGCTTGACTACGTCATCGACGACAAGGCGGTGTATTCCGACGGAAAGCCCGTGACCTGCGACGACATCGTGTTGGCCTGGGCGTCGCATTCCGGCCGGTTTCCCGGCTTCGACGCGGCGAACCAGGCCGGCTACCGCGACATCGCCGCCGTGGACTGCGCTCCCGGCCAGAAGCGAGCGCGGGTGTCGTTTGCTCCCGATCGCGCCCTCGTCGACTTCGGACAGCTGTTCGCGGCCACGTCGATGATGCCTGCGCACGTCCTCTCCGACGAGCTCGGCCTGGATGTCACGTCGGCAATCCTCAACAACGACGGCCCGAGCATCGACCGCATCGCCCGGGCGTGGAACGAGACCTGGAACCTCAAGCCCGACCTCGACGTGAAGAGTTTTCCTTCGTCGGGTCCCTACAAGCTGGACTCGGTTGGCAACGACGGCGCGGTGGTTCTGGTGGCCAACGACAAGTGGTGGGGCGCAAAGCCGGTCACCAACAAGATCGTCGTCAGGCCGCGGGGCGCCGATGTGCAGGACCGCCTCAACAACGGCGCGGTGGACGTCGTCGACGTGGCCGCCGGATCGTCGGGTGTGCTGAACATGCCCAACGACTACACCCAGACCGATTCGCCGTCGGCGGGAATCGAGCAGCTGATCTTCTCCGCGCAGGGACCGCTTGCGGCCCCGCCTGCGCGCCGTGCGCTGGCGCTGTGCACGCCGCGCGACGTGATCGCCCGCAACGCCGAGGTGCCGATCGCCAACACGCGGCTCAACCCGGTGACGGAGGAAGCGGTCGGCAGCGGTGAAGCGGTGGGCGCCGAAGGGTTCATCGCCTCGAATCCCGATGCGGCGCGCGACGCGCTGGGAAATCACCCGCTGACGGTGCGGCTCGGCTATCAGACCCCCAACGCGCGGCTGGCTGCGACCGCGGGCGCGATCGCCAAGTCCTGCGCGCCCGCCGGTATCACGGTGCAAGATGCCGCCTCCGAGACCACCGGACCGTTGACACTGCGCAACAACGAGATCGACGTCCTGCTCGCCAGCACCGGCGGAGCGACAGGAAGCGGTTCGACCGGATCGTCGGCGATGGACGCCTACGACCTGCACACCGGTAACGGCAACAACCTCTCCGGTTACACGAACCCGCGCATCGACGGCATCATCGACACACTGGCGGTGACAGCCGACCCGAAGGAGGTGGCGCGGTTGCTTGGGGACGCCGGGCCGGTCCTGTGGGCCGATATCCCGACGCTGCCGCTCTACCGCCAGCAGCGCACCCTGATCACTTCGAAGAAGATGTATGCCGTGAGTAGCAATCCGACACGGTGGGGCGCGGGCTGGAACATGGACAGGTGGGTGCTGAAGAAGTGACACACCGAAGGCGGCGCGAGTGAGGATCGCAGCGAAGCGAGGACCGGAGCGAGTGGGAGTCGAGGCATGAGCGAGGTCACCGCCGTCATCGAGTCGCTGACCCGCGAGGTCGCCGACTTTCCCGAGCCGGGCATTCAGTTCAAGGATCTGACGCCGGTACTCGCCGATCCGCACGGCCTGGCCGTCGTGACGGCGGCGCTCGCCGAGTTGGTCGCCGGCGCCGAACTGGTCGCAGGCATCGACGCCAGGGGATTCCTCGTCGGCGGCGCCGTCGCCAACAAGCTCGGCATCGGGGTGCTCGCCGTGCGCAAGGCGGGCAAACTGCCACCGCCTGTGTTCAGCGAAACCTACGACCTGGAATACGGAACGGCGACGCTCGAGGTGCCGGCCGCCGGCCTGGAACTGACCGGGCGAAACATCGTGATCATCGACGACGTGCTGGCCACCGGCGGCACCCTCGCGGCCACGTCGCGGTTGCTGACCAGGGCGGGCGCGAACGTCACCGGCGCCGCCGTTGTGCTCGAATTGGGCGCCCTCGGCGGCCGCGAGCTGCTCGAACCACTGCCCGTCAGCAGCTTGCACATCATCTGAGGCGATATCCTCGAAGTATCCTCGAAGTCTTGCGTGAGGAGGTGACGATGGCTGACGAGCAGGGCACGGGTCAGGCCGTGCAGTCACCCCCTGTGCCGAGCGAGGGTCCTGAGACCGCCCCGATGCCTGCGCAGGACACCGCCAAGACCTCCACCTCGCGGCGGGTGAGGGCCCGGCTGGCCCGCCGGATGACGTCTCAGCGCAGCGCCGTCAACCCGGTGCTCGAGCCGCTCGTCGCGGTACATCGCGAGTTCTTCCCCAAAGCCGACCTCGCGCTGCTGCAGCGGGCCTACGAGGTCGCCGAGAAGCGGCACGCCGACCAGATGCGCCGGTCGGGGGACCCGTACATCACCCACCCGCTGGCGGTGGCCAACATCTTGGCCGAGCTCGGCATGGACACCACGACACTGGTGGCCGCGCTGCTGCACGACACCGTTGAGGACACCGGATACACGCTGGAGGCTTTGACGGCGGAGTTCGGCGACGAGGTCGGTCATCTCGTCGACGGCGTCACCAAACTGGACCGGGTCGTGCTCGGCACCGCCGCCGAAGGTGAGACGATCCGCAAGATGATCATCGCGATGGCCCGCGACCCACGGGTGCTGGTGATCAAGGTCGCCGACCGGCTGCACAACATGCGCACCATGCGGTTCCTGCCACCGGAGAAACAGGCCCGCAAGGCCCGCGAGACGCTGGAAGTCATTGCACCACTGGCACATCGACTGGGCATGGCGACCGTCAAGTGGGAATTGGAAGATCTGGCGTTCGCCATCCTGCACCCGAAGAAGTACGAGGAGATCGTCCGGCTGGTCGCCGACAGGGCGCCGTCGCGGGACACCTACCTGGCCAAGGTGCGCTCCGAAATCAATGCCACGCTGGCGAAGTCGAAGATCACCGCCATCGTGGAGGGCAGGCCGAAGCACTACTGGTCGATCTACCAGAAGATGATCGTCAAGGGCCGCGACTTCGACGACATCCACGACCTCGTCGGCATTCGGATCCAGTGCGACGAGATCCGCGACTGCTATGCCGCTGTGGGCGTTGTGCATTCGCTGTGGCAGCCGATGGCCGGGCGGTTCAAGGACTACATCGCCCAGCCCCGCTACGGCGTGTACCAGTCGCTGCACACCACCGTCGTCGGGCCGGAGGGCAAGCCGCTTGAGGTGCAGATCCGCACCAACGACATGCACAACACCGCCGAATACGGCATCGCGGCGCACTGGCGGTACAAGGAAGCCAAGGGCCGCAACGGATTACCCGCGGGATCGGCTGCAGCCGAGATCGACGAGATGGCCTGGATGCGCCAGCTGCTCGACTGGCAGCGGGAGGCCGCCGACCCCGGCGAGTTCCTCGAGTCCCTGCGCTACGACCTTGCGGTGCAGGAGATCTTCGTGTTCACGCCGAAGGGCGACGTGATCACCCTGCCGACCGGATCGACGCCGGTGGACTTCGCGTACGCCGTGCACACCGAGGTCGGCCACCGCTGCATCGGCGCGCGGGTCAACGGCAGGCTGGTCGCCCTGGAGCGCAAGCTGGAAAACGGCGAAGTCGTCGAGGTTTTCACGTCGAAGGCGCTCAATGCGGGGCCGTCGCGGGACTGGCAGCAGTTCGTGGTGTCGCCGCGGGCCAAGGCCAAGATCCGGCAGTGGTTCGCCAAAGAGCGTCGTGAGGAGGCGCTGGAATCCGGCAAGGACGCCATTGGCAGGGAAGTGCGTCGTGGCGGGCTTCCGTTGCAGCGCTTGATGAATGCCGAGTCGATGGCGGCGCTCGCGCGCGAACTGCGATACGCCGACGTTTCAGCTCTCTATACCGCCGTCGGCGAGGGGCATGTGTCGGCGCGGCACGTCGTACAGCGGCTGGTGGCCCAGCTCGGTGGCGACGACGAGGCCGCCGATGAGCTGGCGGAGCGGTCCACCCCTGCCACCATGCCGGTGCGCCAGCGCACCACCGACGACGTCGGTGTGTCGGTGCCCGGTGCGCCCGGCGTGTTGGCCAAGCTGGCCAAGTGCTGCACGCCGGTGCCGGGGGACAACATCATGGGCTTCGTCACCCGCGGCGGCGGAGTGAGCGTGCACCGCACCGACTGCACGAATGCGTCGTCGTTGCAGGAGCAGGCCGAACGGATCATCGATGTGAAGTGGGCGCCGTCGCCGTCGTCGGTGTTCTTGGTCGCCATCCAGGTCGAGGCGCTGGACCGGCACCGGCTGCTGTCGGATGTCACGCGGGTGCTGGCCGACGAGAAGGTCAACATCCTGTCGGCGTCGGTGACGACGTCGAACGACCGGGTTGCGATCAGCCGCTTCACTTTCGAGATGGGCGACCCCAAGCACCTGGGTCACGTGCTCAACGTGGTGCGCAATGTGGAAGGCGTTTACGACGTCTACCGCGTCACGAGTGCCGCTTAGCCGCTGACAGAACGCTTTAGTCCAGCCGTACCGACTCAATGGTCACGGCCTGCGCGGGCTTGCCGTCATCGCTGCCACCGTCGACCCCCGCGGCCGCGATCTTGTCCAGCGTCGCGAGCCCCGTTGCGTCGATCTTGCCGAACGCGGTGTAGGTCGGCTGCAGCATCGAATCGGCGAAGACGAGGAAAAACTGGCTGCCGTTGGTGCCCGATCCCGCATTGGCCATCGCCACCGTGCCGCGCGGATACACCAGCGGCGTCTGCAGCGCAGGGTCGGCGAGGCGGTACTGGTTGGTGGGGTATTCGTTGGCGAAGCGGTAGCCGGGTCCGCCCGTTCCCGTTCCGGACGGGTCGCCGCATTGCAGCACGCCTAGTTGCGACGACGTGGTCAGCCGGTGACACGTCGTGCCGTCGAAGTAGCCCTGCTGCGCCAGGCTGGCGAAGCTGTTGACGGTGCACGGCGCCTTGCCGTTGTCGAGCTGCAGGCCGACATTGCCCTGGCTGGTGGTCATGCCGACGCTGACCCGAGCCGGATCCGTCGGCACCCGGCCCGAACGAGGTGGCTTATTGGGCTTGCTGGCCGGTTCGGTGGTGGACGGGTATGCGCAGTTGGCGCCGAGGTTGGCGGGCGGGTCGAAATCGGGAAGCGAGTTACCCGGCGTCGCCGGCGCCGCGGTGTAGTTGGGTCCGGAGTTCAACTCGTTCATGTGCTCGTTCACGCTGCGCGCGAAGACGATTGCGAACAGCATCATCCCGAGCAGCACGAAGATGCTGCCGATGGTGATCAGGTAGCCGATCACCAGGCCCGCGATGGCAAGGCCGTGGCCGTCCTCGCCGGTCTTCTTGATCTGCGACAGCGAGATGTGCCCGAAGATGATGCCCAGCGGCGCGAACAGGAAGGCACAGATCAGCGACGCGATCGCCATGCCATTGGTCGGCAGGGGCCGTGGGTAGGCGTACGGGTCGTACAGCGGCGGATAACCGCCGTACGGTGGCGGCGGCGGCACAGGCGTCGTCACGGTGTCAGTCCAGTCCGATGGACTTGACCTGAACGTCGAGCGCGGGCTTTCCATCCTGACCGCCGCCTGCCACGCCGGCTGCGGCGATCTTGTCGAGCGTCGCAAGGCCGGTTTCGTCGATCTTGCCGAACGCGGTGTAGTTCGGTGGCAGCTGCGAGTCCTTGTAGACGAGGAAGAACTGGCTGCCGTTGGTGCCGGGCCCGGCGTTGGCCATGGCCAGCGTGCCGCGCGGGTACGTCACCGGATTCTGCAGCTGCGGATCGTCCGGCTGGTATTGATTCGTGGGGTACTCGTTGGCGAACTGGTAACCCGGCCCGCCGCTGCCGGAACCCGTCGGGTCTCCGCACTGCAGAACCGACAGTTCCGGGCTGGTGGTCAGCCGATGACAGGCGGTGCCGTTGAACCAGTTCTGCTGGGCCAGGCTGGCGAAGCTGTTGACGGTGCACGGCGATTTGGCGTTGTCGAGCTGGATGCCGATGTTGCCCTGGTTCGTCGTCATGCTGACGCTGACCTGCGCGGGATCGGTCGGCACCTTGCCGGTGCGCGGCGGATTGTTCGGCTTGCTGGCCGGCTCCGTCGACGCCGGATATTGGCAGTTGGCGCCCAGATCGGCCGGTGGTTTGAACGCGGGCAACTGACCGGTGCCTGCTGCGGCCGGTTCGGTCGGCTCCGCCGACGAGCTCGGTGCGGCGCTGCTTGCCGCAGCGGTCGTGTTGTTCGACTTGTGGTGGGTGAATACGACGACCCCGATGACCGCCGCGACCACGACGATCGCCGCCACGACGGAGCCGATGATGGTGTAGAGACGGCGCCTGCGTGCCTGTGCTTCCCGTCGCTCCAGCTGTCGCTCGAGTTTGCGCTTCGCTGTCGCCCGCCGCTGTTCGTTGGTCGGCACCGCCGTCGTCCTCCTCATGTCCCCGTCAATCCGCAACGAGTGTGCCAGCAGTAGCTGAGCGCAGACCAAGAGGCCCCGGCCCGCGCCGGGATGGGAAAATAGGCGTCGTGTTTATCACCGGATTCCCGGCAGGCATGCTGGCCTGCAACTGCTACGTGCTGGCGCAGCGCGCCGGAGCCGACGCCATCGTCGTCGACCCGGGACAGCGGGCGATGGGCCAGCTGCGCCGGATCCTGGACGAGAACCGCCTGACGCCCGCCGCGGTGCTGCTGACCCACGGGCACATCGACCACATCTGGTCGGCGCAGAAGGTCGCCGACACGTACGGCTGCCCGGCGTATATCCACCCCGAGGACCGGTTCATGCTGTCCGACCCGATCAAGGGGTTCGGGCCGCGCATCGGCCAGATCGCGTTCGGCGCGCTGTTCCGCGAGCCCAAGCAGGTGATCGAGCTGGACCGCGACGGCGACAAGGTCGACCTCGGCGACACGGTGGTGACAGTCGACCACACGCCGGGGCACACCCGCGGTTCGGTGGTTTTCCGGGTTGACGGGGATGGCTCCGAGATCGTCTTCACCGGGGACACCTTGTTCCGCCAGTCCGTCGGCCGCACCGACCTGCCTGGCGGCAGCGGGCGCGACCTGCTGGGGTCGATCGTGACAAAACTGATGGTGCTCGACGACGACACCGTGGTACTACCGGGGCACGGCGAAAAGTCCACCATCGGATTCGAGCGCCGCGCCAACCCATTCCTCGAAGGTTTGACTTTGTGAACCCTCCTGCTCCTCACGTCCGCATGACCTCATTTCAGGCACCCAAGGGCGTGCCCGACTACCTGCCGCCGGAGTCGACGCGGTTCGTCGCCGTGCGCGGCGGACTGCTGGAGGCCGCGCGCCGGGCCGGCTACGCCGACATCGAGCTGCCCATCTTCGAGGACACCGCGCTGTTCGCCCGCGGGGTGGGCGAGTCGACGGATGTGGTCAGCAAGGAGATGTACACGTTCGCCGATCGCGGCGACCGCTCGGTGACGCTGCGCCCTGAGGGCACTGCGGGCGTGATCCGGGCGGCGATCGAACACGGCCTCGACCGCGGCCCGCTGCCCGTCAAGCTCTGCTACGCGGGTCCGTTCTTCCGCTACGAGCGGCCGCAGGCCGGCCGCTACCGCCAGCTGCAACAGGTCGGCATCGAGGCGATCGGGGTCGACGATCCGATGCTGGACGCGGAGGTAATCGCGGTCGCCGACGCCGGCTTCCGGTCGCTGGGGCTGGATGGGTTCCGGCTCGAGGTCACCTCGCTCGGTGATGACAGCTGCCGGCCGCAGTACCGGGAACTGTTGCAGGACTTCCTGTTCAAGCTCGATCTCGACGACGAGACGCGCCGTCGTGCCGAGATCAACCCGCTTCGGGTACTCGACGACAAGCGGCCGCACATCAAAGAGATGACGGCCGACGCCCCGGTGATGCTCGACCACCTGTCCGATTCGGCCAAGCAGCACTTCGACACCGTGCTTGCGCATCTCGATGCGCTGGGGGTGCCGTATGTGCTCAACCCGCGGATGGTGCGCGGCCTGGACTACTACACCAAGACAACGTTCGAGTTCGTCCACGACGGGCTCGGCGCGCAGTCCGGCATCGGTGGCGGCGGCCGCTACGACGGGCTGATGCGGCAGCTCGGCGGGAAAGACCTGTCCGGCATCGGGTTCGGGCTCGGTGTTGACCGCACTCTGCTGGCACTCGAAGCGGAAGGCAAGACCGTCGGCGACGTGGCACGCGTCGAGGTGTTCGGCGTGCCGCTCGGCGAGCAGGCCAAGTTGGAGTTGGCGGTGCTGGCGGGCCGGCTACGGGCGGCGGGGGTGCGGGTGGATCTCGCATACGGAGACCGCGGGATGAAGGGTGCGATGCGTGCCGCGGACCGGTCGGGAGCGTCGATCGCGGTGGTGGCAGGCGACCGCGACATCGAAGCGGGCACCGTCGGCGTGAAGGACTTGTCGACAGGTGAGCAGGTCGACGTCGCGGCCGATGCGGTGCTGCCCGAAGTGCTGTCCCGGCTGGGAAGAGGCTGAGGTGAGCTCGAGCCGACCTGCAGTCTGCGCGCGAAGCGCACCTGGTCGAGCTGAACCAGCGCACCGCCCCGGTAGCTGAACAGACCGAGCTTGCGGTCGATGACGGCCACCGGACGGCATTGGTGCAGCGGCTGGCTGCGCCGCGCCCGGATCTTGCGAACCGCGATGACGGTCAGCATGGCGAACGCGAGGCCGACAGCAATGAACGCCGCACCCAGCGCGCGCGACGGCATGTTCGCAACGAGCGCGACAAGTCCGAATCCGCCGACGACGAACGTGATCACGCCAAAGACGAACGCGAATGTCGTCAGCGGCCCCGTGCACCGGTCGATGACCAGCACCCGTCGGCCGTCGTCGGTGACCAGGAGTCCGCCCGTATCGGCGATGATCCGGGGCTCGGTCGGCGCGCTCATGGCAGGCAGTCTGCCATTGGGCATCCGCTCAGAACGTCATCCGCGAAAGCATCCTGTCGCGCAGGGTGAGGGTGTGCAGCAGAACCGCCGAGACGTGCGCGGCTATCACGGCCACCAACAGGTAGGCGAGCACTGAGTGGGTTTGGCGGAGCACGAAGTACAGGTCGTCGTTGAACGGCGCGATCCTTGGCAGCCGCACGGATCCGACCACCACCACAGGACGGCCCGACGCCGACACCATCGCCCAGCCGATCAGAGGCTGTGCCAGCACCATCGCGTACAAGGTGAGTTCCGAACCCACGACGAGGATCCGCTCGACGCCCCCAACAGTCTTCGGCAGCGTGGGCACGCGGTGGGTGAACCGATTGGCAACCCGCACAACGACAATCGCGAGGATCGCCACACCCAGTGTCATGTGCGCACCGACCAGCCAGGCGTATGAGCCGATCGAGTTCACCATGTTGAACCCGATGAGCAGCGTGGTGAAGATCAAAATCGCGGTGAGCCAGTGCAGGATGCGAGTGCGCACCGGGTAGCGGCCCGTCCGTTCCGTCATGACGACACCTCGTCGACCTCAACGGCCGATGGTGTTTTCGGTTCGCCGGTGCGGGCGCGGAAGGACGCGGCGTACACCGCCGATCGCGCACTGAGCAATGGGTCGTCGGACGGTTCGATGCCGTCCGGAAGAACGAGCGGGTCGAAGTTGATGTCGCGGCCGTTGCCCGCGGCCTCGGTTTCGATGTTCGTCAGTGTCAGCGTCCCGGCGTCGACGGTGCGCCTGTCGCTGGGCCACTGCAACGTCGGGTCACGCACCGGATCGTCCTTCGACCCGACCATCAGCATCAGCCGCCACGTCAGCGGACCGCCGTGCACCTGTCGCACCAGGGCGTCGAACAAGGCGTTGTTGCCGTCGTGGTGCGCCGGAAGCGCCTGTTGCTCAGGGACGAACGACCACCGAACCGGTGTCCGCACACCGGCGTCGTTGACGAAGTAGAAGGTGTTCAGGCCCCGATAGGTGCTGTCGGCGAAGCCGGGTGTCGGCGGGTGTGCCTTCACCACCGCCATCGCCGCCGCAGTCTCGGGATGAGCGGTTAGAAACGCAGACATCACGGCGGGATCGGGCTTGCCGGTCGACGGGACCACCTTCGACGCGAGCAGGCGATCGTAAAAGCCTTGCGCCGAATTATCGGGAAATACAGGGAGATTCAGCATCGCGGCGCGCCACTGCGTGCCGTCGGGGAACGCGAACGCAAGGCCGAGGCCACGGGCCGCGGCAGGGGTGTCGTCGACGTCCGGGTTTCCTCCGGTCAGCGAGAAACGTCCCGTTACCGGCGTCCTGCCCTGTTGGAACACCGTCGCCCGGGACAGCTCTCGACCGTTTCCGTTGCTGTCGAAGTAGCCGGTGACCGCGACGCCCTTGGCGTGATTCTTTCTGAACCCGGGATGCACACCGAACACGGTGGCGAAGCCGTCGATGAACGTCTTGCGGGTCAGGTCCCTCCCCGCGCCGATCCAGTTATTGACGTACGCGACGGCGCCGAGATCGACGACCAGGAAGGCGCCGACGGCGCCGAGACCGATGAGAATCGAGCGCCGGGTCAGGGGCGTTTCACCCCAGCTCAGCGGCTTTTTTGCGGGCTGGCTCACGAGAGCAAGACGTACCACATCGCCGGAAGGTTCACCATTGTGCGCTCGATCGCTGGAGCACTCGGGGTTTGAAATTGTTTGCTCATGTAACGGTCCGGTAGCCTCGGGCGATGTGACTGGCATGCGAACAGCGACAATGAGGGTCGGGGCGGCGTCTATGTTGGCAGCCGTGTTGGTTGCGGCGAGTAGTGCAACTGGAAACGCTGATCCAGAGCAGCCGGCGCCGCCTACCGGAAACGTCAAATACACGCTCACGTCGGACACCGGCGTGACTTTCAACGTCAACTACCTGACGGCTCAACCGCCGAGCAAGGACGCGTACAACGCCGATCCGTACGCGTTTCTGAAGAAGGAAGACGTTCCCACGCCCTGGGAGTTCACCACCACGCTCGCCGACGCGCAATGGGCGACGATAGACGCGAGTGCAGCCGCCCACGGCGGGCAGGCGCCGCCGAATCCGCACTGCCAGATTTTGGTCGACGGGCAAGTGGTTTCGGAGTCGAGTGGACCCTACACCGCGAGGTGCCAGCTCAGCCGATGGTAGTAGTCCTAACCCCGCGGTAATTCAGAGCCCGCTCGCCGCGAGCTCGAGTTCGGCCTCCCGGCTCGTCGACGAACGAAAGGTCGTGCTCGTCTCCCGCCGCGGTGACGATCTCGAGTTCGCCGAGTCGGCTGGCCGCCTTGCTGACCAGGCATACCCGAGCGGTCATCGGTACGGTGCCGCTGATGAGCGGTTGCGTGCGCATCGTCACCGGATCTCCAACACCGATGATGAGATTATTGTTGGCACGCACCGCCGTTACCCCGCCCGGCGTGTCGAGCAGCGCACCGACGAGGCCGTATTCGAAAATCAGTCTGACCAACCGCACGCCGGTGTGCGGTTGCAGCCCAACGGTGACCGCTCGGCTTTTCAGCCACGTTATCAACGACACGGCGGGCAGATCCGGGCTCAGGTGAAGCGATCCGACGACCGCCGCCTCGATCTTCTCGCCTTGTGCACTGCAACGCATTTCGGTCATCTGACGGTCGCGCACTCGGTCGTAGAGCACGCTGTTGGGCGCGGCGGCGCACCGGTGCGCCCACTGTTCGAGCGCCGCGCCGAAGAACGGTTCGATCGAACCGCGGTTGCGCGCGCGGGGCGTCGGCGGGATGTCTTCGACTGTGCGCACCGGCCACCTGGTCGTTGCGCTCTTCTTTTTTCCGAACGCGTAGTCGAAACCGGCGAGGTGCTTCGTCGTCGCCCTATCTCCGCCGCCGTAACTCAGTGAGGCGGCCAGATCGGCGTCGCCGTCAGTCGGCTCCGTGATGCCCAGGTATACATCGAGACCGGCGCTCGCGGCGGCAATGCCTGCGGCCAGCACGCCACCTTCGGTGCCGATGCACAAGACGTCGACCTCGTCGTCCCATGGTGTTTCGGTGAACATCCTCAACTCCCCACCGGGGCATGGCGGTTGGTGTTGTGCAGACGCCGGCGGATGTCCTCCATCTCAGCGACGATCTTGGCGGTTTGGCTGGGTGTGGCGCAGCCGGCCACGGTGAGTCGGTCCCACCACATCATCTTGGTGCGGTAGCGGTCATCCGGATACGGTGTGGATCGGATGGGGGCGACGACACCACCCGACGACTGCCAGCGTTCGAGGACGTGCTGTGCGCAGGTGGCCATGCAGAACTGGACTCCGAGCAGTGCCAACACCTGGCAGCCGGTGCGGGCCAGCGACGTGGTGAGCTGCTTGTTGCGGCCGCGGTCGTCGGTGACCCATGCGGTTTTCATCTCGACCACGCCGAACGGTAGCCGGTCGGCGATCATTTTCCGTACCTGGGGGAGGCCTGGTTGGCCGGCCCACTCGACGACTGCGTGCGAGTCGTCCGGAGATGCGAGCGGGCCGACGGCGCGGACGCCGCCGAGCA
>JBKPSU010000181.1:0-49949 GCA_046735135.1 Actinomycetota bacterium
CGGGCAGCAGAATCTTCTTCCCGGGCTGGGATGTCACCACCGCAGAACTCGACCTACCGCCACCAACCCAGACAGCGCCACCGACACGCGCGCTGATGATGCCCCGCCGACACCGCACTCGCACCGCCGACCAAGCAGCCCACATCAAGACCGAACGCGCGCTCAACGTCGCAGACCCGCCACCCTTCTGATATCGAGTGCTGGTTTGTCAAGGGCAGGGTGAAGCGGCGGTCACAGCCGTCGTCGCGGCCGGGACTTTCAGCGTGAGCGGTTCGCTGGTCTAGGACCGAGGGTAAACATGTTGTGCTGCAACGTGTTTCCTCAGAGAACAGGCGCGGGTCGCTCGGTCAAACGCTTGCCTGCGTCGGTGACTCCATCGGGAAAGATGACCACGCCCACCGGCGCCGCTCAACGACCTCGCCCGTCTCACCATCCAACGCACGCCCAAACACCGAGCGCGCGTGCACATCCAACCCCAACTCGTACGCTGATATGTCACTGTGTCCTCCCAAATCTGCGGCACTACCGGCCAGGACCTACTTCCTGACGGCAACCCACGATCAGATGTGAAGGAGGCCCCACCCTGCCACCCGTCTAGCTCGCTACTTCGAGTAGAGCTGAGACCGCCGACGGGTTCTTGTAGTACACGTCGAGTCCCGCGATCAGTCCGTCGCCCACAGTGAATACCTCTGACACGTCCATCTCGACGCTGTTACCGGAGGTGCGTGAGGTGAAGGTCAGGCGGTAGTAGAGCACGACCTTGTCGCCATCCGCGATGTACTGCATGTCCGGACTCGGCGTGAGCTCGAGGACCGCCATGATTTTCGCGATCAGCTCGGAAAAGCCTTCGGCACCTCGATAATCGCCGCTGTACGGCACGTCTCCCGCGGCGTGGACGACGAACTCGTCGTGCAGCAGGCCCAGTGCATCCTGCAGCCGTCCATCGCCAAATGCGTCGACGAACTTCTCGACGAGCGCCCTGGCGTCCACGGTCAGTCCCTCTCGGGGACGCCGACGGCGCGCAGGACGTACTCGGGTGGCACGTCGAAGGCAAGCGACGTGCGCGGCAACTGGGCCAGAACGTCGTCGGATATCGCGGCCTTGTAGTTCAGCGAGAGATGGCCCTTGAACCTCGGGTCGACCTCGGCGATGTCGACCTCGATGTGCAGGCCGCCGTTCGAGATGTCGGCCTTGACGGCTCCGGTCTGCGGCACGTCCCAGCGCTGGTCTATGGTGCGTCCGGCGAGCTTGGGCACCGACGACAACGTGCCGAGCACCCGCTGCGGGGTGATCGCCAACGACCCGACGTAGCTGGAGAAGTCTCCCTTGGCCTTCTTGCCGGGCACGGATCCGCTGAACCGGCGCGTGACCGGCACATACTCGGCCAGGTAGAGCACGCCTTCGGCCTCGACCTCGGCGCGTAGCGCCTCGGGCAGGCCACCGATGCGGAGTAGCTTGCGCACAAACACAGCCATATTGGCACCGTAGCGTCTAGTGCATGACAGCGCGGAAGGCTCGTGCCGTCGGCCTGGCAGCGCTGGCGCTCACCCTCTATGCGCTGCTGTGGGTCGGCTTCGCGCAGCAGTGGCATTGGCTGCACGCCATCGACAAATTTGCCCTCGACCGATCGCACTCCTTCGGCCTCGCGCACCCCGGCTGGGTCAGGTTCTGGGATATGTTCTGCAACGTCCTGGGGCCGGTCACGTTTCGCCTGGTCGCGCTGATCGTGATCGTGGTCGCGCTGGCGCGGCGCAACCTGCGGGCGGCGATGTTCCTGGTGATCTCGGTCGAGCTCAGCGGGCTCGTCACCGAGGCCGCCAAGACCGCCGCCCATCGGGCGCGACCGCACGAAGCATTCGTCAGTGCGTCGTCGATGTCCTTTCCATCGGGCCACGCCCTCGGTGTGATGGTCGGCGTGCTGGCCTTGTCGACTCTCGTGCTGCCGATCGTGCGGCCTCGGCTGCGAGGCCTGCTGATCGTGCTCGGCGCGGTCATCGTCGTGGCGATCGGCGTCGGCAGGGTGGTGCTCAACGTGCACTACGTCTCCGATGTGCTCGCCGGGTGGGCGTTGGGTTACGCGTGGTACGTCGTGTGCACTCTGTTGGTGCCCCCGGTGGCGCCGGTCACGGCAGCGGACGAAACACCGGCAGCGCCCGGTAGTTCACGCTGAAGCTCGCCTCCGTGCACCTGGTGCCGACCTCACCGTCGAGGGCCAGCACGGTAGGTCCGTCGACGGCTTTGAACGCGAACTCGGGCACCCGCATCTCGTGGTACAGCGGGCTGCGCACCAACCGGCCCAGCGCCAGCGAACTGACGATCCGCAGCCTGCTGAAGCGGCGGCCGGTCTCCAGAATTCGGACGTCGATGAGCCCGTCGTCCATCCTCGTGCGTCGCGACGGCGCGAAACCCGACGGCAGATATGTCGAATTGCCAAGAAAGAACAGCGAAGTCTGCAGCGTCTTGTTGTCGTAGGAGATGCGTATCGGCTCGTCGCGCCGAAGTGTGTGGAACATGGCGTACATACCCGCGAGCGGCTTGCCGATCTTGTGCTCGAGCCTCTCCCTCGTCCGGACGAATCTCGGGTAAGCACCGATGCTGGCCGTGTTGACGACGATCTGTTTCTCGTTGAGGCACAACAGATCAACGCAGGAGACGATGCCACAGCGAATCGCATCGACCGTCTTGGCGACGGTGTCGCAGTCGATGTCCTTGGCGAAGTGGTTGAAGGTCCCGCCGGGGAACACCGCAAGGGGCAGGCCGCTTTCCACCGCGACGCCCGCCGCGCACGACACGGTGCCGTCGCCGCCGCCGACGGCAAGCACCTCGGCGCGCCCGGCCGCCTCCCGCAACGCCGCCTCGATGTCATCGCCCTCGCCGAGCTCGACGACCTCCGCGGCAGGCAATGCGTCGCGAACTTCTTCGACGACGCGCGCCCCGGTGCCGCTGCCCGATGCCGGATTGATCACCAGCACCACGCCTGCACCGTCGGGCCGCGGTGGCGTGTCCACCCGCAGCGGGTCGGCGGTGGGAATCTTCGTCGGAACGACCGGGGGGACTATTCGGCCTCCGAGCACCGCGATGCCCGCGCCGATGCCGAAGCCGGCGAATACGTCGCCCGGGTAGTGCGCGCCGACGACCACGCGGGACAGGCCGACCAGACCGGCGAGCAGTGCGAGACCAAGCCCGACGGGCGGGCTTTCCAGCCCTACCCCGACGGCGAAAGCCGCGGCGCTTGCGGAGTGTCCGGACGGCAGCGAGTTCGACGTCGGGAAGTGCCTGCTCTGTCGGGCCAACGGCACCAAGCTCCGGCTGGGTCGCGGTCGCTTCCAGACACGTTTCGCGAACTGGTTGGTGACCAGGCTGGTCAGCGCCAGGCTGACGACTCCGCGCATGGCGCCTCGTGCGGTCGCCTTGTGTCGCGTCGCGATCAGTGCTGCGGCAATGACAAACCACAGTTTGGAGTGATCGGCAGCCCAGCTCAGCCGGGGCATCGTGGCGTCAAGCAGTGGGCTCGGCGATTCGGCTACCGCCTCGAAAACCTCGCGATCCAGGGTGCCCAACCCCTGTCCGATCTGCGTCAGGCCGACTAGGCCCTGCGGTTTACGCCGAAGTCGCATGACGCAAACTTACCCAGCCTGCCAGCGGCTCAACCCGCACGTGGTGTGCAACCATGGGCGCGTGCGCCGATGGCTGGGTCCGCTGATAGCGATGCTGACTTTCGGAGTCGGAGCCGTTTGCGCGCAGGTCAGCCACGCCGATTACACGCCGTGGTTCGCCCCGAAGGTCGGCGACGCGACCCAGGTCGTCTCCGTCACAGGCGATGGTGGTTCGTCGGCGAAAGTCGATGTCTTTCAACGCACCGCGGCGGGATGGCAAGTGGTGCGGGCGGGCATCCCCGCGTTCGTCGGCTCCAACGGTATGGCCCCGGAAACCCATGACGGCCAGGCGAAGACTCCGATGGGCATCTTCACGCTCGACTTCGCCTTCGGCACCGCGCCGAATCCCGGCGGCGGCCTGCAATATGTGCAGGTCGGTCCCGACCACTGGTGGGACGGTGACATGAAGAGTCCGACCTACAACACCATGCAGGTATGCAAGAAGGCACAATGCCCGTTCAACACCAATCCGGCCAGTGGCACCGAGAACCTCGACATCCCGCAGTACGTGCATGCCGTGGTGATGGGCGTCAACAAAGAGCGAGTCCCCGGCAACGGCGGCGCCTTCTTCCTGCACGCCACCGACGGCGGCCCGACCGCGGGATGCGTGGCGATCGAGGACGGCGCCCTTGTCGACATCATCCACTGGCTGCAGCCGGGCGCGCTGATCGCCGTCACCAAGACGTAGTCAAATGTTCAGTGCGTCACCGGGTTTCACCTTGAACTTGGTGATCGACTCGGTGGACATGTTGATCTCGTAAGTGCGCTTGTACCCGGTGGCGCTGATTCGCCAGCCGTCCGGGGTGCGCCGGTAGCGGTCGTGGTAGAACGCCGCGCCGTAGAGCATGAAATCGAATTCCGGCACGACGACGCGGTCCTGCAGGTACCAGATCCCGCTGGCTTCGTCGCCGTCGACGTCGATCTCGGGATGTGTCACCCGGTGCTCGGTCAAGACATTGGCGGGCATCGCCGATCGCATGAACTCGACGAGCGACTCACGGTCGGTGAAGTGGTGCTCCTCGCCCAGTGAGCTCCCGTAGTCACCGACGATGTCCTCGGTGAGCGTGTCCGCGAAGTCGTCCCAGTGCTTGGTGTCCAGCGCCCGCAGATAGCGGTACTTCACCCGTTTGATCTCGTCGATATCACCCATGCGGGGATTCTACTGAGCCGCAGTGAGATCCCTGGTTGCAGGACCTTCCAGCAGCTTTCCGTCGGGTGCAAATCGGGATCCGTGTAACGGGCACTCCCACGATTCGTCCGCGTCGTTCCAGTTCACGATGCCCCCGAGGTGCGGGCAGACCGGTGACACGCGTCGTTCCACGCCATTGACGATGCTGCGGCCCTCGAGTTGCCATGGCGGTCCGCTGACAACACCACCGTCGCCGGGTGTGCGGTCGCCCCACCGGGTCACCGGTGTGATCCAGCCCCTGGCCAGATACAGCCCGACTTCGAGGTTGTTCTGCATGGCCTTCGGAATCCCGGACAGCTCGTGGGGACTCCAACTGGCGAACGCCTCGGCCCAGTCCATCCGGCCGCCGAGGATGCGGCTGGACAGCGCGAGCGCGGCGGCCACGCCGTTTGTCATGCCCCACTTGTCGAAACCCGTTGCGACGAAGATGTTGTCGTTGCCGGGAAGTATGGCGCCGACATAGGGAAGCTCGTCGATCGGCGAGTAGTCCTGTGCCGACCAGTAATGCGTCTGCATCGCACCCGGGTAGTGCATCTTCGCCCAGGCGTCGAGTTCCTGGACCGACGAGGCAGGCTTCTTGGCGTGGCCGACCGGATGTCCAGCGCCGCCGACGATCAACCGATCGCCAGCAGCAGTCGGAGCGAAACGCACCGACCTCGTCGGCGAGTCGGCCGAAAGGTACATGCCGCGAGTGATGTTGCCGGGCAACCGATATGCCATGCAGTAAGAGCGGTTGGGCTTCAGCCGGGCGAAGAACCCACCGCGGTCCAGGATCGGAATGCCCGTGGCCAGCACGCATTGGTCGGCGTGCACTGCGAACTCGTCGCCCTCCGCCGTACGCACCTCCATGCGCAGTCCATCGCCCTCACCCGAAACACGTTGAACGCGAACACCTTGTGCCAGCCGGGCGCCGTGCTCGTCGAGTTCGACGACCAAGCTGTCGAGAAGCGGCATGGGGTCGAACTGGGCCTGATCGGCGAGGCGGACGCCGCCGTGGAAGGGGAAAGGGACGTCTGCATCGTCGGCCCATTCCACCGCCAGCCCCGCGGCTTTGCAGGCCTCCAACTCTTCGCGCGCCGCAGGCACACCCTTCTCGGACTGCGCGTATGTGTAGGCGTCCTCGCGTTGCACGGAAAGCCCGTGGGTCTCGCAGTGCTGGATCAGCCACTCCTGGCCTTCGCGATTGCCTTCCGCATACTGCTGTGCGCGCTTCTGCCCCTGTTTTGCAACGATTTTGGACATCTTCGTGCCCTGCAGCAGGCTGATCTTGGCGGTGGTGTTCCCCGTCGCTCCCGCACCCGTGAACAGGGCCTCCAGCACCAGAACGCTCTTCCCCGCCCTCGCAAGCAGGACCGCGGTGACGAGTCCTGTGAGGCCGGCGCCGACCACCACAACGTCGGCGTGGCGGTCGGCCTCCAGCAAAGCGTTCGCGGGGGTAGGACGATTTGCTCGATCGGCCAGCCACAAGGAAGTCATGGCTGTCCCAGTACCCTGCGTAACGATGATGAAACCAGGCCCCTCAAAAGCATGCTGGCGGAACGCTGTTCAAACGGGTTGCCTACGGAGTGTCTAAACCGGATATGCCCGTAACGGCGCTATCGTGTGGGCCGTCATGAGCGACCCCTTGGGGTTGTCTGTCGGGACAACAAACCTGGTCGCGGCGCGTGTCGGCAACCACCCTGTGACGCGCCGCTCAGTGCTGACCCTGCCGAACACCAGCGAGACCATCAACGGTTTCGTCGAGCGCGTCGGAGACCGAGTCCCGCTGGTCACCCGCGATGGGAAGAGCTACCACGCCGAAGAACTTCTGGTCGCAGCGTTGGAAGGGATGGCGCAGGTCGGCGGCGGCCCGTCGGCCGATACCGCGATCGCCGTTCCCGCCTACTGGGGGCCGTCGACGGTGTGGGCCCTGCAAAGCGCGCTGGGAAGCAGTCGAACGCTGGCCCGGTCCGGTGAACCGGTCCGACTGGTGTCCGACGCCGTTGCCGCGTTGACAGCGCTGCAGGCCAACCACGGCATCACAGTGAAGGGTCTGGTCGCTCTGCTCGATTTCGGCGGAAGCGGGACGAGCATCACCCTGGCCGACGCCGCGTCGTCATTCGAGCCCATCGCCGAGACGATGCGCTATCCGGAATTCTCCGGTGATCTGATCGATCAGGCGTTGCTGAGCCACGTTCTGGACAACCTCGCCGGTGACGTCGATCCGGGGAGCACCGCGGCGGTGGGATCGCTCACCAAGCTCCGCGAGGAGTGCCAGCTGGCCAAGGAGCGGCTCTCCGCGGACACCGCGACACAACTGGTCATCGAACTCCCCGGGTTCCGCGCCGATATCCGGGTCACCCGCGATGAACTCCAGGACCTGATCCGACCGTCGCTGGACGGCGTCATCTCGGCCCTCGACGAAATGGTCGAGCGAAACGGGGCGGCGCCGAACGGGCTGGCGGCCATCGCGATCGTGGGTGGCGGTGCCGGCGTTCCTCTTGTCACGCAACGACTTTCCGAGCACAGCGGGCTTCCGGTGGTGACTACTCCTCAACCCGCCCTCAACGCCGCAGTCGGCGCTGCGCTTTTCGCCGCGTTCGGCGCCGACGCCGACGGCGACGCACCGACCGGAGTTTCCACCGTCACCGCCGACGCCGATGCACCGACGGGCGCCGCGGCCGCCGCCACCGACGCGACCGCCGCCGCGGCAGTGTTCGACGGGCCTCTTCCCGAGGAGCCGGGCTCGGCGACGTTCCGCGCGCTGGCATGGTCGCAGGAGGAGGGCGGCGACGAACCGGTCCCGTATACCGGCGAAAACCCTTACAAGCTTTCGGTCACCGACATTCGCCCGGCGGTTCAATACGTACCCGCGACAGGGCCCATTGCCGAGACGCCACGACGGCCGTGGCACCGCATGGCCGCGCTGGTGATCGGGGTGGCCGCAGTCATCGCGATCGTCACCGTCGGCGGCGTGGCGTACGCGCTGACCAGCGACAGCGAGAGCACCAAGGCGACCGAGAAGTCACATGTCGACCCGCCGAAGCAGCCCGAACCCGAGCCGCCGCCGCCGCCGAAACAGGAGAGCCCCGAGCCGCCGCCACCGAGCCCGCCGCCACCACCACCGCCCACCGAGGCGACCGTCACCAGCGAGGCGCCCCCGCCACCACCTCCACCGTCGCCCACGCCGACGACGACAGAGCGCATCACCACGACGAGAACGACCACCACAACGTCGCCGACCACCACGACCACGTCACCGACCACGACCACCACGACGACGACAACCAGCACCACCCCGTCGATGACGACGAGTTACATCAGGGTGCCCTTCGTGCCCGTTCCCGTGCCGATCCAGGTCCCCAACACGGGCCCGGCGGAACAGGCGCCGGTATATCAGCAGCCGCCGGTATATCAGCAGCCGCCGGCGTATCAGGCGCCTGTGTATCCCCAAAGCCCCTGGGGCTAGTGGCACACTGGGTTGATGAGCAGCAATGGGCCGTTCGGGTTCGACCCGGACGACTTTGATCGAGTAATCCGTGAGGCCGGCGAGGGACTGCGCGACGCGATCGGCAAGGTCTTCGACATGACCGGTGAGCGGGCAGGATGGGGCGTTCTCTTCGACGAGTTCTCGCGGCGTCAGCGGCATGAGCCGGAGACGACCGGCGAGACCGGCGACGGAGTGTGGGCCATCTACACCGTCGACGAGGACGGCAAGGCGCACGTCGAAGAGGTGTACGCCACCGAACTCGATGCGCTACGAGCGAACAAGAACAACACCGATCCGACGCGCAAGGTGCGCTTCCTTCCCTATGGGATCGCGGTCAGTGTGTTGGACGGGTCGCCGGAGGCCTCGGCCGCGACGGACGACGCATCCGACGACGCGGAATAACCCACCGGTCAAGCCATCCCGTTCCTAGGATCGTGGGATGGTGAAAAGCACACGCATCGTGTCGATCGGGGCCGCGGCGATCGGCACTGCATTCATCGTGTCCGGCACGGCCGCGGCCACACCGTCGGAAGGCGACTCCCAGCGCACCGAGCTGGCCAAGGGCACGACAAACACGCCCATCTCCATCGTCACCAACGGCGAGGAGACGGCGTTCTACGTCATGAATGTCGTTCTCCAGCCGGGCGCGAGCAGCGGCTGGCACACCCATTCGGGACCCGAAGAGTCGGTGGTCACCAAGGGCACCGTCTTCCTGCAGACCGCCACGAACTGCGTGCCGACCGCGATCGCGGCAGGCCAAACGATATTCATCCCCGCCGAAGTGCCCCACCGCGTCAGAAATGAAGGGCCGGACGTCGCCGAGGTGGTGGCCACCTACACGCTGCCCGCCGACCGCATGACCCGCGACGACGCACCCGCAGCTTGCCCCTAGACGTTGCGCGGGTGGTGGCAGGCCGCGAGGTGGTCCGGTCGGTGGTCGAGTAGGGCCGGCTCGTCCGACGTGCATTCGTCGGTCGCCCACGGACACCGGGTGTGGAAATGGCAGCCCGGCGGCGGGTCGATCGGACTCGGCACATCGCCTTCCAGCACCAGTCGTTCCCGCGCCTCGTTGCGCTTCGGGTCGGGGATCGGCACCGCGGACAACAGCGCGTTGGTATACGGATGGATCGGCTTGTCGTACAGTTCGTCCGCACCGGAGTTCTCGACGATCTTGCCGAGGTACATCACCGCAATCCGGTCCGACACATGGCGGACGACGCCGAGGTCGTGCGCCACGAACAGATAGGACAGTCCGAACTCGTCCTGGACGTCCTCGAGCAGATTGATGATCTGTGCCTGCACGGAGACGTCGAGCGCAGACACCGGCTCGTCGGCGACGATCAGCTTGGGCCGCAACGCAAGCGCGCGCGCGATCCCGATCCGCTGACGTTGTCCGCCGGAGAACTCGTGCGGGAACCGGTTGTAGTGCTCGGCAGACAACCCGACCCGGTCGAGGAGTTCCTGCACGCGGCGTTTGACCTCGGCACCCTTGGCAAGCCCGTGCAATTCCAGCGGGTCGCCGACGATCTGGCCGACCCGTTTGCGCGGATTGAGCGATGCGAACGGATCCTGGAAGATCATCTGCATCTCGCGCCGCGACGCCCTCAGGTCGCGCCGGGACCGGCCGACGAGTTCCTGGCCCGCGAACCGCACGGATCCGGACGTGGGCGTCGTCAGCTGCAGGACGGCGCGGCACAGTGTCGACTTGCCGCAACCGGATTCGCCAACGAGCCCGAGCGTTTCGCCTTCGTGGAGGGTGAAGCTGACGCCGTCTACCGCCCGCACCCGGGCGACCTCTCGATCGACGACGATCCCCGACTTGATCGGGAAGTGTTTGACGAGGTCGGTCACCTCGAGAAGCGGATCGCCCTTAGCCATGGGAGGCCTTCACCTCCGCGTCGAGCCAGCACCTATCCAGATGCCTTGCGCCCGTGCGTGGTTCGAGCGGGGGCAGCTCGGTGCACTCATCGAAGACGTGTGAGCAGCGCGGCGCGAATCGGCAACCGGGTGGCGGGGACAGCAGAGAGGGTGGCGCCCCCGGGATCTGCGCCAGCCGTTCGGTACGTGGCTGGTCGAGGCGGGCGAGTGAACCGAGCAGTCCCCACGTGTAGGGATGCTTGGGTTCGTAGAAGATCTGGTCGAGCGTGGCGTCCTCGACGACCTGCCCTGCGTACATGACCAGAACGCGGTCGGCGATCTCGGCGACGACGCCGAGGTCGTGGGTGATGATGATGACCGCGAGGCCGCGGTCGCGGTTGAGCCGGTCGATCAGCTGAAGGATTTGCGCCTGGATCGTGACGTCCAACGCGGTCGTCGGCTCGTCGGCGATCAGCACGTCGGGTTCGAGCGCGAGTGCCATGGCGATCATGACGCGTTGCCGCATCCCCCCGGAGAACTCGTGAGGGTAGTGCCGCACCCGCCGTTCGGGATTGGGGATGCCCACCGACCGCAGCAGTTCGACGGCCTGCGCACGGGCCTCTTTCTTGGAGACATCGCGATGTGCCCGGATCATCTCGGTGATCTGGTCGCCGACGCGGTAGACCGGGTTCAGGGCGCACATCGGGTCCTGGAAGACCATCGCGATCTGCTCACCGCGAACATCGCGCAGCTGGTCGTCGTCCAGTCCATTGAGCTCCCGGCCGCGGTAGTTGACCGAGCCGGTGATCTTGGCGTTGGGCGCCCGGGTCAGGCCCGTCAGTGTCTGCGCGGTAACGCTTTTCCCACAGCCGGATTCGCCGACGATCGCCAGCACCTCGCCCGCGGCCAACTCGAACGACACACCGTCGACGGCCTTCACCACGCCGTCTTCGGTGGCGAAGCTGACCCGAAGGTCGTCAACCTCGAGGATCGGGCTCATGCGGGCGCCGCCTCTCCAAGCCGGATCCGCGGATCGAGCACCGCGTAGAGGATGTCGACGATCGTGTTGAACAGCACGATGAAGAACGCGCCGAACATCACCACCGCCATCAACGGTGGCAGGTCCAGTGACCGGATCGCTTCTCCCGCATACAGTCCGACGCCGTCGAGGTTGTAGACGGTCTCGGTGAGGATCGCCCCGCCGCCCACCACCATGCCGAAGTCGAGCCCGAACAGCGTGATGATGGGAATCATCGAGTTGCGCAGCACGTGGCGCGTGCGCACCTGGCGTTCCGACAGGCCTTTGGCCCGCGCGGTGCGCACGTAGTCCTCGTTCATCGCATCGAGCATGTTGGAGCGCAGCACGCGGCTGTAGATGCCGACAAACAATACGGCCAGCGTGAACCACGGCAATATCAAGTGATACGCCCAGTCCAACGGGTCATCGGTGAACGGCACATAGCTGCCCGTCGGAAACAGTTCCACCTTGAAGCTGAGAAAGTACAGCAGCATTGCGGCAAGCCAGAACACCGGCATCGAAATCCCCACCAGCGAAAGGATTGTCAGGGCCCGGTCGGTGAACCGGCCCGCGTGCACAGCGCTGAGATAGCCGAACAAGATAGCAAGCGACATCCAGATCACCGCCGCGCCGATGCACAGTGAGAACGTGGCCGGCACGCCTTCCCAGATCTGCTGGACGACGTTGCGGTCCTTCGCGTATGACGTCAGCTGCCCGGTGAAGATCTGCTTCATCATCGTCAGGTACTGAATCGGCAGCGGCTTGTCGAGCCCCAGATCGGCGCTGACCCTGGCGACCAGCGCGGGGTCGGCATTCTTGCCCGCGATGCGCACCGCCGGATCCGAGTTCGGGATGACGTTGAAGATCAGAAACACGATGACCGAGATCGCGAACAACACCGCGATCATCCCGAGTAGGCGCCTTGCAACGAAGCGGGCCATCGGTCAGTGCTCCAACCGGATTCTCGCCTTCGGGTCCATCGCATCGCGGAGACCGTCGCCGAATATGTTCAGCGACAACACGGTTGCCACGATCATCAACCCGGGCACGACGGTGAGGTGCGGTGCGGTGAAGATCACCTGATAACCGTCGGAGATCATCGTGCCCCAGGACGCGTTGGGCGGGCGCACCCCTGCGCCGAGGAACGACAGCGCCGACTCGAGCAGCATGTTGTTGGCGATGTTCAGGGTGAAGAACACCACGATCGTCGACAGGATGTTCGGCAGAAGTTCGGAGAACATGATGCGCAACGGCCCCTTGCCCTGTGCCACCGCCGCCTCGATGAACTCCTTCTCGCGCAGCGCGAGGATCTCACCGCGGATGGGCCGGGCCACGTAGGGCACGTAGACCAGTCCGATGATGAGGATCGGTATCCAGATCGAGTCTCCCGCGATCGCGAGCGGGCCGATCTTCAAGCCGCCGATGGCCAGCGTGGTGCCGAGTGCGATGCCGAGCAGCAGCACGGGAAACGCCCAGACGATATCCATCGTCCTCGACAGCACCGAGTCGATCCAGCCGCGGTAGTAGCCGGCCAGCAGGCCGACAATCACGGCAAGGATCGTCGTCACGGCCGCCGCCGCCAGCCCGACATAAATCGATGTCCGGCCGCCATACATCAACCGCACCATGACATCTCGGCCGTTCTGGTCGGCACCGAGTAGGAACTTGCCGTGCAGTCCGGGGCCCAACGGGGTGCCGTCGGGAGAGACGACGTCGGTCTCCTGCCCGTTGATCATCACCTTGTCGGTGAGGTGGTTCTCGTTTGGCCCGGTGTGCGCGACGTGGTCGGCCCACAGCGGCGCCGCCAGGCAGAACAGCACGATCAAGACGAACAACACAGCGCATGTCAGCGCAACCTTGTTGCGCCGCAGTCGAAGCCAAGCCAGATACCAGGGGCTGCGGCCCTGGATCTGCGACTTGGGCACACCAGTGGGCAGTGGCGGCTCGCCGGGAGCCTCCAGCGAGTCGGTCGTTGCGACCATCGCTCGCTACTTGATCTTGAAGGAGGTATAGTCCTGGTTGAACAGCGGATGGTGATACGACTTGTCGAAGTCCATCCGCTCCGACAGGAACGTGGTGAACAGCTCGTTGCCGTACGGCGCCCAGACCGCCTGCTCCATGTAGTTCTTGTCCAGGTCGGCGTACTGCTGTTCGACCCCGCCGTCACCGATCAGCTTCGTCTGCAGCTCGTCCTGCTTGGCGTTGTTGGCGGGGATGTTGATCCGCGACAGGTTGTTGCCGTTGGTCGGCAGGATGCTGTCCCCGTGCAGCAGCGGACGGAAGAAGTCGTCCGGATGCGGGAAGTCCTGGAACCAGTCGGCGAAGCCGGTGTCCACGTCGGGTGTCGACTGGTTGCCGACCGTCGTCCAATAGACGTCGCCCGCAATGACTTTCAGCGTCGCATTGAAGCCCAGCTGCGTGAGCAGATCGTGATAGTACTCGCCGATGCGCTTGCGGTCGGGCTCGTCGTCGGTCCACACGGTGATATCGCGGTCGGCCGGATTCGCCTCGGCGATCAGCTGTTTCGCCTTGTTCATGTCCGGACCGGGGTAGAGCTTGTACTCCTGGTAGCCGGGCATGCCGGGCGGCAGGATCTGCTGGGTGGGATGCATCCGGCCACCGAAGATCCGATTCAGCGCCTCGGGGTCGACGGCGTAGTTGATTGCCTGGCGGACCTTGATGTCGTTGAACGGAGCCCGCTCGGTGTTCATGAAGAAGTAGTAGGTGTTGATCGATTCCTCCGTCCGGAAGCGATCGCCGTACTTAGCCTTGACCTCGGCCAGGCGGTCCGCCACCGGCGGATCGAGCATGAAGTCGACCTTGTTCTGCTCGACGTCGGTCACCTGGGCGCTGTTGTTCTTGTTCTCGTTGACGATGATCTTGTCCACGTTGGCGTCCGTGACCTCGTCGGCGCCCGCATCCTTGACGGTCTTGAAGTTCGGATTGCGCTCCATCGTCAACGTTCTCGGTGCGTTGACGCTGGTGATCATGAACGGTCCGCTGGCCGGCGGCGGCGTGTTCGTCGCGTCCTTGTCCAGTTTGGTGCTCGGCGGCACCGGGGCGGCGAACATCAGTCCGAGCACGTTTTCGAAGGTGCCGTTGGCGTCCTTCAGCGTGATGGTGATGTCGCCGGTGTTGTCGTCGGTCGTGATGCCGCTGATGTTCTGCGCCTTACCGTCGGCGTATTCACTGGCGCCGACAATGTTGTCGTAGAACACCGAGCCCCCGGAGTCGGTCTTGAAGAGCCGCTGGATGCCGTACGCGAAGTCGGACGCCTTGATCGGAGTGCCATCCGAGTACTTCATATTCGACCGCAGCTTCAGCTTGTATGTCTTTCCGTCCGGTGAGATTTCGGGCATCTTCTCGGCCAGCGCCGGGACCACCTGAGTGCCGTCCTTGCCCTTGGCGTGCTTGTAGGTCAGCAACGGGGTGTAGACGTTCCATAGCACCTCCCACCCCTCGACGGTGTAGGAAAGCTGCGGGTCCACATAGTCGGGGAACGACGTCAACGCGATGTTGATCTCGCCACCGCCACCGCCGCCAGCTCCGCCGCCACCTTCGCTCTTCTTGCCGCACGCGGCGGCGCCGAAGGCGGTGAGGCTGATGACGCAGGCGATGACGAGAATCTTTCGCAGTGCTTTCACGGTGCTCCCTACGGCAGGCAATCCGGACACTCCCTTACACCTACGCCACATCGGTGCAGTTGGTTGGGCCTTCGGGGAATCTTGAGCATCGCACTCTCTTGCAGAACCCATACCGACGCAAGTCGAACAAGGTTAGGATCCTGCTCAGAAGGTCGAGGTGGATTCAAGGGAGGCCTTCGATGAAGAATTCAATTCATCATCGCCTGGCATTTATCGGCGCGGGCGCCTTCGCAGCATTCGCAATCGGGACAGTTGTACCGTCGGGGGTCAGTTCTGCGGTCGAATGTGGGTACGGGACCGTATTCGACCCGCCGTCCAATACATGCGTTGCTGCGCCTGCCCCGCCCCCGCCCGCGCCGCCACCGCCGGCATGGAACGGGGACATCACCCCGTACTTCTCGGTGGGGATCTGCGCCCCCATTCCGTTCGTTTCGCTCTGCGCCGGAATCTGACCGTCGCTTCGCCGACGTTAAATTTTGCTCAGCGGCTGGCACGAATTCGCTATCTGTGCCACCATTGGCGGTAGATCCTGCCAAATGCCAGTGCAGGTATACAAGATAGGACAAGCAATGGGGACACAACGTCGTTTGCCTCAACGCATCGGACTCGTTGCCGGACTCGGCGCAATCCTCGCGATGGGCATGATCACCGCAGGTTGCGCGGGTGAAAAAGAGAAGGCTCCAGAGACCACCACCACCACCACGACGACCACCACCACGTCTCCGCCCGCTCCGGTGTCGCCGACCGAGAAGGCGCCGCGGCTCGAGCCGGGCGGCGCGAACCAGTTCACCCCGTCCGTATACGCGCCTCCGCCGCAGACGGCGCTGCCGGGCCAGGGCGGTCGGCACCAAGATATGAATCCATAGAATTATGCGGCGTCGGCTGTCGGCGCTCACGGTTTCGGCGCTGATCCTTGCCGCGGCCCTGAGCGCCGGCTGCGCGCCACCCGGTCCGGCGGTCATCACCGGTCCCTTCGCGTCGCTGCTCGCGAGTTCGACTGACCTCGGGCCGTCGCGGGCGGGCGATGCGCAACTCACCGTCACGCTGCCGAGCCCGAATCGCCCTGACGCCCTGACGAGCTGGGCGACCGCGCGAGGGCTGTGGGTGCGCTGGCATCCCGGTGACCAGTGGGCGATCGTCGAGGGTGGGGCCGACGATGTAGCGCGGGCCTTCGACGTGCCGGTGAACGACTATCGGGGCCGAAGAGGCCAGGTCTTCTATGCGTCACCGCAGGAGCCTGCGATACCAACGGCACTTCGCGATGTGGTCACCGGGCTCGGCCGCATCATGGGCTATACGCCGCATCGGACCAAGCGGCCGGTCATACTCCCGCGCGACGTGCCGAAGGGTGGGTTGCGGCCGAGCGGGGTGCTCGACGCATACAACGCCGGTCCCTTGGTGAAGGAGGGACATACCGGCAAGGGCGCCACCATTGTGTTCTTCGAATTCGACGGCTTCGATCAGAATGACCTCGACAAGTACGCCGACACTTCCGGGCTGCCGCGGTTCACGCCCGAGGTGATCGGCGGGGTCGCGGATGAAGCACACGGCGAGACGACAATGGATCTTCAAGTGGCACATGCCATTGCGCCCGACGCTCATCTGGTCTACATCAACGCCAGGCCGACGTTGGAGGGCGACGGCGCGTACGAGAAGATCGGCCGGATGTTCTCCGACGCCGACCGGCGCTTCCCCGGTGCGGTGTGGAGCCTGTCGATCGGATGGGCGTGCGACAAGTTCGTCAACGCCACAGACCTCGCGCCCGTCGTGGCGGCACTGGCGAAGGCGCAGGAGCACGGAACCACGGCATTCGATGCAACCGGGGACAACGCGGGACTGGAATGCAAGGGCGCCGACGAGTGGTCCTCCCCGCCGGGACCGGATGATGTTGGGCTGGATGCGATCTCGTCCCTTCCCGCGATGACCGCCGTCGGGGCAACCACGCTTTCGGTGGGGCCGAGGGGCCAGTGGCTTGCCGAGTACGCGTGGTTCGACTCGCCATTGTCGCAAGGTTCAAGCGGTGGCGTCTCGGCATTGTTCGAGCGGCCGCGATGGCAGGACAGGATTCTGGCGGATCGAGACACCTCGCGGCATCGGCTGTCACCCGATGTCGCCGCGGTCGGGGATCCGCTCACCGGGCTGAGATTCATATTCGGTCAGAACGAGTACGTAGGCGCCGGTACGTCCCAGGCGGCACCGATCTGGGCCGCGCTGACGGTGCTGATGAACCAGTACATGAAGGCCAACGGGGGCCGACCGCTTGGAAACATCAATCCTCTGCTTTATCGAGTGGCGGCCGGAGCCGACCTGCCGGGCTTTCGCGATGTTCGCTTGGGCGGCAACGCGGTTGATCTCTCGCAGCCCGGTTACGATGTCGTGACAGGGCTCGGCAGTCCCAACACTTACAACCTCGCCCAAAACTTCCTCAAGATGCAATCGCAGGTGACGCCAGGATGACACAACCGCCCGCCGACGATCACGGCGTGGCGACCATGGTGTGCCGGGAGTGCGAAACCGAGGTGCCGTCGGCGGCATTCTGCGGATCATGCGGCGCACGATCAGCGCAAATCGGCGCAGGCGCTCGTGGCCGACTCCGGATGGACGCCTATGCGGCGGCGCCGAGTGAGCAAGTTGTGCGCCTGGCTGTCGCGAGTTCCCTCTTCCCGCATCTTCCGCACCGCTCGCGCAGCGCATTTCGCGCCGGCCTGGCGGTTGTCTTCCTGGTCCTGATTGCCCTTGCGCTGTTGCGGTGGCAGGCGCCGATGATCGCGCTCTGCGCCCTTGGCTTCCCTCTGATGTTCGTACTTTATCTGTACGAAGCGGACATGCACCGCGACTTGACCCTTCGTTCGCTGGTGCCTACTGCCCTGTTAGGAATCGGGTTGGGCATCGGTTGGGCGTTGGCGACCGGACCACTGGTCGCAGATTACTACGATGTGTCTCTCGTCGACGCCAACGCCAGAAGGCTCGCGGCGTTGCTCGGCATCGTGGTGCCGGTCGGCGGCGCGATCCTCATGATGCTGCCGGCGGTGGTTATGCGGTTTGTCCGTCACACGCGGGAGCCTCTGGACGGCTACGTCATTGGAGCGTTGAGTGCAATCTCGTTCAACCTCGCCGCCACGCTGACGCGGCTCGCGCCGCAGTTCGCGACCGGAGTGACCGCTGGCGACCGGCATGCGAGCATGCTGCTGGTCCAGGCCGGCGCACAGGGCGTGGCCGCACCCTTGACGGCTGCGGCGATGGGCGGATTGGTCGGCGCGGCATTGTGGTTCGGCCGACGAAATCTCTTGGTGTCAGCGGTGGTGGCAACCTTGGCGGTATACACCGTGGTCGGCGCTATCGAAGTCACGCCGGTACCAGGGAGTTTGCATCTCGGTGCTCACCTCGCCATCACCGTCATCGCACTACTGGCCCTGCGAGTTGGATTGCAGTACTGCTTACTCCACGAAGAACACGACGCGCTGAATCCGCGCGGGCGTGTGCTCTGTCCGCACTGCGACCACGTGGTTCCCGACATGCCGTTCTGCCCGAACTGTGGGGTCGCCGCGGCGGCGGCGTCGCGCGCGTCGAGGAACGCGCGTCGGGCTGCAGTCACCGGCGAGGCGTACGCGGTTGCGCCAGTGCGCTACACCACCGGGAGGTGGCTGTTCTCGACACTGGGCGCAGGTCTGGCTGTAGCGGTCGCGGCCGGCCTGACTGCGTCGATTCTCGCGACGCCGCCGCGTCCGCGATACACCTGTCCGCCCGACTGCGGGCGTCCGCCGATCGGTGAGCCGATCGACACCAATCCCCGCTTCGTCTCCGAGGACGGCGAATTCTCGGTGCAGTACCCGGGCCCGGGATCTCTGTACAAGGCGACGCTGCACGAGGATTGGGTCGAGCTCGCCTATTTCGGCGGTGACACCGGCACGCTGGATCTGTGGGGCGAGGCCGCGGGGAAGCGAACACCGCAACAGATTGTCGAAAAGATGATCGCCGACTACTATCCCGACGCCACGCTCGATTACGAGATCCCCAATGCAATGGTCGGTTACGAGCCCGGATACGGCGCTGTCTACGATCAATACCCGCAGGATTCCAGTGGCGAGTTCACCCGGCTTCGGCTCGTCGCCCTGTGTGCGGTCAAAAACGACTATGCCTTGGTCGCTTCGGCGGCCGGTCCGTTCCACGAATTCAGTCCGGACTTCGGCACCGGTCACCCGTCGGGAGTCAATCTTGCTCTCGCACTTGACATGGGTAAGTACATCAACAGCTTTCGCTGGCGCAGCGGACCCTCAACGTGAGTAGACTGTCGACGGCGTGAACGTGACAGGCATCGAATGGATGCCGTTCATCAGGTTCGAGCGCACTCGCTCAACCGGCCCCGCGAGCTCGAGGTCCGTCAGCCGCGACAACACCTCCGGAATGATCGCCGATGCCTCCACGCGTGCGAGGTTAGCGCCGAGGCAGAAGTGCGTGCCGCCGCCTCCGAATGCCAAGTGCGGGTTCGGTGCCCGGCCGACATCGAAGCGGTCAGGATCGTCGAATCGGGTTTCGTCGCGGTTGGCCGACGGGTAGAACATCGCGACCCGATCGCCCGTATTGACGGAAATCCCGCGCAGTTCGGTGTCTTTCGTCGCCGTTCGGACGAACACTGTCACGGGGCTGGTATAGCGCAGCATCTCCTCGATCGCGGTCGGCAGCAACGACGGGTCACCGGCAAGGCGGGCCTGCTCGCCGGGGTGTTCCATCAGGGCGAGAATGCCCGCGGCGACCAGGTTGCGTGTCGTGTCACCGCCCGCGTTGATCAGCAGCAGGAAGAACATGTTGAACTCGAGGTCGGTGAGGCGCTCACCGTCGACCTCGGCCTGCAGCAGCGAGGTGGCGATGTCGTCGCCCGGCTCTGCGCGCTTGCGTACCGCGAGCTCGGTGCCGTACTCGAACATCTGCGTCTGCGCGTCCAGGATGCGCGAGTACTCGCTGTGGGTGTCGCCGACCATGCCGCTGTTCATGATCTCGGTCAGTTCATAGAGCCGGCGACCGTCTTCTAGCGGGATGCCGAGTAATTCGGCGATGACGAACGACGGCAGTGCGCCAGCGATGTCGTTGACGAAGTCGCACTCGCCTCGTTCCACGACCTCGTCCACGATGTGGCGCGCCATAACGGCCACGTGGTGGTTCAACCGGGCAACCTGACGCGGCGTGAACCCTCTGCTCACCAACGATCGCAGCTTGGTGTGCCGCGGCGGGTCCATCGTCAGCATCATCAATGCCAGCTGAAATTCGTCCTCCGGCCGCGCGGGCTCGAAGAACACGCCGGAGGTCTGCGACGACCACGTCACGCTGTCCCGCGAGACGGCGAGGATCTCGTCGTACCCCGTCAGCGCCAGAAAGCCCGGGCCTTCCCCGTACGGATGCCATGCGACCGGGGCGCGTCGCCGGAGCTCGGAGAATGCGTCGTAGGGCGTGCCCGACGCGTAGGTGTCGGGGTCGGCGAGATTAACGCCGCCGATACTGATGGCGTCTTCAGGCACGCCACACAGTGTGGTCGACGGTCAGGTGATCCGTCAGAAGAACTGCGTGGTCTGTGTGCTGGTGCCGTTGTCGCAGGTGACGTTGATGTTCCAGTGGTCCAACTTGGGGATGGCCGGGACGATCTTGAGGTCGGTCGACCCATTGGCGTCCAGCCGGAAGCTGCGCTTGAAGCCGTCCGCGTCGTAGGTGCACTGCGCGGTGACGCCGCTGCGATCGGTTATGTGAACGTTCAACCCGCCGATGATGGGATCGAACGATACCGTCGGCCCTTCCTTGGGAGCCGCTTGCTTGACGCACGTGAGGGGTGCGGCCAAAGTCCAGGGCGGAGTCCCCGAGACGATGGGTGAAGTGTTGGTCGACTTTCCGCTCGCCACCCCGTTGGCATCGACTGAGCCGTTATAAAACTGCTCGGCGCCCCCTGAGCCCTCGGGCCCCGGCATGTGCTGCGAAATTTCGATGAAATTGTTTTCGTGAACGACGGCGCTGGTAGGAACCGTCAAGTCTCCTGCGCTCGCCGAACCGCTGAATGACGTTCCGTTCGCGTCGAACGCCGCTACGGTCCTCTCGTTGACGACGACCGCCGTGGGACCCCCGAAGCCCCACTGCTGGCAGGCGGGGGGATCCGCCTGGGCGGGAACCGGCGCCGCGACCAGACCCGCGGCGATCAAGGTTGTTGCGCTAGCAAAGAGGGGTGTTCCCTACGTTTTCGTCGGTCAGGGTGCAAGTGATTGCCCTCGAATGAACAACAGCCATTCTTAAGGGAACATTGAGGGATGCTGTGAAATCGGTGATTTATTCGTATGGTGCTACGTGATGGGTAGGCACAGTGTTGCCCGCAGCCGACGCAAGCCGTCGGCTGCTGTCGCTGCGGTAGCCGCTCCCTACGCCCTCCTCCTCGCCGCGGGCGGAGACCTCCACCCGGTGGCCATGGGCAGCGGACATACCGAACCTCCGGCCGACAAGATTGTCGAGGACGTCACACCGGCCGGCGTGGAGATCGTAGCGGCGGCCCCGACCGGCGTCGCGGACACTCCCACCAGCGTCGAGTCGGCCGTCGGCGCAACTCCCGTGAAATTCGCATCGGCGTCGCGTTACCGCGTCTACAACCGGGAAGCCGAGCGGGTGCTGCCCTCGGGTCTCGCACCCGAACGTGGACTACAGGTCAAGACCATCCTGGCGTCACGCGCCATCAGCGCGTTGTTCCCCGAGATCCACAACATCGGCGGCGTTCGAGCCGACGCGCTGCGATGGCATCCCGACGGTCTGGCCCTCGACGTCATGATTCCCAACCCGACGTCGGCCGAGGGCATCGCGCTCGGAAACCGGATCGTGGCGTTCGCTCTCGCGAACGTTGAAAAGTTCGATCTGCAGGACTGCATCTGGCGCGGCGTCTACTACACGCCGGGCGGCGCCAAACCCGGCGGATACGGACATTTCGACCATGTTCACATCACGACGCACGGCGGCGGTTATCCGACCGGCGACGAGGTCTACATCCGCTGACCCTGCCACGCTCGCGCGGCGATGAGCTCGGGCACCAGCACCTCGGTCAACAGCCGAACAGTGTCGTCGGCGTCCCCCGGGTAGCGCAGGTTGTACTGCGCGGCTTCGACATTTCCCCCGACACCGATGACGGTGCTGCCGCGCGCGGTGGTCCACTCGGCCAGCTGCGCTTCCCCTTCCGATCCGGCGAAGACCAGTAGCCGGTACGTGCGCGCCAGCAGTGCCAGCAGAGCTTCGGCCACGCCATTGCCGGGCCCGGCGCGCCGAAGCAGCCCATCGGGCTCGCGGACAGCCGGGAGGGCGGCCAACCCGTCGGCGTCGGTGACGATGGCCAGGTACCTGGCGTCGGTGAGGTCGAGCGCGTCGACCGGCTCAGGCAACCGAGGCGCGATGCTGCACACCCACTTGTTCGATGGCATCGGCGCCGACGCGAAGCCCATTGCGGGCGCGGATGGCTGTGCCGATCTCGGCGAGGTTGCTCCGCAGCGCGGAGTCGGCAAGCAGACGCTCTACCGCGCCCGTCAGTTCGTCGTCGGCGAACCGGTAGGTTTCCAGGCGCACCCCGAAGCCGAGTTCGTCTATGCGCTGGGCGTTTTCGTACTGGTCCCAGAACAGTGGCAGCACGATCAGTGGCTTGCCGAAGTGCAGCGTCTCGGTGACCGTGTTGTTTCCGCCGTGCGAGATGACCAGATCGACCTGTGGGATGACCTTGGTCTGCGGCAGCATCTGCGCCCCGACCATGTTGTCGGCCAACGTGATCCGGTCGGCCTGGGGGCCCTTGCTGACGATGAAGCGGTGTCGGGTGGTGCCCAGCACGTCGACGAGGCGCTGCATGAGCTCGACGTCGGCGCCGCCGAGCGATCCCAGCGAAAGATAAATCAGGCCACTGCCTTCGGGCCGGTCGGCAACCTCGGTGGGTAGCTCGTACTCCTCGTCGGTCTCGCGCACGCTGGAATCCATCCGGGTCCAGCTCTCATCGAGCGGGCGGCCATCGAGATAGTCGGCCTCGGCCGGGTAGACGTATAGATTGGCGGCGGCGTCGCGTGGCATGAACTCCAGCTCGGGCAGCGCGTCGGCGCCCTGCGCCTGCACCCAGGTGTTGAAGTCGTCCCACATCGGGCGGTGGGCGCGGTCGAATTCCGCGCGGTAGGCGTCCCATTGGCCGCGGTCGGCACTCGGCAGGCCGGAGAACGGCGGCGGCACATTCGGTCCGGTCATCTCGAGCGGACTGCACGACACGATCCGAACGAACGGCGCACCCGCGGTCACCAGCGCGGGAAAGAGCACAACGTTGTCCTCGACGATGACGTCCGGCTGGTGCTTGGCGATGATCTCCCGCAGCCGCGGCTCGCAGTACTTCGCCCCGTCGATCAGCGCCTGGTAGGTCGGCTGGATGAACGCGCCGAGCTGTTCGATCGTCGGCTTGCGGAACTCGGGTGCGGTTTCCGCGATGAAGTCCGTCCAGAAGGCGCCGGCGTCCTCGTCGCCCGCGTCCTCGGCCGGTTCGGCGAGATCCACCAGCTCTTCGATGAAGCCGAACGGGGCGAGCTTGCCCGCCCACGAGCTCTCGGCGGCGAAGACGATGGTGTGGCCGCGGTCGTGAAGGATGGCTGCCAGGCCGATGCACTGATTCGTCGGGCCGTAGGCGGACTCCGGCCAGAACATGATCGTCAAGGGTGTCGGCGCTGTTGGCATGGTCGGACGATACTGTGCCTGCGAAAGGAGTGAGCATGGAACTGGGTCTCGGCGGCAAGGTCGCAGTGGTGACCGGCGCAAGTAAAGGCATCGGCTTGGCAGTCGCCCGACGTTTCGTCGAGGAGGGCGCCCGGGTGGTGGCCGGATCGCGGTCGGTCACCCCGGAATTGGCCGAACTCGTCGACAAGGGTGCAGTCGACGCGATCCCCGTCGACCTGGCCGAGCCGGGCGGCCCGGCCCAGCTGGTGGCGGCCGCAGGCGATCGGATCGACATCCTGGTGAACAACGTCGGCGGGGCGACGCCCCGGCTCGAGGGATTCCTCGCGATCACCGACGACATGTGGGAGCACACGCTCAACCTGGATTTCATGGCGAGCATGCGGGCGATCCGGGCCGCGCTCCCGACCATGCTTGCCAACGGTGCCGGGGCGATCGTCAACATCGGATCGATCAACGCGCGCCTGCCTCTTCCGATGGTCACCGACTACAGCGCGGCGAAGGCAGCGTTCAACAACCTGGCCAAGGCGTTGTCAATAGAGTTCGGGCCGAAGAACATTCGCATCAACACCATCGATCCCGGCCCTGTCGCCACAGAATTCTGGACGGGCCCCGGCGGGGTGGGGGACCTGTTGGGCAGCGCCAGCGGCAAGTCCGCCGACGAGGTCACCACCGAGTTCGCGTCGAACTCGCCGACCGGTCGGTTCACCAAGCCGGAGGAGGTGGCTGACCTGGTGATGCTGCTGGCCAGCGACCGCTGCGCCAACATGCTGGGATCCGGCGTGACGATCGACGGGGGCATGGTCCCGACACTCTGACGTCCTACGTCACGGGCGGAAAGTCACTCCGCCGTCCACGCTGATCGTCTGAGCGGTGATGAAGCTGCCGTCGTCGGAGAGCAACAGCGCACCCATGGCGGCGATGTCGTCGGGGTTGCCGAAGCGGGACTTGATCATCTGCCTGGCCCGGGTCTGGTCGACGATCCCGTCGGGCATCGGGTTCTCGTCGAACTTGTAGTGCCAAATCAGGCCCGGCGCAATGGCATTGGCGCGTATGCCCTTCGGCCCGTATTTGCGCGCGATGTGGCGCATCAACGCCAGCTCGGCGGCCTTGCTCATTTGGTAGGACACCCTGGTGCCTGCACCGTTGTAGGCGTCGATCGATGCGGTGAACACGATCGACCCGCCGCCGCTGTCGATCATCGGGGGGATCATGTGCTTGGCGCAGATGACGAAACCACGGGTGTTGACGCGCATCACTTCGTCGAACGCCTCCAACGGCAGGTCGACGACGCCGCCTGGCAGATACGCGTCCGCGGCGTTGGTGAAGTTGAGGTGCGCACCGTCGAGGCGGCCGAAGGTGTCGACGGCGAGCTCCACCATCGCGATGACCGAGTCCTCGTCGGCGCCGTCGAGCGGCACTCCACGCACCCGTTGCCCCGACGGGTCGAGTTCGGCCGCAATGCGTTGGGACAGCTCGGCGTCGAGATCACCGATCACCAACCGCGCGCCCTCATCGGCGTAGCGCCGCGCCAAGCCGTTGCCGATGCCGCCGAGTCCCGCGACCATCACGACCTTGTTGTCGAGCAGTGCTGTCATCGGTCAAATCCTTCCCGAAACGCCCTCCGCCAGTCGACCCGGCGTGGAATCGTTGTGTTTGCGGACCAAACTTGCGAATAGAAGCGCATGACATGCCACCAAAGAAATCCGTAGGAAAGCGCGAGGTTTCGACTCACGAAGAACTGGCCCGCATGGCCGCCGACGGTGTGGACGTCTCCACCGTCGTCGCGCTCGCCGGCTATGTGGGCGAGCCGCCCAGAGATGGTGTGGTACGGCTGCATCCAGACCTCGTGGACCTGTCGGTGAGCATCGACATCTCCGCTGACGACATCGTGGCGACCCGGGATGCTCCGGCCGAAACGATGCCGTTGGGTGGCGTCGTGGTCTGGGTGTCACGCACCGCTGAGGTCACCTTTCGCCGCACGCGCACCGTCAAGGCGACCGCGCAACAAGTCAGAGGGTTCTTCGGTGCCGGTCCGGCGCTCGCGCCGCAAAGCGACGAGGGCGACCGGCTGAACATTCAGGTTCGCCCGTCCACCAGAGCGGTTCCTCCGGTGTACCAGGGCCCAGAGACGTGTGCCCCATGCACGTCGAAGAACTGTGCGTCGCGCTGCCAGAAATCCTGTCAGTCGAAGATGGAATATTGAAACTCGACGACCTGTGCGCACGCTTCGACCGGGGCGAGTTCCCGTCCGCGAGCGCGCGCGAGCATCCGGAGCGGGAGGCGGTCCTCACGGCACGTGAGGCCGTCACCGCGGCGGTGCGTGACGACGAGTTCCTGATCGATTGTCTGGCACACGAATTGGATGTGCTGGAACGGCGGCTTCCGCGCCGTGGCCTGGATCCCTTCTACACGCTGCCGGAACTCGGGATCCAGTTCGCGTTCGGCTATTGGCCCCCCGGCCGGAGTGCCGGTGCTCACGAACACACCGCGTGGACAATCACTGGCGTCTGCCGTAACCAACTGGAGGTGCGGACGTTCGATCGCGCAGAGTCGTACCGTCAGCGCACACTCGTGCCGAAGAACCTTTTCGACGCGGCCGCAGGTGGGGTCGGCTTCATCTACGAGCCCTGTATCCACGATCCGCGAAATCCGACGGACCGCTGGTCGCTGTCCCTGCATGTCATCAGCCCCAGAGACGGCGAAAGGCTCGAGCAGGACGCGTGTTTGCCCGTCCTAGAGGACTGGCGCGCACGGCGAGCGGGCGACGATGACGACCCGCACGCAGCGGTGGAGATGGCCAGATTTCACCACGTCCTGGTCGACCAGATCGCCCGTTTCGCTGCCGGGATCGACGTTCGCGGCGCCGACGACCTGCTGGCGCGTTGCGGGCGGCTCATGGCCAAGCCCGGCAGCCAAATAGACGACACCGCAGCGACTCTCACGGTTGTTCATCAACGCTTGGACCTCAGCTGCCGCGATGTCGACGGTGCTGTCGCACTCGGGTTCGAGACCCCGGGCGGATGGTCCGAACAGCTGAGGATGTCGCGGTTGGGACGCGAAGCCGTGGCATTCTGCGCCAGCCGGTCGGCCTTCGATGTCGGCGAGATTCCCGGACGCCTGACGAGCAACGAGCGATGGGCCATCGCCGAAGCGCTCGTGGAGTCCGGCACATTCAGAGTGGAGGCCTGCTGATGCGAACCGCAACCGAGCCGGCCACGGTGTCGGCGACAGTCTTCGACGCGCTCGCGTTCGAAGCGCCCTACGTGGTCGAACGGCTCGTCAAGGACCGGGTCGTCGGCTCCGTGGCCGAAGGCGAAAAACTATTCAACGAGGCGAAGAGGTACCTCGTCCTTTCCGAGGTACATCGGGACCTCGTCGTCGGCATGTACTCGGTGCGCGTCGATGAAGCGTGGCACGCGTTCATCCTGTACACGGATCAATACAGCCAGTTCTGCAGGAAATACTTCGGCAAATACATCGGGCACGCGCCGACGAACGCGCCGGGGGACGACGACCTCGAGCATCCCAAAGATCTGAGTTTCGAAGAGTTCCGGGAGAAGTACGAGGACCTGTTCGGTGAGCCGTTGCCCGACGTCTGGTACAACCGCCGCGGTGTGACAACCGGCCAGCGGGTATTCAGCGATTGGGCGGCCAGCATGACCGTCCAGCGCCATGATTCGGTGGCAGAACTCCTCGACGACACCGGCGACATCGTCGTCTCGGTGAACGAATTAGCTCATGAGGCTCTGGAATTCATCGCGACGACCGGCGCCTTCTACGTCAGGGAACTGCCGGGGGGTCTCACCGACGGTGAGAAGGTCGCACTCGTCGAGGCCCTGATGGCGGCGGGAGCGATTCGGCTGGCTCCCTAGCGATGAGTTTCGCTGACCCGCCGTGTCTATATATCGGTAGGAGCGATAGGAGATCCGATGACCGAACAGACATCGACGTCAGCGCAAGCCATGCCGCCCGTCGTCGATCAGCAGACCTGGCGCGAAGCACTCGAGGAACTGCGACGCCGAGAGAAGGCCGCGACCCGTGAGCTGGACGCCATCGCCGCGCAGCGCCGTCGGCTCCCGATGGTCGAGATGCCTGACTACACACTCATCGGCGAGGACGGTCCTGTCCGGCTTGCCGATGTGTTCAAGGGGCGTTCGCAGTTGATCGTTTACAACCACATGTGGGAGGACGGCGCCGAGTGGCAGTGCGGCGGCTGCACCGGCTTCACGTCGCAGTTCACCCGGCTGGAGTTTCTCGACAACTGGGACGCGCGCTTCGTGATCGTCACCAATGGGCCGATCGAGGAGGCACTCGCCTACCGGGACAAGGTCGGCAACAAGATGGAGTGGTACTCCTCGTCGGAGAGTTCATTCGGCGCCGACGTCGATGCGCCGCCCGGAGCGGGTTTCGGCGTCAACGTGTTCCTGCGCGACGGCGACACCGTCTACCGCACCTGGCACACCAACGGCCGCGGCACCGAACAGCTCAGTCACTCGTTCGCGCTCATCGATCTCCTGCCGTGGGGACGCCAGGAGGAGTGGCAGGATTCGCCGGACGGCTGGCCACAGTCGCCGACCTACTCGAAGTGGTCGGACTCGCCGGACATCGCGAAGGCCTACGGGAAAGGGACCTGACCTAGACCTAGGGCTAGTGCACGCATAGTTCGACGCTGCAATCCACCGGCGGTGGTTCGACCTTCTTCGGCGCGGGACCGACGGGGATCGGCTGCGGCTCCGGTGGCGGCGCCTGTGCAGGCGGAGGATCTTGTTTGGGTGCCTGAGCGCCGGGATCGGTCTTGGGTAGCTGGGCTGCCGGGTCCGGTGGTGGTGCCTGCGCCGGAATCTGTGCTGGCGCATAAACAGGCGGTTGCATCGCCGGAATCTGAGCGGGATTCTGCGGCAAGGGAATCTGCGGCACCGGAATCGATCCGAGCGGTGGCTGCGGCATCGGCACGGGTGCCGGGGCCGCAGCGGGCGGCGGGGGTTGGGCAGGTGCTTGAGGCGTCGGTATCGGCGCAAGCGGAGTGGGGATCGGCGCCTGCGGCGTTGGAATGGGTTTCGCCTGCGGCGTCGGCAGCGGTGCACGTGGCGTCGGCAGCGGGGCGCCGGGACGAGGGGCTAGGACGGCGTTGGGCGGCTGCGGTGACGGTATGACTGCGGCGGGAGTCGGCAGAGAAACCGATGCGGTCGGTGTCGGTACCGGCGCAGGCGCCACGACCCCACTCGGCGAGAGTGCGGTGCTCGGCATGTACAGCCACGCAAGCGTTCCGCCGAGGATCAAGAGCGGAATGCCGATCAGGAACGCCATCAACGGCACCACGCGACGCTTGTCCTCGTCAACCGGTGCGCCAATCAGCTGCGCCGGCTCCTGTTGAGGCGGATATGGCTGCGGCGGCGGCTGGATCGCGGGCCGGGGAGCCGTGGAGGCGGCGTTGAAATGCGATTGTTCGACCCGCGGATTCAGCTGGGTCGCAGCGGCATTGGCGTTGTTGCCGATGCCATGCGAAGCAGACGTCAGCTCGAAGTCCCGCATGACGCTGTTCTTAAGCCAGCCCGGCGCGGGGATCAGCAGCGGTGCCGCGCCGAGGAGCGCGCGTGGACTCACCGACCTGCGGCGCTCGCCGTCACAGGCGGCGCACGACTCGATATGCCGGGCAATGCGTTTCCGCATAAGAATGTTGAATTCGCCGTCCCAGCCGTGCAATACCGACGCCAACTCAGGACAACTCCCTGGATTGGCCTGCACGCGCCGCGCCACAAGCAATGCCCCCAGCGACCGCTCGATGGTTTCGCGGAGACGACCGACCATGGTGTTGGCGTTCGTCTGGGTGACCCCCAGGGCCATCGCGAGTTCGGGTCCGTCGAGCCCTTGGCGGTAGGCCAGTTCCAAGACCGCCTGGTCGCGCTCTGACAACCCGCCCGCGGCTTCGGAGATGAGATTGGCCAGCTGCATCCGATGGGCCATCGTGTCAGGGCTGGCATCGGTAGATAGCACGTCCGGCAACTCTTCAGATGGCCGTTCACGCTTGAGCTCTCGGAGTCGTTTGTGTGCCTCGTTGCGAACGATGGAGTACAGCCAGGGGCGCAGCTTGTCGGGCTCGCGGAGGCCGCTGAGGCTGGTGGCCACGATGCAGAAACCGTCTTGGACACAATCTGCTGCCGAATCCCGGTCGCGGAGCATGCCGATGCAAAAGTCGTGCAGCTTGTCGGCGTAGCGGTCGTAGATCTCGGCGAACGCGCGGCGATCGCCGTCGGCGGCGGCGAGTGCCAATTCGGCGTCACTGCTACCTGGCCCGATGCCACTCCAGTGCGAGAGCGCGGCGGTCATGACGTGTACTCCAAGATGATGAGCGGCGGTTGCTGTCAGCGTAGTTGTTCAGATGGTGCATGGCGCGGTAATTGGACGATGGATCG
The DNA here is from genome assembly GCA_046735135.1 of Actinomycetota bacterium. Classification (GTDB taxonomy): domain Bacteria; phylum Actinomycetota; class Actinomycetes; order Mycobacteriales; family Mycobacteriaceae; genus Mycobacterium. The sequence continues at coordinate 29,959 of JBKPSU010000181.1, forward strand.
GGTTCAGGCCGGGCGAGCGGTACTACTTGCCGTCCTGGGGGGCATTGTTCTGGGCGCCGCCCTGTGCTTCGTTGGCGTTTGCTATGGTCTTGTCGTCCTTGGTGTCTGGACCCGGCACGTTCACCTCGACGTTGCCGCCGTCCTGACCCGGGACGCCGATACCGACGACGGGGGTATCGACCGACACACTGCCCTTGCTGCCGACGTTGACATCGCTGAAGGGCGTCTGGATCGACACGCCGGGGCCGCTCGGCTGAGCAGGAGCAGGAGCAGGAGCCGGGACTGGGGCCGGCGCCGGCGCAGGAGCGGGAGCGGGCGCCGGGGCAGGAGCGACAACCTGCTTGGGTGCGGTGATCGGCTGGGGCGCGGCAATCGACCTGGGAGCCACAGCCGATCCGCCCGCGCGGATGACCGGCGCCGGGTTGTTGACGATCACTGGAACCGAGGCCGGCCCGCTCGGCACCGGGGCCGCCACCTGGATCTGCGGCAGGTTGATCGCGGGGGCTGTAGCCGGGGCGGCACTGGTCGCAGCCGTTGGTGTCGGCTGCGAGTCCGACGAGTTCATCAGATACACGCCGCCGAATGCGGCAGCGCCGACAACGGCCAGTCCCGCGACGACCAGCAGACCCTTGCCCGTGGAAGAAGACTGCGCGACGGGCGCCAGCACCGGCACGGGCCGCTGCATCGGTGCGGGCTGGCCGTAGTAGGAGCCGTACCCGTAGTTGGGCTCGGGCGAGTAGCCGTGATCCGGCTCGGGCGAGCACTGAGAGTAAGCCTGCGAGGCGTTCGAGCGGACGGTCGGCCCGGCGTAACGGATGAAGGTGGTGGCGTTGGCGTTCATGGTGTCTCCTCTGGCCAGAAGGCCGCGGTCGCGGCGCTTTCACAGGTAGGAGCGATAGCCACGGGGCACTCGCACACTTTTTTGGAAATCTTTCGAAATTTCCTGTTCGGCCGTTCTGAACTGGGCGAACGACGGACGCTCAGGCACTCGATCCCGGCGAACGTCACCATTGGGCAACGGTCCGGCGCGCCGCGGCGCGGGGTTCTCGTTGGCTGCTGACAATTGACGCCGTTGTCTAAAACAGGGCGACGGTTAAAGCGAATGAAGGAGTCGACGGCGATGGCGATCTTTGAGCGATTCAACATCAAGGCACTTGCTGCCTGGGCTGGGTTGTCGGGGGCCGCTGTGGCGCTGAGCTCCGGAGCAGCAGCCACCCCACTGATGACGGGCGGCTACGAATGCATGCAGCCGTCGGCGGGCCAAGCAGCCGCCGGGGGGGCTCCGGCGGGCGCCGCGGGGGCTCCAGCGGCCGCTGCGGCGTGCACGGCTGCCGCCCCACTCGCTGACACGGCGGGCATTCCAATGGCCTTGCCGGGACCCGTGCCCGTGGCTCCGCCGGTCGCGCCGCCGGTTGCTCCACCTGTGGTGCCGCCCCTGGCTCCGCCTGTGGCGCCGCCGGTTCCGGTGGCTCCGGTCGTTCCGGCGGCTGCGCCATTACCGGCGGCCGCGCCGTTGGCTGCTGGCGCGCCGATCGACATGGCCGTTGGCTATGGAGGTAAGGGGCAGCCGACCGGTCCGCTTCCGGCCGGCGCGCCGGTGCCCGGTGAGCCGGTTCCGCCGGGCCCGTCGGGCGGCTAGGAACAGCGCGTCGCGCTTACTCCTGCACGATCACCGGATCGCCGACATTGACCGTGTTGTAGTACCACTCGGCATCCTCGGGGCTCAGGCTGATGCAGCCGTGGCTGACATTGTCGTAGCCGAGTGAATTGACGGCCCACGGCGCCGAGTGCACGAAGAGCCCACGGCTGGTGATGCGAACTGCGTAATCCACTGTGAGGTAATAGCCGTCGGGATCGGTGATGGGAATTCCGACGCTGCTCGAGTCCATAGTGATCGTGCGTTCCTTGCCTAGCACAGTGTAAGTGTCGACAGGCGTGGGGTATTCGGGCCTTCCCATCGAGGCCGGGAACACTCCTTGCTGTCCCCAGAACGGTCGGTGGTGCGGCGCAGGCAATGCGGGTGGTGGTCCCGCTGCGACGCCGTCGATGGTCACGGTGAACGTGTGCTTCGAGATGCTGGCGGTGCCGACGACGGCGGGACCTGTTTCGAAGGCCGTCGATTGATCGCCCACCGAAAGCGCCACCGTGGTGTGCGCGGGCCAGAACCGGTCGGGAGCCCACTGCACAACGTCATCGTCGAGCCATTCGAACTTGCCGGTCATCGCCGGTGTCGACTTGATGTCGATGGCGCGCTCCGCCGCGTGCCGATCGGCGATGGGCGTCCTGAATGTCACCACCACGGGGTACGCCACGCCCACCACCGCGCCCCGCATCGGTTGAACCGACGCGATCGCGGACCTGACGGATTGATCGGCCTCCGCCCGGCTTACCTCGGTGGGCGCCACGAGCACACTGGCCGCGATCACGTTCATTGCAAGCACACACCGAACAACCCCGCGCATGGGCTCTCGATTCGTTAGAAATTACAACGTTGTCAATTAGATCCTAGGTGCGCCGCGACAATCGGATACGCAAGGGCGCGTTGACAATACGGTCAAGGGTCGGTCACGGTTCGGCCACAACGCTGAAAATCGGGCTTGTACGTATCGGCTAGGGAAGCCAACGGTCAGTCGCGACCGCGGGCGTTGTGTCTGCGGCATCGGCTGACTGAAATCGATACGAACGTCTCGTAGGTGTCTGAGTCCACGTGCACCGTGAATACCTTGTGTGGCTTGACGTTCCAGCGCTGGTCGACTTCCCAACGCCGGCCATCGACGCGGAGATCAACTAGTACGTCGGATTCGACGGGACATCAATTTCAACGCCACAGTCGAATCGCCGCGACAACGAGGGTCTCGTCGAGACGGGTCAGCAGCTCGAACACCTCCGATAGGCCACGGCCGCGGTCGCACCCGATCGCGGCGACGATGACCCCACAGATCAACGACATCGCGACAACGGCTTCCAGGCTCACGGGCCGGGACTCTACGCCGTTCCCGCCACGTTGGAGATCAGATCGGCGAGCCTATGCCGCCGCGCCGTGAGCTGCCCGCGGGCTAAGAGTCGGGCGACGGCTAGAAGTAGTGGCGGCGGCCACCGACAGCGCGTCCCGTGGCGCCCAGGATCGCCAGCACCACACCGATGATGAGCACAATGATTCCGATGGTCCAGAGGATCGAAATCTTGAGCAGGAATCCGGCAATGAGCAGGATGATTCCGAGGATGATCATGGCTGTGAGCCCTTCTTTCCGCCCGACTGCCCGCTAGGTAATCGGATCGGTCGAGCGGCTGCTCGACTCTGGTTTTGCACAAGTACCCGTTCCTCGAGGACCTATGCATAGATTGCGGACAACCAGCGAACAGCTCGTCAGTCTGCAATACTGTGCGTGCGTCAATAGACGCGGCCATCACGACGAACGGCGCAATCATGGCGGGTAAGCACAGGGCCAGGTCCACCACGCGGCGTCATACCGAGACGTACGCCTTGCTAGGGACGGGCGCGATAACTCTCGCTCTCGGAGTCGCGCTCACCGCGGGGTCGGGCGTCGCTGCGGCGGACTCGACCAACTCAACAGTCAGTGGGTCGGGCATTTCGCCGTCTGGCAGCCAGCCACAGACGACGATAATCCGGACGACCGTCAGCGCGCAGAGTGTGAATACGTCGTCGGGAGAAGAACCGACATCGGTCGTCACTACCAGGGATTCCGTTGTGCGACAGCAGAATCCAGCGGTGACGGGTGACAACAATCCTGGCCCGGCTGCCACGCTCGCGGAGACGCTGGCTGGCCAGACCGATCAGGGCCTCACCCTCGGGACCCCGGGACTCAACTTTGCGCCTGACATTCCATTCATCGAGTTCGGCGGTGGAGGCGGTGGCTTGCTCTCCAAGCTTCTCTCCGGGGGCCTGTTCTAGAGAGCCGATGACGGGAATCAAACTCGCGTATTCAGCTTGGGATCGGTTGGGGCAGGGATCGCTGCCGTCGCTGGGTGCTGTCGTGCCCGCCAGAATGTGTACACGCTGCAGATGAGCACGATAGTAAGCGCGAAAAGGTAAGTCGCCGGGAGAAGCTGATTCCACGTCCCCGGGTGGCGCAAGGACATCAGACCTGCTTGTGGAGGCGAGCTTCGCGATGCGATGAACCACCCCCCGAAGATCGCGGCGAGCGTCCACACGGCCAGCGCCGCGGCGCGCGACCGGTATATGTACCCGAGAAGCCCAAGGTGGACAAGAAGCGGCGCGAACCACACCCAGTGGTGGCTCCAGCTGAAGGGTGAAGCGGCGGCCGAGGTCATCCCCGCGATGGCGACGCCCAGGAGCAGATGACCGCGACGCCACGCCACCGCGGCGATCACGATGGCGAAGATCGCGAATACGACCGCGGCCGCGGTCTCCCACCGCGTCGCCCAGTTGAGCCGCGCGAGGAGTCCATCCAGACTGGTGTTCGCCAGAGGATCGCTGGAGATCCGTCGTACATCCTGAAACCGCCCCCGCAGCCAGAACTCTTTCGAATCGGCCGGCAGCAGAACGAAACCGACGGCGATGGTCGAGATGAACGTCAATCCAGCGATGACTGCCTCGCGACGTCGCCCTGTTGCGACGAGAAAGACGATAAACAGCGCGGGAGTCAGTTTGATCCCGGCGGCGATCCCGATACCTAACCCAGTCCACCTGCGGGACGGTTGCGACAGCACGTCAGCGAGGACGATCGCCATCATGAGCAAATTGATCTGGCCGAGCTGCAGCGACAGCCGGACAGGTTCCAGCCAGATGATCGGAGCCATCAGAAGCGCCGTCAATCCCCACAGGCCGGTTACGGTCGTGATTCCTGCAGCACCGAGCATCCGGCGCACGACGTAACCCACGCAGGCAATGTTCACCAAAAAACCAAGCGTGAGAATGGCAGGCTGGCTCAACCCGATCAGCGGGAGAAAGCACAGCGCAGCGAATGGCGTGTAGTCGAACAGCATCGTGTGTGAATTTCCGGTCATCCCCACCGAGTACAGGTCTTGACCATCCCAGACGCGCACTGCTCCGAACCGGTATACCAACAGGTCGACCTGGCTGGCCAGGCTGGGCCACCGCAGATATGCGGCTAGGTACAACGCCAACGCAACCAATAGGACGACCGGCCCCAACACACGGACCGATCGAGAGATGGCGGGCGCGGGTAGATGGTGCTGCACGATAAGGCGACTCCTTCATCGGTCCGTAACCGTTTGCGTTGGCAATTACGGTGCGCGAGGGTAGCGGTCAACCCTGAAAGCGCCCCAGCGCGACGCCCCGATGCCGCGCCGACATCGAAGCAGCGAAGTCCCGGGGACGTATGACACCTGCTACCCGGCGCTGCGCCCGGCAAACCGCGATTCGCTTGCGAACCCTGCGCGGACCCGCCTGTGTGAGAGGAACTGAGGCCGAGGAGTTACCGGGCATCCGTCGTCGACAGCGGTTGGCGTTCGACGGAGCACCCGAGGACGACCTTCGCCGTGATGACACCCAACTTGACCATGCCCAAGTACGTCGACGGGTTGAATATTGTCGGCCACACCGTGCGTGTTTTGTGCTCGCCGACCGGCCGGTCCGTGAATCGATCGCGCAGCCACCTCAGCGTCATGGGCGCCGACAGTGGATGCAACAGCAGATGACCACAGAACCGGTCGCGGTGATAGGTGACCGCTGCACCAATGCGTTCATACTCGGCCACCAGTGCGTCGATATCGTCGACGCTGATGATTCCGTCGTGCACCGCCTGGATGACCAAGACGGGAGGCTTGGGCCTTGACTTGCCGAGCTTGGTCTCGTCGAAGATGTGGCGCACTTCTGGTAGGTCCCACAGCTCGTCGGCTGTCATGTCGACGTAGGACCCGATGTCGACGTTGCGAAACTGCCATACTGCCTGGGCCGTCGTCATTTTCTGCAACTCGTCGAGAAGTGCCTTGCCTTCGTCGGTCGCGTGTTCGTCGACGACGTTCTGTGCGCCGGGGAAGACTTGCGTCAATGCGGAGATCATCAGCGCGGCGAGACCGGCAAAGAAGCTGCCGTTGAGGCGGCGCGCCACACTCCCCGGGTCGCCGACGGGCGAACCCAAAGCGGCGCCAACGATATTGAGCTCCGGGGCATATCGGTCACACAGTTCGGCCGCCCATGCCGAAGCCAAGCCTCCTCCTGAATATCCCCACAGACCCACCGGGGCGGACGGCGACAATTCCAAGCGCTCGCACCGAATCGCCGCCCGCAGCCCGTCCAGAATCCGGTAGCCGGGCTCGACGGGAGCGCCCCACATGCCATGGCAGCCTTCGTGATCCGGTACGCAAACCGCCCAGCCTTCGGCCAGCGCGGCGGTCACCAACAAGTATTCGGCCTGGACGAACGCACCGATCGGTCGCGCGCCGCGACGCATGGCGAACGACGGGAAACAGCGCGACGCCACGGCGTCGATCGCGCATTGATAAGAGAGCACCGGACAGGCGACGTCTGCCTCGCGCTGCGCTGGGACAAGCACGGTCGTCACGGCGACTTCCGGTTCTTCGTGCAGATTCGTGGTGCGGTACAGCAACTGAGTGGCTTTCACTCGTTGGCTGATGAGACCGAGAAATCCGATCTCCACGTCGCGCGAGCGCAACACCGTGCCCGGTTCCGCGTTCTCGTAGCCCTGTGGCGCTCGGTAGAACGGGTCGTCGTCGGGTGAGATCGGACGTGCGCCCCGGCGCAGCTCGTCGTGCGACGGGCTGGCGACGCTCGCTGGCGTGGCGGAATAGCGGTCCATTGGCGTGGCGACTCCCTGGGCGTATCGCTGACGGCGCGCAACTACGCCGCCCGGGATATCCATTACCCGCGGTACCGGCCGGTCAACCCTCTGTTAGCCGAAACCACCGCCGAACATCAGCCCGAGCACGTACGTGATGGCCGCCGCGCCATAGCCGATCAGCAATTGGCGCAGCGCGCGACGCAGCGGTGGTCCCCCTGACAGCAGCCCGACGATAACCCCGGTGCCCAGCAGCGTCATGCCCACCAGTCCGGCCGACAGGCCGATTGCAACCGTGCCATGCAGTCCGAACAGGAACGGCAAGACCGGAATCAACGCTCCTGAGGCAAAGCAGCAGAAACTCGACAGTCCGGCAGTGAGCCCGCTGCCGACGGCTTCATGGGGGTCATCACGTGCCGCCTCCTCGATCGCGCCGATGTCGTCGCTGCCCAGCGTCCTCAACACCTCTTCGGCCTTGGCGTCCGCCTCGGCCGCACTCATTCCACGCGCGCGGTACACCAACGCGAGCTCGTTCGCGTCGACATCCAACTGGGGGAGCGCAGCGCCGGTATGTGGGTTCGGGGTCGAGGCTTCGAGGAGCTCACGTTGCGAGCGAACCGACACGTATTCGCCGGCACCCATGGACAAGGCTCCGGCCAGCAGTCCGGCCATCCCGGTCGCCAGCAAGGTATGGGTGCTCACGCCGGTAGCGCTGACGCCCAGCACCAGCGCCAAATTACTGACCAAGCCATCGTTGGCGCCGAACACCGCGGCACGAAAGGTGCCGGAGAGCCGACTGCGCCCGCGGGTGGCAAGGGCGCGCACGACCTCCTCGTGCACACGCTCGTCGGCGGCCATCGTGGGCGTCGCGTCGGCATCGCTGTCATACGTGGACCGTGCTTCGGCGCGCTGCGCCAAGGCGAGGACGAACACGGACCCGAAGTGGCGTGCCAAAAAGCCCAACGCTCGGGTCCGCAGCGCCGGTCGGTGCGGTGTGCCGATGTGCTCACCCAGAAGATCGAGCCAGTGCTGCTCATGGCGGGCTTCGGCATCGGCGAGCGCCAGCAGGATCTCGCGATCGGCACCCGTGCGCCGTTGTGCGAGATCACGGTAGATCGCTGCCTCAGCGCGTTCGTCTGCCAGATGTTGTCTCCACCGACGCAGGTCCGCACGCGAGGGAGCTAATCGTTGGGCACCCACAGACTCTCCCTCCGATGACAGTCCTTATTCACTCGAGGAATAACCCACTGTGTCACCGGACGACCGCGGTAGCGCAGGTGGGCCACTCCTGGGGCGTGGAGTACCCGCACGAGCTCGAGTGCGGGCTTCCCGGCTTCGAAGCCGTCGATCAGCCTCTCGCCCGAGCCGAGTATCACCGGGTGACTTGAAGGTCGACCTCGTCGACAACGCCCGCCGCGATCGCCTGCCGGGTACACGATGCCCCTCCGGCAATAGAGATGCGCCGGGCGCCGCAAGCGGCCTTGGATTGCGCGTAAGCGGATTCGATCCGTCGGTGTCAAAGTGAAAGTCGTGCCGCCCTGCATCTCGATTGGGTCGTGAGGGTAGTGGGTCAAGACGAAACTGGACAGTGGTACGGGCGGGACCCTAACCATCCCTTCCAATCCGAGCCGCCCCACTCACCGCGAATGGGACCGAACATGTTGCGGCCCAGCATCGTTGCGCCGACGCCTTCCGACCGATAACGGTGTTGTGCGTCAGGACATACGAACGGGTGTGTCAAGTGGATGTCGAAGGCTCGCTTGGTATCACCGCTGTCGTCGTCGAGGGCCGCAGCCAATCTGCTGGGTACTTCGAAGTTCTGGCTTGTAGCGTCGGAGACATCATGAAGAAGCCGAAAGGCCCCGCAGACCACTTTCTGTACATCTACTGCCGTCAGTTGCGTGTCTGCAACGCCCAATTGGCCTGCGCTGCATGCGAATCTGACAACGCGGAGTGGCTCGAAGCCCCTGCGGGCGAGCTAGAACCACTCAGCGCCGCCGTCAAGGTAACGTCTGCTCTGGTTACTCCGGCAATGATGCGATGAAACTGGCACGAACCCGCAAGGGATGGCAGGGATCCCGCCGAAACCCGTGTCGTCAAAGTCAACTCTGCGACGGTGGCCGCGTGGATTACCGCCCGGCGATACGCACCTGTCCGTAGTAGAGAACGGGCGTCTCGAATGAATCGCCACGCGACTGGTGGGCGCTGGCCCTTAGCAGCAAGGTCCATAGCCCGCTGCAGCTGATCGCGACCGAGCACATCCGCGTAGCCCTGCACCGAATGGACCACAATGGCGTAGCCTGCCCTGCGGATGCCGACGAAATCCTGCACCGCGAGAACCCCAAGCTAATCGGCTACAGACGCCCACCACCCGGCTACAGACGCCCACCACACGACAGATTCATTGGCGACCGCGTTCGCAGCCGTCATGAATAGCCCGTCATTGTCCGCTGCACCGTCTTGGCAACAATGCATTGCCGGACCAGAGAGACCAGCCGCCTCGCTGAGTTCTCAACCCGGGAAGTCTCCGGACTCACCGGTGTGTCACTGGGCACCAACGGCCAGGCCGCCCGACAAAGAAAAGGTCCCATCGTCTTCCCATTCCTGGGCCAAGCGGGTTGACTTACGGCGAGCACATCATTTCTCTATTCGGGGGGGTTCCGATGCGCCGTGTCACTTGGCCGGTAGGTCTGGCTCTTTTGGCACTCGCAGCCGCTGTATTGCTGGCTTTTACATCCACTGTGCAGGCCGCGTTGACCCTTGCTGCCGCTACGTACCTACTCAAGGGCACGGAGTCTGTTGGTCGCATCGCTTCAGATCAGCAGGTCATAGATTTAGCGACTCCGTGGATCATCGGCACGACCGGTGCTGCACCGCCTAAACCCATAATTGTCGTGGATTATCCTGCAAGGATTTGGCCGGTTACCGCAGGCGGTTTTTCTGATCCGACCTTCGATCAGTCGGTCGCTGCCGGGGTGGCTGCGCTGCCTTCGCCTCGAAGCGTTGAACCCGGAACTGTCTTTTCGGGGGGCTCACAGGGCGCGGTCGTCGTCTCGCTGTACAAGCGAGAGTTCAATGAAACCTGGGCAAAACACCCGCAGAAAGCCCCTGAGGTTGTCTTCGGGCTCATCGCCAATGTGATGCGGCCCAACGGGGGGATCTTGGAGCGTTTCGCGCCGCTGGGCACCATCCCGATCGTGGATTTGACCTTCTACGGCGCCACCCCGACTCAGACCGCGGGCGCCGGGCAGGGGGAAATCACGACATATGACATTGCCCGCCAATACGACGGATTTTCCGACTTCCCTACTAATCCGCTGTTCGGCCTGTCCGACATCAACGCCGCCATAGGCATCCTGTTGATACACCCTGACGTCTCCACCGTCAGCATGCAAGACGCGGTGCTGCAAGATGAGTATGGGGACACGAGGTACTACATGATCCCTACCTATCCCGTCCCACTGCTCATGCCGCTAGAAGAACAAATTCCGACAGTTGGACCCATCCTGGCGGACATGCTTGACCCGGCAGTGCGCCTACTGGTCGAGGCGGGCTACGACCGGACAATCAGTCCTGGCCAACCAACTCCGGCTAACTTCTTGTACTTCCCCAACCCGATTGCATTGGGTGAGAATCTTCTCATCGCAATTCCGACAGGATTGGATAACGGCTGGCAGGACATCATCGGCGTTCGCCCGTTCGGAACCGAGAGGCCCGACGTGACAGGTCAAGGTGCCTATGGAATTGACGGACAGCCGGTCACGATGAACCCGACTACCAACGAGCAGCAGACCGCTATCACTGTGTCGGGGCATGCACTTATGAACACAGACAATCTGATGGCCGCGTCCGAACACACAGCGCTGGCTGTCGAACGGGTGCCGGCGCTGAAGTCGTACGTCACGCCATCCACCGACAACCAGCTAAGCGACGAGAACGTTGACGCCAGCAACCCGCCGTCCAATGACAACCAGCCGCTAAGCGACGAGAACGTTGACGCTAGCAACCCGCCGTCCAATGACAACCAGCCGCTAAGCGACGAGAAGGTCGACACCAGCAACTCACCGACCATGCCGAGAGAGACCGAGACGACGCAGCGGACGACGCCCACTGAGGAGGTCACGGCAAACCCGGTGCCGCCGAAGATCCACGGCCCGTTTCGATCGAATCGGTTAATGAAGGAGAAGGAGCTGACACCGTCACCCAAGTCGGTGTTCGACAAGGATTCCACGGTGACAACGAGCGCCACTACCGGCGCAGGTACCCCAACCGGGGATGGCAGTCCGCCGCATGGTGGCTCACCCTCGGACGAAGTGTCCCGCTCCGTGTCGCTCCCACCAAACGAGACAAGCGGACGTATGGATCGTACGGGTGCCGCTTAGTACAGGTATCGAGTGACCGCTTGAGGTGATAAGTAAGTTTTTATAGCCGGGTGCTGACTGTCCCACAAGCGGGCCGACGACCTGGCGACCCTCCGCGAAGGGAAGGACGCGAAGGGAAGGACAACGAAGCGCAGAGGCCGAGACCGGAAGGCGCCCTTGGGGACGAGGGTACGCACGGCACAATGTGAGGACGGCTCGTACTCGTACAGCACACACCGGTCCGGGACATGCTCAGGCCACGGCGGCGTAGGGCAGTGGTTCTAGCGAGCCGTATCGGATCGTGGGTTGCGGGCATTGCCGCAGCGATGTTCGCCGCCATGATGGCCTTCGGGGGTGCGGTCGCCCACGCCGATGAATACGACTTGGTATCGGAATTTGAAAGTTGGGGTCCAAGTAGGTCTCGGGCATCTCGCCTGTCGTCAACTCAGTGATGGCACCGACGTAACACATGTACTAGTCAACGTGCGCGATGTTGAGGCCCAATTGCCACCGCCCCGATTGGACGGCGGGCCTGGCTACTCGACTTCCACCTTGCGTGCGGTATCAATCGTCACCAGTGCGACCCGGTACTTGTGCCCAGAACAGAGGTACCGAATGGATGAGTACATTTCGCGATAACGCGCACATAGCCCACGGGGCGCTGCACAAGATGGCCGTGAGGCTGGGTACCGATCCGTTCCGCCGGCCACCCGGCGCGCAAGGGTCGGGCCGCGGCAAGTATTTATACAGGTTGTGGCCCGACGCCGAACGATTCTCAACGATGCCTCAGTCGGTGGTGTTGACGATCAGCACGTGGGTCTTGGCCCTGCGCAAGACGTTGCCGGGTACCGAGCCAAGCCACTTCTCGCTACGCGTGCCCAGTCCCACGTTGCCAACCACCAGCAGATCGGCCTTAACCTCCTCGGCGAGGCGGGACAGCGCCTGTGCCGCACCACCCACACGACGAAGCGCGATCGGTCGCGCCTCGATATTCTTCGCCCCAGCCGCCGTGGCCCGGTCGCGGGCCTCGCGCAGGATCGCATATACGGGGGCCATCCCGCGCATCTTGAAGTCCCCCTCGCCCCCGAGCGTGACCTCGGCGCGGCCATCAATCACACGATCCGGCCGGGCTGGTCTTCCCCAGCCTCCCTTGTCCACATTCGGCAGGTGCGCCGTCGCGATGATCAACTTCGCGTTAATTGCCGCGGCGAGCGCGGCTGCGTGGTCCACCGCGCGCAACGACGTCTCCGAGCCATCGGTGCCGACCACCAGGGTCTCATAGGCGCCCATTTCCCTTGTATCCCTTCCGCTGTGTCGTCAACTGAGCGCCCTGCCGGGGTAGGGGAGCGCCACAACTATCCGTGCCATACCGCGCCTTGCACTTCTCCAAACAAAGTGCTGCGTCGGGTCGGTACCGTCCGCCAGGCCACCGGCGACCACAAGCTGGAGGCGCGTGCAGGGATGGAAGAACTAGTACAACTAACGCGGTCGGCGGGAGCCCCGGCCACGCACTACGGGCTTCCGCCAACACACGCTCCCCTGGGGGTGGCACCTACCTGGTCCCGGTCACCGGGTTGTTGGCCGCCCGCGAGAGGGCCAGGCGCGGCGACCGCGATGCTGCCATTGCGGTGATGCGCCAAGCCCTCGACGAGCTGCACCATGCAGGACGGCTCGGGTTCGGCGTTTGGGGCACCGGCCTTCTGGTGGAGACGCTGCTGGAGCGTGGCTCCAAAGGCGACCTGTCCGAAGCCCAAGAGGCGATCGACCGGATGGCGAATCTGCCGGCAACAGAAAGTTGGGTGGTGCGCGAGATCACACTGCTGCGGGTGCGCGCCCTGCTAGCCCGCGCCCGCGGCGATGAGATGGAATACCGGGACTTGGTGAGTCGCTACCTTGCGATGGCGGAATCGCTTGGCTTCGAAGGACATATCAAGTGGGCCGAGGCGATGCCATGACGGCGGTGCCCCCGTCGGGGGTGGTGACGTTTCTGTTCACCGATGTGGAGGGTTCGACCCGTCGGTGGAGGCAGACGCCGAGGGGATCAGGCCTGCGCTGGCTGCGCATGACGAGGTGTTGCGGTCGGCGATCGAGACGGGGTCGGCTTCCTGCTGAGACTCGTTTCAATCGCCTCGGCTGAATTGCCTAAAGCGTGCCAACCGTGGAGCTCTAGACGCCATGATCACCTGGTCTGCCGACGGCATGAAGCAGAGCATCCAGGAAGCGATGATCCCGCTGTTGCGTGGCTTGGTCACCGGGGTCCAGACCAACCCGGACGACGGCACCATCAAGCTGCAGGGCAACCTGGGCAGTGTCACCACCAAGCCGCAGGTTACAGACGGACGAGTGGCGCTGCAGGTGGTCGATGTCACCGGGCTGGGTTTGTTGCTGCTGTGCGAGATGTCGCATGTGACGGGCACGCACCCGTCGGCGGACTCACCCGACGGACCACCGGCCCAGACATAATTGGCGCTGCCACGGCAGGGGTCCGTCGGCGATGACCCGGCCAAGTCCGGGCGTCCGGGGTTCGCGACCTCACCCGGATCTGGGCATCGGGGGTGGGCCTTGCTTGCCGGTGGCGGTTCCTCGAGGCGTCTGGCGGGTTTCGGAGTCTTGTCGCGATGTGTCGCCGTTGGTGTGCGTGTCCGGATCCATCGTGTCGGCGCGCTCGAACTCCTGGTTGACCTCGTCGCGGGCGGTGGCCGCGTCGCTGCGACGCACTTCCGCTTGGTGTTGTAGGCCCCTCGCGTGCGCGGCCTTGGCGTCGGCCTCGGCTTGAGCGGCGCGGCCCTTGGCCGCCGTCTCGTCGGCGAGTGCTTCGCGTTGCCCCACCTCGTGGGACTGTTCGGCAGCTTTATCGCGAATCTCCCCGGCCTCAACGCGGCGGTGTTGGGTGCGTTTGTTGCGCGCCACCCACGCGATTGCGGCGATGAGCACAATTGCCGCGACCGCAACGACGACGATCCAAACGATAGTGCTGGTAGTCATGTCGGCTCCTTTGATTGGTTGACCAAATTTTGATTGGTTGACCAAATCGAGGTTCACATCGGTTTAAATTGCGCTGTGGGCGTTAGGCACTGGGTTGGGGCACGTTGCAGTTCGTCACCTTGGGATTGACACCCACGTAATTGAGCGGTCCCGCGATCACGGTCACCGCGATCGTCCCCGCGCTGGCGCAGCTCTGTTCCGCGTGGGTGAAATACCCTCGCTGGAAGGCCGCGATCGCGCCCACGATCAGCCACACGATCACCAGCAGCCCTACGAAACGCATCATGTGTCTCCTTGGATATTCGGCGGGTCAGGGCCTGCCAGCGGGCGAGTGGTGACATGGGTCGTCGGGCCACCCCGGTGACTCATGGCGCACCTCGATACCCGTGGTTGGTGATACGCGGTGTTGGTCTGGTTGCGTTCGCGCGTCGGCGAATCATGTGCGTCGAGTCATGTTGCGGGCTAGTGACGTGTGGCCGGTTAGTAGTAGTGGCGACGGCCACCGACAGCGCGCCCCATCCTTCCCATGACCATCAGCACCAAGCCGACGACCAGCAGGATGAGCCCGACGACCCACAGGATGTGGATCTTGAGCAGGAAGCCGGCGACGAGAAGGATGATTCCAAGAATGATCATGGCGTTTTACCTCGTTTCGATGCAGATGTGGGGAACAGATAAGCGGGATCAGACCTGGTCGCAGGCGATGCCAGTGTTGTCAGCCGGGCTGCCGGGTCAGTGTTTGAAGGCGTCTTTGACATTGTCCCCTGCCTGTTTGGTGTTGCCCTTGAACTGATCGATGCGTCCCTCGGTGCGCAGGCGGGTGTTGCCGGTAGCGCGGCCGAAGTACTTCTTGGCGGCGCCCTTGGCAGCTTCGGCCTTGTGGGCGATCTTCTTACCGATACTCATTGCGGACTCCTTCGTTCTCGATGATCACAGGCCGCGACTGCGGGCTGACAGAATTCGACCGGGCTATCGCTGCCGACCGGCGTCCGTCCACGTGCGCGGTGCCCTGCGGTTGTCGACGATGCGACCAGCGACCGAAACGGGAAAACCCCTTGCCGGGGGCGGTGGCCCCCTCCGAAGTCACCGGTGAGCCACTGGCTGCGCCGGCCTGCTGGTGTTCGAGCCGTTGGTCGCGCTCCTGGTTCAGAAACGCCGTTTCGCGTTGGGAGGTGTCGAGAAGGTGATGGGATTCTGTACGCCGCAAGAGCATGCGTTGTTCCTGAGGCAGACGCCCATCTTCGAACAGATGCTCATCGAGGACGGCGTCATTCTGCGCAAGTACTGGTTCTCGGTATCCGACGAGGAGCAACTGCGACGGTTCAGGTCCCGGCGCAACGATCCGGTTCGGCAGTGGAAGCTCTCGCCGATGGACCTGGAGTCGATCTTCCGGTGGGAGGATTACTCGCGCGCCAAGGACGAGATGATGGTGCATACCGACATCCCGATCAGCCCGTGGTACGTGGTGGAATCCGATAACAAGAAGCACGCCCGCTTGAACATGATGGCCCACCTGTTGTCCACGATCGACTACGAAGACGTCGAGGCTCCCGTGGTGGACTTGCCGGCGCACCCGGTGCGGTCGGGCAACTATCACCGACCGCCGCGTGAGCTGTCCACCTATGTCGATGACTACCTGGCCACCTTGCTGAGGGATACGGACTGAAGCGGGTCTACGTCCCGACGACGCTGGCCATGTGGCAGCGACTCGTCGCCGACGGTTCGATGTTCCCGGTCACCGGCACCGCGTCGCCGTTACACCGGCACTGCGCGAGTCCTATGTCGAGCAGCACAACGCGCAAAGCACCTACTCATCAAAGGCATGCAGCGTTCCGCGCTACAAAGTCGGGCGGTGCAGATGAGCGGACAGCACTATCGCGTCCAGCAGGAGCCCAGCGTGCCACCCGGTGTGAAGCCTCCGCCGGTGCTGGTCGCCGCACTGGGGCCGCAGATGCTGCGCCTCGCCGGGCGAACTGGCCGACGGCACAGCCTTGGGTGCGCAGCCATGGACCTAGTCTGACACGCAGCAGACCGGTCACTGCGCCACCGATCGGGTGATCGGGCCGCGCTGTTCACCCACAGTTTTTGCTATGTTCACCCGGCATACACGGCCGATGCACCGCGCGGTCGGTGTTCACGGGAGAAGTCACTTGCAGGTCGGGCTGGTCATCGCTATCGGTTTCGCGGTGGCCTTCGCCCTGACCAACGGCTTCCACGATGCCGCCAACGCCATCGCCACCCTGGTGGCGACGCGGGCAGCGACCCCGGGCCAGGCCGTCGTCCTCTCTGCGGTGTTCAATATGGGCGGTGCGGTGCTGCTCGGCACGGCCGTGGCCGACACCATCGGCAAGATCGTCACCGTGCCGCAGGCCCAGATGATTCCCGTAGTCGGGGCGGCCCTGGCCGGCGCGACAGCCTGGAACGCCGTCACCTGGTGGCGGGGCCTGCCGTCGTCGTCGGGGCACGCTCTGGTCGGGGGTCTGGTCGGCGCGGCGGTCGTCGACGGCATTCTCTCGGGCTCCGGCGGACTCGGCTCCGTCCAGTGGGGCGGCTTCGACGGCTGGCACCCCACCGGCGTCATCGGTGTTCTGGTCGCCCTGCTGATCTCTCCGATCCTCGGGTTAGCCGTCGCGTTCGTGCTCCTGCGCGTCCTGCGCCTGATGTCGCGACGCTGGACGACGCGGTGGATCGGTCCGGTGCGCGGCGGCGGATGGGTTGCGGCAGCGGGACTTTCGTTCAGCCACGGCGGCAACGACGCCCAGAAGTCGATGGGCGTCATCGCGGTCCTGCTGCTGTCCTCCGGGCAGACCACCACGATGTCGGTGCCGCTGTGGGCGAAAGTCGTTACGGGCGTGGCCCTGACCGCGGGTACAGCGTTGGGCGGATGGCGCATCGTCAAGACGATCGGCCGTCGCATCTTCAGCCTGACACCTATCGACTCCCTCGCCAGTCAGGCCTCATCCACGGCAGTTATCCTCGGCGCCTCCCTCATCGGAGCTCCGGTGAGCACCACCCAGGTGGTGGCCTCCTCGGTCGTCGGTGTCGGCGGCGGGCGGCGGCGGTGGAAGCACGTGCGCTGGCAGATCGTGCGCGAGATGGGCATTGCGTGGCTGACCACGATTCCGGCGGCCGCGCTGATGGCGGTCGCCGTACTATTCGTTTGGAGAGCGTTATGAGCCGCAAAGGCATTCGCTGGTTTCTTCCCGAAAGCCCCGATGTCGTCGGAATGCTGCAGGAGCAGGCAGCGATCACGGTTAACGGGATGGAGGCCTTCGCCGCGTGGGCGGGCGGGGACTCAGCCCGCGCCGATGACGTCCGCGCCGCCGAGCATGACTGCGACGAGGTGCGGCGCAAACTCGTCGACGCCGTCAGCGAGGCCTTCACCACGCCGCTGCAGCCCGAGGACCTGTTCCAGTTGTCGCGCGATCTCGACAAAGTGATCAACGGCGCCAAGAACATCGTGCGCGAATCCGAAGCAATGGTCTTCCCGCCCGATCAGGCGACCGGTGACATGGCCGTCCTGCTCGCCGAGGGCGCCCAGCACATCCGGACGGCATTCACGTCCCTGGACGAGCGGCGCAGCAAGCTCGCCCCGCCCGCGACTGAGGCCGCCGACGCTGCGGTCAAGTCGCAGCGCAATCTGGAGCGAATCTATCGCCAGGCCGCCGGTGACCTGCTCGAAGTCACCGATATCAGGGTCGTCACCGCCCGACGCGAGCTCTACCGGCGGATCTCGGCGATCTCCGACGACATCGTCGCTGTCGCAGACCGGATCTGGTACTCGCAGGTGAAAGAGTCCTGAGACCTGATGAACGGCACTGCAGATCAGCGTGCCGGAGCAGCGTTAATCGTAGCCAGCAGAAGACAGCCAGAGAACCTCAACGTTCTTGCCGCACTGACTCGTGACTCTGACCCCTAGGTCCGCGCCGTAGTCGCGAACCAACTCACAGACTGGATTCGTGACGACGTTGCGGCAGATTCGGCCAGCGCCCTGTTGCAGCGCATTCTTGACAGTGACGGCACGCTTGTAGCCCGAATGGTCGCTGTGCGTCTCGATGGGTCGTCCCGAACGGCGGCGACAGACCGTATCGCGGTGCAGCTTGAGGACCCCGCATCGGCATATGTCCGGACGCAGGTAGCAACGCACAGGTCCAAGGCGGCAGGCTCGAAAGAGACGACATACGAGAGTCTCAAATGTCAGTCGCAGCACCGTGCGAGCACTGTGCGCCGTGAACGGTGGGGTGCTGTATCCCTACGTAGGTAGCGCACGCATGGCCGCTACCCGATCACGTTGTACCGGTTGCCGGGAAATCGGGCGTTGAGTGCGTCGAGCATCTTGACTGCCTCGTCCATACGTCCACGCACCAGCGTTAGCCGCTCCGGTGGATCGATATCACCTTCGACTTCACAACGATGTCGCCACCGCGACTCGGCCTTGGTGATGCTCTTACTCATCTGGGCTACTTCCTGGCGCAGGATGTCGGCGAACAGTTGAGCCTGGGCACGCTCGCAGGACCGGGTCATCGGAAGCACCAGCGCGTTTGCGTTCGCCCCCTGTGGCCGGTCGCCAGCATTGTGACCAGGCGGGATGCTAGGCCGGCGACCCGAAGGGATCGCTGACGGGCCATCCGGCGGCAGCCAGGCGTCGCTTGACGGGCTCGGTGTCCTCCGGCGAGGGCAACTCGTCGGTCAGCTTGGTGATCGCCACCCTGACGTCAGTTCCCTGAACCGGCGCGCCGCCCGTCGAAATCAGCTCGGTGGCGACGGCGATGACCTCGTCGTCGGAGAGGCGGCGACGAAGTAGCGCGACGAGCGGGATGTAGTCCCCGACGGGCACGCCCTCTGGATAGCCAGCCCGGAGGAATCCGACAATCTTGGCCAGCACATCCGAAAGCGCCATGATCCCCTCAGCTCGAACCGCCTCAACCAATACCCTCGTCGCTCTAGACACCGCCTGGCCACCGTTTTCACCGACCGGAAAAGGTCCGTTCATCACTCGTTCAACTGGTGCGTTGCGCCGCGGCATCGGGCTTCTATGGTTGTCCCATGCGCACCGCGTTTCAGGACAAACTCGCCTCACTGACCGAGACTGTCAGCCAAATGTGTGGCCTGGCAGGGGCGGCGATGAAACGGGCCACGCGGGCACTACTGCAAGCGGACTTGGTGCTCGCCGAGCAGGTCATCTCTACCCACGACCAACTCACTGGCATCCAGACCCAGGCCGAAGAGGCCGCCTTTGTGCTCCTGGCATTGCAGGCACCGGTCGCCGGAGACTTGCGACTGGTCGTCGGTTCGATGCAAAACGTCGCCGACGCCGAACGGATGGGCGGGCTGGCGCTCCACGTCGCCAAGATCGCTCGTCACCGACACCCCGAGCGTGCGCCAACGACTTAATCGACTCAACATTCGAGCGGTTCGACGAGCAGATCCAGAGCGGGTGTACTCCCGTCGAAGCGGTCCGCCGGCTTGCTGATACATCCGCCGTTCGGATCCTGACCGCGCACAAAAGCAAGGGCCTCGAGTTCGACCTGGTTTTCTTTCTCGCGATCGAGGAGGAAATGTTCTTCGGCAAGGCCGTGGACGAGAGAGCGGTGTTCTTCGTAGGCATTTCGCGGGCAAAGAATCACCTCGTCCTCACTTACACCGAAACGCGGACTGAGCTACCGGGGGTCAAGGGGTGGACGACAGAGCGAACGCCTCACGAGAGTTTTTCGGTTATGTCGAGCCCGACGCCACTTGAATAGCGCGCGGGGCTCGACAAGCTCCGCGTGGCGGTTTCCACTGGTTGGCGCGGACGATGTTGCATCCGTGGTAGCTGGAAGTAGACCGGCTCACTCCAACCGGCTACAGCTACGCGCTGCATGGGTGATTCGACAGACCCGAGCCGGGGCGATCAGGTGAC
>JBKPSU010000182.1:0-12374 GCA_046735135.1 Actinomycetota bacterium
CGGGTGCGTTCCTCGATATCCCAGTCGTCGCCGATCACGGCGAACACTTCATCGTTGGCGTCGCCGCCGGCCAGGGCATCCAGCGCATCGAGCACCGCGGCAATGCCGAGCACGTCGGCCACGGTGCGCCCAGCGGCGAACGGCAGCGTCTGGGGCAGATAGCCGACGGTGCCCGCCACGGTCACCGATCCCGCGGATGGCCGGTGATCACCGGTGATCAGCTTCAGCAGCGTGCTCTTGCCTGCGCCGTTGGACGCCACCAAACCGGTGTGCCCGTCGCCGACGGTGAAGGACAACTCCTCGAACAGCGGCGTTTCACCGGGCCAGGAGAAGGACAGATTCGAAAAGACGATGCAGGTATCAGACATGCGAGAACTCTCGTGATGGCACGAAAAGGGACCGACTCGATCCGGGAAGATCCCGGAGACGTCGTCAACTCACATGCCTCCAGGGTAGGCACCCGGTCAAGCGGTTAAATACCGTCGCAACATGTCGGTCGCCGCGGTGATCTGCGCGATGTCGACCCGCTCGTCGACACGGTGCGCGAGGTTGGGGTCGCCGGGGCCGAAGTTGACGGCGGGCACCCCCAGCGCCGCGAACCGGGCCACGTCCGTCCAGCCGTATTTCGCGCGCACTTGGCCGCCCGCAGCCTCGACCAGTGCGGCGGCGGCCGGCTTCGTCAGCCCGGGCAGCGCGCCTGCGGCGGCATCGGTCTGTTCGATGTGCACGTCGAGACCGTCGAGCACGTCGCGCACGTGTTGTCCCGCCTGCTCGATGCTGCGATCCGGCGCGAAGCGGAAATTGATGGTCACCGACGCCGCGTCGGGGATGACATTGCCCGCGATACCGCCGTCGATACGCACGGCCGACATACCCTCGCGATATACGCATCCATCGATGTCGACGCTGCGGGCTTCGTAGGTCGTGAGCCGCTCGAGCACCGTGCCCAGCTTGTGAATTGCGTTGTCGCCCAACCACGACCGAGCTGAATGCGCTCTGGCGCCGTCCGCGGTCACGACGACGCGCAGCGTGCCCTGACACCCAGCCTCGATAAACCCGCCGGACGGCTCGCCGAGGATCGCGACGTCGGCGCGAAGCCAGTCCGGCAGTTCGCGTTCGATGCGGCCCAGACTGTTCGCGGAGGCCTCGATCTCCTCGCAGTCGTACATGACCAGGGTGATCTCATGGGCCGGATCGCCGACGGTGGCGGCCAGGTGCAGGAACACCGCGTCGCCCGACTTCATGTCCGATGTGCCGCAGCCGTGCAGTTCGCCGTCGCTCAGCCGGCTGGGCACGTTGTCAGCGATGGGGACGGTGTCGAGGTGCCCGGCCAGGATGACCCGCGACGGCATACCGCGGTTGGTGCGGGCCAGAACGGTGTTGCCGCTCCGGACG
Organism: Actinomycetota bacterium; assembly: GCA_046735135.1. Classification (GTDB taxonomy): domain Bacteria; phylum Actinomycetota; class Actinomycetes; order Mycobacteriales; family Mycobacteriaceae; genus Mycobacterium. The sequence goes on from JBKPSU010000182.1 coordinate 1,396, forward strand.
ATCTCGAACCCCGTGGTCTGCTCGCGCAGCGCGGCCTCGACCTCGTCGGCGATGCGCGATTCGTTCCGCGACTCGCTCGGGATGTCCACCAGCGCCGCCGTCAGCGCGATCGGATCACCTCGTAAATCCAGGCCCACACCGTCGAGGCTAGTCGAGTAGCCTTCTGCAGCGTGACTGCTGCTGCTGGCGTCGGACTGGCGACCATCGCCGCCGACGGAACCGTCCTCGACACGTGGTTTCCGGCACCCCAGTTGGCCGGCGACGGCCCCTCCGGCACCGTGCGACTGTCGGTGGCCGAGATTCCGACCGAGTTGGCGGAGTTGGCGGGCTGCGACGAGGACCGCGACGTCGACGTGGTCGTGGTGCGCACGGTAATCGCGTCGCTGGGTGACAAGCCCGCCGACACCTACGACGCCTATCTGCGGCTGCATCTGCTCTCCCACCGACTGATCCAGCCGCACGGCGCCAGTGTCGACGGGATCTTCGGCGTGCTGGCCAACGTGGTGTGGACCAACTACGGGCCCTGCACGGTGGACGGTTTCGAGGCGGTACGGGCCCGGTTGCGCCGACGCGGTGCGGTCGCGGTGTACGGCATCGACAAGTTCCCGCGCATGGTCGACTACGTCGCGCCGACCGGCGTGCGCATCGCCGACGCGGACCGGGTGCGGCTGGGTGCACACCTCGCGGCGGGCACGACCGTCATGCACGAGGGTTTCGTGAACTTCAATGCGGGCACTCTGGGCACCTCCATGGTCGAGGGCCGCATCTCGGCGGGCGTCGTCGTCGACGACGGCTCCGACATCGGTGGCGGCGCATCGATCATGGGCACGCTGTCCGGGGGCGGCACCGAAATGATCGCGGTGGGCAAACGCTGTCTGCTCGGCGCGAACTCGGGGCTCGGCATCTCACTGGGTGACGACTGCGTCGTCGAGGCCGGGCTGTATGTCACCGCGGGAACGAAGGTTCAGACGTCGGACGGACAGACTGTCAAGGCTCGCGAGCTGTCGGGCGCCAACAACCTACTGTTCCGGCGCAATTCGCTCAGCGGTGCGGTCGAGGTGGTGAACCGGGACGGCTCGGGCATCACGCTCAACGAAGCGCTGCACGCCAACTGACGGTGATTTCGCGGCTCGCGTGCCGCTCAGCATTCGACGACGTTGAGCGCCAGGCCGCCGCGCGCGGTCTCCTTGTACTTGTCCTTCATGTCGGCACCGGTCTCGCGCATGGTCTTGACGGCCTTGTCCAGCGACACCTGATGCGTACCGTCGCCGCTGAGCGCTATCCGCGCGGCGGTGATCGCCTTGACCGCGCCGACAGCGTTGCGCTCGATGCACGGGATCTGGACGAGACCGCCGACCGGGTCGCAGGTCAGGCCTAGATTGTGCTCGATCCCGATCTCAGCGGCGTTCTCCACCTGCCAGGGGCTTCCGCCGAACAGTTCGGTGAGGCCCGCCGCGGCCATCGAGCACGCCGAGCCCACCTCGCCCTGGCAGCCCACTTCGGCGCCGCTGATCGAGGCGTTTTCCTTGATGATGCTGCCGATACCGGCAGCGACGAGGAGAAACCGCACAGTGCCGTCGTCGTCGGCACCGGGGACGAAGTCGTGGTAGTAGTGCAGCACCGCAGGAATGATGCCCGCGGCGCCGTTGGTCGGCGCGGTGACGACGCGACCGCCTGCGGCATTCTCCTCGTTGACCGCGATGGCGTAGAGGTTGACGCGATCCATCGCGATCAACGGATCGTGTGAACCCGTTGCGGCCGCGAGCCTTTCGGCGAGTTGCGGGGCGCGGCGGCGCACCTTCAGGCCACCGGGCAGTACGCCGTTGGCGTTGATACCCGCCTTGACGCACTCCTGCATCACCACCCAGATGCGCAGCAACCTGTCGCGGACTTCTTCCTCTGTGTGCCAGGCCATTTCGTTGGCCATGACGATGTCGCTGATCCTCAGACCGGTATCCGCACAATGCGCCAGCAGCTCGTCGCCGGTGCGGAACGGGTATCGCACGGTCGTCTGGTCGGGTGCGACGACGATATCGTCGCCGGAGACCTGCGAGTCGTCGAGGACGAAGCCGCCGCCGATGGAGTAGAACGTGCGCTCGGCGATCACCGTCGCGTCCCGGCCGAATGCCTTGAACACCATGGCGTTCGAGTGGAACCGCGCCTTCTTGGTGCGGTGCAGGATGATGTCGTCTTCCAGGCTGAACCCGATCGGATGCTCACCGAGCAGCGGCAGCCGGCCGGAACTGGTGATGGTGTCGATCCGCTCCGGGGTGCGCTCCGGGTCGACGGCGTCGGGCCGTTCGCCCATCAGGCCCAGCGCGACGGCCGGGATGCTCCCGTGCCCCTTGCCCGTCGCGCCGAGCGATCCGAAGAGCTCCACGGTGATCCGCTCGACGGAGTCGAGCTGCCCGTCCCGCGACAGTCCGCGCGCGAACCGGTCGGCGGCGATCATCGGGCCGACGGTGTGTGAACTCGACGGTCCGATGCCGATCTTGAACAGATCAAAGACGCTGAGTGCCATGGTCAGGGACGAATCTTTTGGCTGGTTGGATCATAGATCGGCCGCAGCGACACTGAAATCGGATATCGCTGCCCGCCGACGTTGACCTGGTAGTCGCCTGCCTTCACCCAGTCGGCGTCGATGACCGATTTGTCGGCTGCGCGGACGTAGGCCAGCCCCACACAGGCGCCGACGGTCTCACCCCAGGACGCCGACGTGACCTGACCGGCGACGGCACCGTCGCGGAGGATCAACTCGCCGCCCCACAGCATGGCGGCGGGATCCCCGACGCTGAAGCCGACGAGCTTGCGGCGCGCGCCTTCGGCCTTGGCCTTTTCGACGGCCTCGCGTCCGAGGAACGCGATGTCGGTCTTGAGCTTGCACGCGAACAGCAGCCCGGCCTCGACGGGATTCTCGTTCGGCGTCAGCTCGCGGCCGAACGCCCGGTAGCCCTTCTCCAGCCGCATCGACTCGATCGTGTAGTACCCGCCGCGGCCGACCCCGACCGGCCTGCCCGCCTCCATCAGGTCGTGATACACGCCGACGGCGAACTCGGCGGGCACGTAGAGTTCCCAACCCAATTCGCCGACATAGGTGATCCGGGTCGCGCGCACGGTCGCGTACCCCAGCGAGATGAGTTGGCTGCTGCCGAAGGGGAATGCGTCGTCGGACAGGTCGGCATCGGTCAGTGTTGCCAGCAGGTCGCGCGAGTTCGGTCCCATGACACCGAACACGGCATATGCCGATGTGACGTCGACAAGCGACGCGCGAGCGTCGACCGGTACGTTTCTGCGGATGTGGTCCTTGTCGCGCTCGGTGGTGGCCGCGCTGCTGACTATGAAAAACTCGTCGGCGCCGGTGCGGGTTACGGTCACATCGGACTCGTAGGTCCCGCGTTCGTTGAGCATCCCGGTGTAGACGGCCTTGCCGATATCGACGCCGACATCGGCGGTGCACAGCCACTGCAGCGCCGCCTCGGAGTCGGGCCCGACCATCAGATACTTGGAGAACGACGTCTGGTCGAACACGGTGACAGCGCCGCGGGTGTTCGACTGTTCTTCCGCCGACCACGCCAGCCAGTTCGGCTTTCCCCAGGTGTATTCGATCGCCGGATCAGCTCCAGCGGGGGCGAAGAAGTTCGCGCGCTCCCACCCGTTCCTACTGCCGAAGTTGGCGTTGGCGGCTTCGAGCAGGTGATGCACCGGGGACCGGCGAAACGGCCGGGCGGTCTTCATTTCCCGGTTGGGCCAGGGAATTTCGTAATGCACGCCGAGGACTTCGGCGACGCGGTCGTGCAGCCAGCGGTTGTTGCCGTTGAACGGGGCGAACCTGCGGATGTCGACGCCGGTGAGGTCGCTGGTCGGGGCGCCGTTGACGATCCACTCCGCCAGCGCCCGACCGGCACCTCCTGCGGTCGCGATTCCCACCGAGTTGAATCCGGCGCCGACGAAGTAGTTGTCGAGTTCGGGTGCTTCACCGAGGATGAACTGATTGTCGGGGGTGAAGCTCTCTGGGCCGTTGTAGAACTTCTTGATACCGGTCACCTCGAGCGCGGGGATGCGCAACAGGGCATTGTTCATCAGGATCTCGAAGTGGTCCCAATCCTCTTCCAGCAGTTGGAATTCGAACGGATACGGGATCTGGTCGGGCGACACCCACGGCTTGGCTTCCGGCTCGAATCCGCCGATGACCAGGCCGCCGACTTCCTCCTTGAAGTAGGTGTAGCCGTCGGGGTCGCGCAGGATCGGCAGGTCCGGGTGCACGCCGTCGATGCCTTCGGTCACCACGTAGAAGTGCTCGGCCGAGTGCAGAGGCACGTTGACGCCCGCCATCGCGCCGACCTGTTTCGCCCACTGTCCGGCGCAGTTGACCACCATCTCCGCCTCGACGTCGCCCGCATCTGTCCGCACACCCGAGAGTCGGCCGTCGCGGGTGAGAATGCCGAGCACCCTGGTCTTTTCGACGATTCGTGCGCCACGCGTCCGCGCACCCTTGGCCAGCGCGAACGTCAGATCCGTCGGATTGGCCTTGCCGTCGGCAGGCAGCCAGATGGCGCCGGCCAGGTCATCGATCCTCATCACCGGGTAGTGCTCGAGCGCCTGCTCGGGGCTCAGCAGTTCGCATTCCATGTTGAACGCCGCGGCGCTGGCCGCGGTGCGGCGCAGTTGGACCATCCGGTCCTCGGTGCGGGCGACCGTGACTCCCCCGCACTGCTTGTAGCCGGCCGAAAGACCGGTTTCGTCCTCCAGTTCGGCGTAGAGCGCAGTGGAGTACTGCACCAGCCTGGTCAGGCTCTCGGATGCCCGTAGCTGGCCAACGAGGCCCGCGGCGTGCCATGTGGTCCCACTGGATAATTGGCCCTGCTCGATCAGCACCACATCGGTGAGACCGAACTGGGTCAGGTGGTAGGCCACGCTGGTGCCGATCACGCCGCCGCCGATGACGACGACCTGTGCACGGTCGGGTAGTTGCGCGGCCACTAGTCGGCCGCCTGTACGTCGTCGAGCAGCCGGGCCAGGTTCGGTCCCTTGAACTCGGCCACCGCGCCCTCATACCTCTCCATAGCCCACTCCCAAAAGTCGAATTCGATTGCGCTGGATCCGTTCTGAATGCAGCCCCACAGTGTCCAGCCGTACTTACCGACGACACCTTGGAGGTGAGCGCGCGCTGTCTTGTTGCGCAGCCGCCGCCCGTAGTACGCCGTGACGAAGTCGTCGAGTTGGTCGGTGGACAAACCGCACTCGGCCCACGTGTTTCCCAGCTCGAAACACGGGTCGTTGTTGCCGGAGTACTCGTAGTCGATCAGCCAGATCTTGTCGCCGTCTTCGATGAAGTTGCCTGCCAGCAGGTCGTTGTTGCATGGGACTGTGGTCTGATCGGTCGCCGTCAGCACGCGGGCCACCTCGTTGAAGGTGTCCGCATAATCGAGGTAATCGTTCGGGATACGGAATCCGTTGTCCAGCACCGTCTTCAGATACGCCGGCTGCCGCTCGAACATGTCGAAGCGGCCCTGGAACCGCGGGCCGGAGTGCAGGGTGCGGATCGCGGTTGCGGCCTTCAGCAGGATCTCGGGCCTCTGAAAATCGTCGTTGCACAGCGTCCTGCCGTCGAGGTAGCTCAACAACGTGATGCCGAGGTCGGGCCGGTAGTCGATCACCTTGGCGCCGACGCCTGCCCGCTCGGCCGCCCTGGTGTTGTAATGCTCCCGGCTGCGGTCGATGCCGAGCATGTCGGTGGCGGTATCGGTGCAGCGGGCCACGTACACGCCGTCCGGCGTGGTGACCTTGACGTTTCGGTTGGTCAGGCCGCCCGACAGATCGTGGAGCTCACGCGGACGCCCGGCCAGCACGGGGAATTCCTCGAACAGGTCGTTGAGCCGGGCGTCGGTGAGCTGGAGCGCCATCGACTCACTCTAAGCCGCCGGAGTGTTAAAGGTCTAGACTTTCTGCATGCCGTCCTCGTCCGATGTGATCCGCGCGTGGCTCAGCACCGATCAACCCGCCGTCATCTTCGACTTCAACGGCACGCTGTCCAACGACGAACACATCCTGTTCGACATCTTCAGCGATCTCTTTCGTACTCATCTCGGCTGGTCGATGACCGCGGACGAATACCACGACCAGCTTCTGGGTCGCAGTGACCGCGAGATCGTCGAACGGGCGGTCCAGCTGCATGGCCGGGGCACCGACGGCGAAGTGGCCGAACTTCTGAAGTTGCGGAAGGACGCCTACAAGAAACGCGTCGCGGAGGAACATCCGATCGACGACGCGACCGTGCAGTTGGTGAACATTCTGACAGACAACGGGTTTCCGCTGGCGATCGTCACCGGAGCCCAACGCGACGACGTGCTGGCCGTGCTGCAGAGCAGTTCCGTCGGAAGTGTGTTCGGCGTGTTGGTCGCTGAAGAGGACGTCACCGTCGGTAAGCCGGATCCCGAAGGCTTCCTCGCCGCGGCGCGAATGATGAACCGCCGGCCGCAGGACGTGTTGGTGTTCGAGGATTCCGTCCCCGGTGTGCGAGGGGCGTTGGCGGCGGGCATGCACTGCATTGCCATCGGCGGAGCCGACCCGAGCCCCGAGTTGCGCGCCGCCGCGCCGGCGACGATAGCCCGGCTGTCGCCGGACATGTGGACCAGCGCGCTGATCAGGAAGCCGGGGAGGAGTCCGCGCGGGTCGGCCGACCCTCCACTCTCGACGTGATGCGGATCCGCGTCCGGTCGGAGCGGTGGTAATCGCGGGAGAACTCCACCGCGACGCCCTCCTCGGTGAACGACGTGCGGGTGATCAGCAGCAGCGGGCTGCCCGGCTCGATGCCCAGAACGTCGGCTTGCTGCTCACTGGCCTGGGTGGCCTCGATGCGCTCGTCGGCGGAGAACGGAGCCGCGCCGTATTCGCGCATGGCCGCGTACAGGGAGCCGCTGAGGTCGACGGATAACAGCCCGGGGAACGTTGCAGCGGGTAAATAGGCCTCCTCCAACACGATTGGCTCACCGTTGGCCGACCGTGCGCGAAGGATTTCGTGCACCCGACCGGTGCGCGGCAGACCCAGACCCTTGCGCACCTCCGCCGACGGCACGATCGTCGTCGCGCTCAGCACCTCGGCGCCCGCCTCGACGTGGATACGGCGCATCTGCTCGGTGAACCCCGGCAGGCTGGCGTGGTCGAATTCGATGCGTGGCGCGGCGACGAAGCTTCCGCCGAAGCGGCCGCGCCTGCGGTCGATCAAGCCCTTGGCCTCGATCGACGCCAGCGCCTGGCGCAGCGTCATCCGGCTCACCCCCAGCGCGTTGGCGATTTCCACCTCGGCGGGCAGTTTGTCGCCGGGCTGCAGGGTCTTCGACGCGATCAGCCGTTCCAGCCAGTGGCCGATGCGCAGGTGCGCTGGCGAATCTCCGGCGCCTGCGAGGGCAGGCCGGACCGCCAGCGCCGGATCATCCATGGTCAGCGCACGCACACAGAAAGAATAGCCACGCCTCATTTCTGCGACAGTGCGTGTCTGCACCTCGACACCCCGTGTTGTCGCGGCATTCTGCGCACGCTCGCGGCGCAATATCAGTCGTCGGGGGCGAGGATGCAGAACTCGTTGCCCTCGGGGTCGGCCAGCACCACCCAGCTCTGCTCGCCCTGACCGATGTCGACGTGCCTGGCGCCCAACGCGATCACCCGGTCGACTTCGGCCTGCTGGTCGTCGGGCCGGAAGTCCAAATGGATGCGGTTTTTGACGACCTTCTCGTCAGGCACCGCGAGGAAGATCCAGTCGGGCCCGGCGCCCGGCGGCGGGTAGAGCCGCACATCGCCGTCCTTGTCGATGTCGTGTCGCCAGCCCAGCACCTCTGCCCACCATTCGCCGAGAGCTGTGGCGTCGTGGGCGTCGATGCAGATCTCGTCGAAGGTCAGACTCAATGTTCGGCTCCCAGGCTCACTTCGCCAACTCCTTCTTGAGCACCTTTCCCATGGCGTTACGCGGCAGGCTCTCCACAATGCGTACCTCGCGTGGACGCTTGTGCACCGAAAGCTGTTCTGCGACATAGTTGATGAGCTCGGCGGGTTGGGCGTCGCCGACGATGAAGGCGACGATGCGCTGGCCCAGATCCGCGTCGGGTACGCCGACGACGGCGGCTTCGGTCACACCCGGATGACCGAGCAGAACCGTCTCGATCTCGCCTGCGCCGATGCGGTAGCCGCCGGACTTGATCAGGTCCACCGACTCGCGACCGACGATGCGATGCATGCCGCCGCCGTCGATGACCGCCGCGTCGCCGGTGCGGAACCAACCGTCGGCGTCGAACGCTTCGGCCGTGGCGTCGGGCAGGTTCAGGTAGCCGTCGAACATCGTGTGAGACCGAATCTGCAGTCGCCCAATGGTTTCGCCGTCGTGCGGGGCCGGCGCCCCATCGTCGTCCATCAACCGGGTCTGCACGCCTGCCAGTGGCAGACCGACCCAACCGGGCCGACGCTCACCGTCGGCAAGCGTGCTCAAGGTGATCAGGGTTTCGGTGCTGCCGTACCGCTCCACCGGCTTGTGGCCGGTGAGTTCGGCGAGCCTGTCGAACACCGGGACCGGCAGTGGCGCACTGCCGGACACGATCAGTCGCGCCGACGCCAACGCAACGGCCGAATCGCGGTCATCGACGACGCGCGACCACACCGTCGGAACCCCGAAATACAGCGAACCGTGTGCCGCCGCGTACGTGGCGGGCGTCGGTTTTCCGGTGTGCACGAAGCGGTTTCCGATCCGCAACGAGCCCAGCAGGCCCAGCACGAGGCCGTGGATGTGGAACAGCGGAAGTCCGTGCACCAGCGTGTCGTCGGCCGTCCACTGCCACGCCTCGGAGAGCGCGTCGATGTCGGCGGCGATGGCACGACGGCTCACCACGACACCCTTCGGCGGTCCTGTGGTGCCGGAGGTGTACATGATGAGCGCCGTCGAGTCGGGCGACGGTTCGGGATAGCGGTGCCACGACCGCGCGTGCAGCCGCACGGGCACATGCGGCAGTCCCTCGGCTTCGTCGGGCTGCTCGCCGAGCCACAGCTGCGCGCCGGAATCGGTGAGAATGTGCCGCCGCTCGGCGGCGCCCACGTCGGCCGGCACCGTGACCACGGGCACGCCGGCGATCAGGCAGCCGGTGACGGCCAGCACGGTCGTCGCGGTCGGTCTGGCCAGCACCGCCACCCGTCCGGCGCCGCCGATCCGCTCCGCGACCGACGTCGCGGCGCCGACGAGGTCGCTGCGGCTGAGCACGGCGTCGCCGATGCGCACCGCGTCTTCGATGTCCGCCCCGTTCGCGACCGCCGCGGGGTTCAGCGAGGCCAGCAGCACGCCAGCGAGGCTACTCGCTTGCGGTCGTCATACTTGGCGCGTGGATGAGATCCAGTGCATCGCGTCCCGCGAGGTGTACCGCAACGACTGGCTGAAGGTGCGCGAGGACCAGGTCCGCAGGCCAGACGGATCGGACGGCATCTACGGCGTCGTCGACAAGCCGACGTACGCGCTGATCATCGCGCGCGACGGCGACCGGTTCCGGCTCGTCGAGCAGTTCCGCTATCCGCTCGGCCTGCGACGCTGGGAGTTTCCGCAGGGCACAGCCCCTGGCCTGGCCGACCTCGAACCGACCGAGCTCGCCCACCGCGAGCTTCGCGAAGAGACGGGTCTGCGCGCCGAGTCGATGACCCCGATCGGATTGGTGGACGTCGCGCCCGGGATGAGCAGCCAGCGCGGCAGGGTCTTCGTCGCCGCCGGCGTCACGGAGGGCGAGCACGACCGCGAGCATGCCGAACAGGACATGCACAGCGAGTGGTTCACCCGCACGGAAATGGAGCGCATGATGCGCGACGGCGACATCACCGATGCACAATCGCTGGCGGCATGGGCGCTGTACTTGCTGAACGAGCGATAGGAGGCCGCCGCTGGCCGTAGCCCTCATCCACCGGCATCGGCCGTGAGCTTGCCCAGTCAGCAAGCACTAGTCGCCGAAAGTCGTTGCCCTGCCGACCCGCTCCCACGCGGCCAACTCGGCCTTCGCGCCGGCGAGGGTGTCTGCTATCGAGTCGACGGCATCGTTGCCGAGCGCCAGCCGCAGCGGCGGATCAGGTGCGTCGAGCGCCTGCAGAATGGCGGCGGCGGCTTTCGCCGGGTCGCCCGGCTGGGCGCCGTGGTCGTCGGCCATGCTGCTGCGGACGGGCCCGATCAGCTCGTCGTACGCGGCGATCGGCTTGGCAATCTGCAGTGCACCCGGACCATTGAACGAGGTTCGGAACGCGCCCGGTTCGACGATCAGCACGCGGATGCCGAATTGGTCGACCTCCTTGGCCAGGGCCTCCGACCAACCCTCGAGCGCGAATTTCGTCGCGGAGTAGGCGCCCGCACCGGGGAAGGTGAATCGGCCGCCCATGCTGCTCATCTGGACAATCGCACCGGAGCCGCGCTCCCGCATATGGGGCAGCACCGCGCGGGTCAACGCCGCCGGGCCGAAGAAATGAAGGTCCATCAGGTCGCGGAGTTCGTCGTCGGTGGTCTCCTCGACGGCACCGATGACGCCGCGGCCGGCATTGTTCACCAGCACATCGACCCGGTTGTGGCGGTCGAGGACCTCGTCGACGGCAGCTTGGACGCCGCTGGCGTCGGTGACGTCGAGTTGCAATGCAGTGACCCGGTCCGGAGCCGATGCGACCAGATCGGCCATCGCCTCCGGTCTGCGCGCCGCGGCCACCACGATGTCGCCGGCGGCGAGCGCCGCCTCGGCGATACTGCGACCGAATCCCGAGCTCGCGCCGGTGATGAGCCATACCCGCTGATCAGCTGTCATGACTCATCTATACCGGCAACCTCCGACGGGTGCAGCGACGGTTTCAGTTGTTGGTGGACGGGCAGGAGATGTCGATATACACCGTGGTGAACTGTTTCGCCGCCATGGCGTCGATCGAGTCGGGCCCGGCCGGGTTGTGCACGCCGGTGACCGCGCATGCGAATAGCGGACCGA
>JBKPSU010000183.1:0-17182 GCA_046735135.1 Actinomycetota bacterium
ACCGGAATGCCGAAGATGCCCGTGCCCACCATCACCAGCAGCGCGATGGCGATGATCCGCTTCGGGGATCTGATGGCCAGCCGCGCGATTCGTTGCAGCACGTCGTGCCACCTCCCAGAAAACGAAAACAAGCTATCGGCGATAACTTATCTACGATAACCTAGCATCGTCAACGCCTACTTATCTGGTAACCACGTGGGGTGGGGTTGAATCGTTCAGCGCGCCGCGATGACTTCTGTCACCCTCGCTGGTCCGTACTGCATGACCAACGCATCCACAGGATCTTCACAGCGCCCTACCGTCGGCACTATGGCGATCGCCCACGGCACGGTTGAAAACTCCACACCACTGGTCGACATCGGCGTGTTGATCCTGCGTATCGGCGTCGGCGTCGCGATCATTCAGGCCGGGTTGATCAAAGCCCTCGATTTCGGCACCACTGTCGGCTTCATGGAATCCGGCGGATGGCGCCTCCCGACGTTCGCCGCGCTGATGGTGACGGTCGCCGAAACGGCAGGCGGAATCGGACTCTTCCTTGGCGTTTTGACCCCGCTGGCTGGATGTTCGGTGGCTGGCGCGATGATCTGCGCCTGGGCTGTCAACGTTTCCCAAGGCGCCTTCTGGTCTCAACCGTTCAACGTGCCGTTTCTGCTGTTCGTCGGCGCGGCAGCGCTGATGTTCACCGGCGCCGGGGCGTATTCGGTGGACGCCAGAGTGTTCGGCAGGCCGCGTTGGTCGCCCGGGATCGCCGTCGCACTGCTCGTGCTCGCGTTCGCCGTGGCAATCCTCACTTGGATTCTGCTGAATGGCACAAATCCGATCCACTTCAGCTCAGCGGCGTAATCGCAGGTCAGCTACTCGCTAGTAACCGCGGACCCTACCCGGCGGTAAGAATTGCCACGATTTTGCGAATCGTGACTCAAAGATTCCTTAAAGGTGACACCTACTGTTCAGTACATGTGGATCGACGACACCAGTGCTGATGTCATCAAGGTTGACTTCGAGGCTCTCTACCACGGCGATGTCTTGGTCGAGGGTGACACCTCGGAGCAGCTAGACGACGGCAAGCAGCTGCCCACCGCGGTCTGAGGCACCGCGCTCCAACTGAGCGCGTTGCCCCGTCAGACAGTTTGCCCCGTCCGGGGCCTTCGTTGATCCTTCGTTGTTTCCAAAATCAGGGTTCGATCGCTATGCGACGTTCTCTTCTGCTGCCGCATCGACCATGTCGGCCAGCCGCTCGGTGATGAGTTCCTCTGCGTCTGCCACGATTCGGGATACCAGCTCGTCGCACGTGGGGATGTCGTTGACCAATCCCATCGCGGTGCCGACCGACCAGATGCCTGCGTCCAGGTCGCCGATCTCGTAGACCTTCACGCCGCGCGAGCCCGCGACGATGTCTTTCACGTCCTCGAACTGGCCGCCGTTGTTGAGGATCTCCACTACCTCGCGCGACACGCTATTGCTGGCGACGCGGGCGGTGTTGCGCAGCGGCCGGAAGATCAGCTCCGTGTCCAACTCAGTGCCTGCGACAATCGCTTCCTTGACCTTCTGGTGGATCGCCGACTCGGCCGTGCACATGAACCGCGTGCCCATGTTGATGCCGTCGGCGCCCAGCGCCAGCGCGGCCACCAGCCCGCGACCGTCGGCGAAGCCGCCCGACGCGATCATCGGGATGTCGATCTTGGCCGACGCCGCGGGGATTAGCACCAGGCCGGGGATGTCGTCCTCGCCGGGATGGCCCGCGCATTCGAAGCCGTCGATGCTGATGCCATCGACGCCGAGGCTCTGCGCCTTTACCGCATGCCGCACCGAGGTGCACTTGTGCAGCACCTTGATGCCGTTTTCGTGGAAAATCGGCAGATGCGGCGCAGGGTTGGATCCCGCGGTCTCCACGATCTTGATGCCCGCGTCGACGATCACCTGCCGGTACTCGTCGTAAGGCGGCGGGTTGATCGTCGGCAGGATCGTCAGGTTCACACCGAACGGCTTGTCGGTCAGATCACGACACTTGGCGATCTCGTTGGCCAAATCGGCGGGCGTCGGCTGCGTCAGCGCGGTGATGAATCCCAGCCCGCCCGCATTCGCCACGCCTGCAACGAGTTCCGCGCGACCGACCCACTGCATGCCGCCCTGCACAACGGGATGCTCGACCCCGAACGTCTCGGTGAACTTCGTCGTGATCGTCATCGCGGCGCCATCCTGATCGCACCGTCGAGCCTGATCACCTCACCGTTGAGCATCGGGTTCTCGACGATGTGCACGGCAAGCGCGCCGTACTCGTCGGGGTCACCGAGGCGCGCCGGGTGCGGCACCTGTTTGCCTAGCGAGGCCTGCGCCTCTTCGGGCAGCGATCCCAGCAGCGGCGTCTTGAACAGGCCCGGGGCTATGGTCACCACACGGATCAGCTCGCGCGACAGGTCGCGGGCGATCGGCAGCGTCATGCCGACCACGCCGCCCTTCGACGCGGAATACGCCGCCTGGCCGACCTGGCCTTCGAATGCCGCGACGGACGCGGTGTTGATGATGACGCCGCGCTCGCCGTCGATCGGCTCGGTCTTGGCGATGCGCTCGGCGGCCAACCGCAGCACGTTGAACGTGCCGATCAGGTTGACCTCGATGACCTTCTTGAAGCCGTCGAGCGGGAACGGGCCGTCCTTGCTCAGCGTCTTGATCGCGTTGCCGATGCCCGCGCAGTTGACGTTGATGCGCAGTGGGCCGATCGCCTCGGCGGCATCCAGGGCCTTGGTCACCGCATCGGGATCGGTAACGTTGGTCTCGACGAACTGCGCGCGATCACCGAGTTCTGAGACGGCGTCCCCACCCTTGAGGTCGATGACGACCACCGACGCGCCCCTGTCCAGCAGCCGCTTCGTCGTGGCCAGGCCGAGACCGGATGCTCCTCCGGTGACGACGGCTACGGCGTCTTTGATCTCCACTTAATGCGTTCCTCTCTGTTTTTTCCTGACGAGCAGACGCAAAGGTCCGCATTTCACGGCGTGTCGCGGGACATTTGCGTCTGCTCGCGTGGGGCCCAGCTCGCGCGGAAAAGCCTTTCTAATTCCAATCGCGCAGAACGGATTCGATATCGGTCCCCGGCTCGCCCAACGGCTTCGGGGTCGACGGGACGCTGCGGGAGAACCGCGGCGCGGGAGACGGCAGCAACACATCGCCGTCGAGATAGAACGTGTCGCGTTCGGTGATGTGTGGTTCGTTCTGCACCTCAGCGAAGGACAACACGGGCGTCGCGCAAGCGTCGGTGTCGGCGAAGACCTTCGCCCAGTGGTCACGGTCTTTCGATGCGAAGACCTCGGCGATTCGCGCGCGCAGCTCGGGCCACCGGCTGACATCCTGCTGGGCGGGCAGATCCTCACCGTCGAGGCCGAGACCCTTGAGCAGCTCGGCGTAGAACTGCGGCTCTATCGAACCGATCGACATGTAGCGGCCGTCGGCACACTCGTAGGTGTCGTAGTACGGCGCGCCGCTGTCGAGCATGTTGGCGCCGCGCTCGTCGGACCAGAGACCGCCCGCGCGCATCCCCCACATCATCGCCATCAGGATGTTGGAGCCGTCCACCATCGCCGCGTCGACCACCTGACCCTTGCCGGAGGTCTGCCGTTCCCACAGCGCCGCGAGGATGCCGACGATGAGGAACATCGAACCGCCGCCGAAGTCGCCGGTCAGGTTGAGCGGTGGAACGGGTCGCCCGCCCTTGTGGCCGATGGAGTGCAAAAGCCCATTGAGGGAGATGTAGTTGATGTCATGGCCGGCCTGCTGGCTGCGCGGGCCGGTCTGGCCCCAGCCGGTCATCCGCGCGTACACCAATCGCTCATTGACCTTCGCGCAGTCCTCGGGCCCGAGGCCCAGCCGTTCGGTGACGCCGGGCCGGTAGCCCTCGATCAGCACGTCGGCCTTGGCGATCAGCGCCAGCACCTGTTCGCGGCCCTCGTCGGACTTCAAATTGGCCGCCACCGCACGGCGGTTGCGGTTCATTGCTTCATGGCTGCCCTTCGGCACTCCTCCGGTACCGCCGGGGCGTTCGACGCGGACCACGTCGGCGCCCAGGTCGGCGAGGATCATCGCCGCGTGCGGTCCGGGGCCGATGCCGGCCAGTTCGACGATTCGCAATCCCTGCAGTGGTCCCGCCATTCGAAGAACCCGCCTCCCGTAGTTGACCGCGACATAGCTTACTTGTATAACCAAGTGGAGCAGTCGTGGGCCTGCTGGGACCTCGTGCTCCTCACGTCCCCGCCCGGATTAAGGTTCACCCATGACTTCCATCGACTCCAGCACCGGAGCGTATGTGAGCGTCGACGGCCTGTTCGTCAGTCTCGACGACGGCGTGCTGTCGTTGACGCTGGACCGACCCGAAAGCCTCAACTCGCTGACCGCGACGATGCTCAACGGCATCGCGGATGCGCTCGACCAAGCGGCCGCCGACCCACAGGTCAAGGTGGTGCGACTGGCCGGCGCCGGTCGCGGATTCAGCTCGGGTGCGGGGATCGGCGCGGACGACAAGGCCAAGAAGGCAGGCGGCCTCACCGTGCTCGACGCCGCCAACCGCGCGGTTCGCTCGATCGTCGCCCTGCCGCGTCCCGTGGTGTCGGTCGTACAAGGGCCTGCCGCAGGCGTCGGCGCATCGCTGGCGTTGGCCTGCGATGTCGTACTCGCCTCGGAGAACGGCTATTTCATGCTCGCCTTCACGAAGATCGGGTTGATGCCCGACGGCGGGGCTTCGGCGTTGGTCGCCGCGGCTGTCGGCCGGATCCGTGCGATGCGAATGGCGCTGCTGGCGGACAAGATTCACGCCGACGAGGCTTTGCAGGCCGGACTTGTGACTGCGGTGTACCCCGCCGACGAACTCGACGCCGAGGTCGACAAGGTGGTCGCCCGCTTGGTCCGCGGTCCGGTGGTCGCACTGGCGAAGACGAAGGACGCCATCAACGCGACGACGCTGACCGAACTCGAGGGAGCACTGGAACGCGAGTACGCCGGCCAGGCGTCACTGCTGCGGGGCACCGACTACCGCGAGGGCATTAAGGCCTTCCAGGAGCGCCGGACGGCGAACTTCACCGACTCCTGACACAGTGAAAATCGGTGGACGCGACCATGGGCGGTCAGCGACCATCGAATGCATGAGCACGCAATTCGACGTTCAGAAGCCGGTGGCCGACGCCGGCCGATGGCGCGTGCTCGCACCATTCGGGTCCCGCGAATACACCCTGCTGATGGCGGCGGTGTCGCTGTCGATCTTCGCCGAAGGCATGTGGGTCGTCGTGATGGCATTGCAGGTGATCAAGCTCGCCAACGATCCCGCTTCGCTGTCACTGGTCACCACATGCGAGGGCGTGGGCATCGTCGGGTTCCTGCTGGTCGGTGGGCTCGCTGCCGACCGGATCAACCAGCGCTCGATCATCATCGCAGTCGAAGCTGTCAATGTGGCCGTCGTGACGACCATCGCGGTGCTGGGACTCCTTGGTGCGCTGCGGATCTGGCATATGGCGGTGGCCGCGGCCGCATTGGGCATCGCCGCGGCGTTCTTCTTCCCGGCCTACAGCGCCATCCTGCCCCGGCTCCTGCCCGCCGAACAGCTGCTGGCGGCAAACGGCGTCGAAGGTGTGGTGCGTCCTGTGTTCCAGCGCGCGGTCGGTCCCGCTGTCGCAGGCATATTGGTTGGCGCGACGTTCCCGGCTCTTGGCGCGGTCGCGGTGGCGACGTTGTTCGCCGTCGGTCTGCTGCTGCTGGTGATCACGAAGCCCGCGATGAAATCGCATGTCGCCGAACCAGATCAGGAGCGGCCGCATATGTTGCGCGACTTGCGCGACGGCTTCGCCTTCATGGTGCGCACCCCGTGGCTGCTGTGGACGCTGCTGTTCGCGAGCATGTTCGTGCTCGTCGTGCTGGGGCCGATCGAGGTGCTGCTGCCGTTCATTGCCAAGGACCGGTTCACCGACGGCGCCAGGACCTACGGCTTCATCCTGGCGTTCTTCGGAATGGGTAGTGCATTGGGTGCGCTGGCGGTGTCATCGCGCCGACTGCCCCGCCGCTACCTGTCGGTGATGATGGCGATGTGGAGCCTCGGCTCCGTGCCGTTGGTGATCGTGGGCGTCACATCCTCGTTCCCGTTGATGGCGGTCGCAACGTTCATCATCGGCGTCACCGACGGCGCGGGCATGGTGATTTGGGGGACGCTGTTGCAGCGGCGGGTCCCGACGCAGATGCTTGGGCGGGTTTCGAGCCTGGATTTCTTTGTCTCGCTGGCCTTCATGCCGGTGTCGTTCGCGATCGTCGGCCCGCTGTCGAAGGTCGTGTCGATGGAGACGATCTTCTTGGTGGCCGGCCTGGCGCCGGTGGCGTTCGCGGCCGTCGCCATGCGAGCGGCCCGTATGCGGCGCGACGAGCTGGCGAACCCGTTGCGCTAGACGCCGAACACCGGCGGAAGTGCCAGCACCATGATCAGTCCCCACACCATGTGGGTGAGGATCGGCGCGAGCACTCCGCCGGTGGCCCGTCGTTCGAATGCGCACACCGAGCCCAGGACGACGGCGGCGAACGTCAGCATCGGGTTGAGGGTGGAAACGCCGATCACGATGGTGTAGATGATGGTCGAAATAATTGCGGGATGGTGCTTTTCGAGCGCTGAGTACAGAGCGCCGCGGAAGAACAGCTCTTCGGCGAGTCCGTTGACCACCGTGATCAACACGACCAGCGGCAGGCTGCCGTGCGTCGCGAACGCGAGCACGTCGGCGGCGTAGTCACGCAATGGCGGAATCTCGCGCGCAACGAGACCCCCGACGATGAAGACGGCACCCAGGGCCAAGCCGATCACGGTGCCGCTGATGACCGGGCGCTGATTGCGACCGAAGAACCGCACATGACCCAGATGCAGCGGACGCGAGAGCAAGCCGCCCAGTGCCCACACCCCCGCCAGTGCGAAGGTAAGCCCGTAGAACGAGTCGTCACCGGGATGGCGCGCGAGCGAATAACCAAGCAGCGCACCACCAACCACCACTACCACAGCAACAACGATCCGGCGTCGTAGCGCGACCGCAGGCGGTTCGTGATAGGGGACGGCCACCCTGGTCAGGTTGTCCCTGACCTCCTTCAGGAAGGACGGATGCGCTGTGTCGGGTTCTGTCATCGTTGGTTCTGTCATGCAGGGCGTACCTTCGGTGTGAGGTTGATCAGAGTGTCGAGCCCGGTCCGCAACGCTGCGGCGACAGGTCCTGGTACGGCGTTGATGAGCCCGAGAACGGGCCGTGCGATCGGTGGCGTCACCGCCTTCGCGAGTCGCAGGATGCGGAGCCTGTCACCGCCGGCCCAATCCGGGTCGGTGTCGGCGAGGTGGTGCGGGTCGGCGAGTTCGTCGACAGGCCGAGGCCTGCCGTTCGACAGGGAGCGCGCAATGGCTTCGCTGATCGCAACCAGTCCACCGGGCGGATCGGACACCACGTCGCGCAGCCCGTCGGATGCTCTCATCGGATGGTCAAGCGACTCAACCAAATCCGCGGCAAGCCCGCCGGGCACCGGCAGGATGATCGCGGTCAGCATCGATGCCACACCGGTATCCACGCCACGGATCGGCACACTAACCCGCCACTTGCCCGTCGCGCGACCATATGCGGCCAACAAATCGCGATAGGTCGTGCTTTCCGGACCGGAGATGTCATAGGCGCCCGCAGGCACCCGGTCGGCGTCGGCCGCGGCGACGAGGTAGTAGATGACGTCGCTGATGGAGATGGGGTCCATCGGATTCTCCATCCACTTCGGCAGCGGGATCAGCACGAAGCGATCACCGACATAGCGCAGCATCTCGAAGGACGTCGAACCCGCCCCGATGATCATCGCCGCGCCCAGCCACACCACTTCGGGGCCACCTTCGATACTGAGGGCGGCGGCCACCTCGGCCCGGCTTGTCAGATGCTCGGACAGCTCACCGTCCTCGGGCACGAATCCACCGAGGTAGACCATGCGCCGAACGCCGGCCTCCTTGGCCGCCTCGGCGACATGGGCCGCGGCCGCGTTGTCGGCCTCCCGGAAGTCGGGCTGGCCGATGCCGTGCACCAGGTAGTAGACGACCTCGACCGGCCCCGCTTCGGCGAATGCCGTCCGCGCCGATGCCGGGTCGTGCGCGTCGAGCGCGACGGACGTGACGTCGGAATGCCAGCCGAAATCGGCAAGCCGACCGGCATTGCGTGAGGTGGCGACGACGTCATGGCCTTCGGAAAGCAATTGGGTGATGAGCCGGGATCCGACATAGCCGGTGGCCCCGGTGACCAGAATGCGCATTGGGTTCACCGTAGCCAGATACCCAACGCCGACTGGCCGAAATCGCTAGATGTGCTTAGCGTTCCGTGACGGAGGTGGGGCGACGGCTAGCCGAGCGACGCGCGGTGCAGGTCGATGAGCCGTTGGTAGACCTGCGCGTTATAGCGGTTGTTGGCGATTTCGGCGTCGCTGAGTTCGCGCCGCACGGCCCCGGGCACACCGGTCATCAGCGACCGCGGCGGCACCACGACGCCCTGCGGCACGAGCGCACCCGCGGCGACCAACGCGCCTTTTCCGACGCAGGCGCCGTTGAGGATCACGGCGCCCATCCCGATGAGCGCGTCGTCCTCGATTTCGCAGCCGTGCAGCACGGCGTTGTGGCCGACGCTGACACCCGCGCCGACTTTTACGGGGAACTCCGAGTCGACGTGGATGGTGACGCCGTCCTGGATGTTGGTGCCGAACCCAATCTCGATGGGTTCAGCCTCGGCCCGCAGTGTCGCGCCGTACCAGACGCTGGCTCTGGCCGCGAGGGTGACCTGCCCGATGATGCTCGCGTTGGGCGCGACCCAGCTCTCGACGTGCAATTCCGGCGCACGCCCGCGGATGGGGATTATCAACGGCTCTGGCATGGGCGACATCGTCGCACCGTTTGTTCACGCCCAAACCGACGTTTCGCAGAAAAAGTGCGAGTGGACGTCACCAAAACGTCGATTTCGATGTGTGCCAAGCCGATCAGGCGCCCTGATACACCTTGCGGTAGCTCGACGGGGACATCCCCATCCCGCGGCGCAGGTGATGTCGCAGATTGCCGCCGGTACCGAGCCCCGACAGCCGGGCCACCTCGTCGACGGGCAGGTCACGCGACTCCAGCAGTTCGCGGGCACGGTCGACGCGTCTGCTGCGTATCCACGCGCCGGGCGACTGCCCCGTCTCCTCGCGGAAGCGCCGGTTGAACGTGCGCGCGCTCATCTTCGCGTGGCGTGCCAGCCGCTGCACCGTCAGTTCCTCGTCCAGATGCCGCAGCGCCCACTCCCGTGTCGGCGCTGTCGAGTAGTGGTCCTGCGCGGGGGTCTGCCGGTCGATGAATTGCGCCTGTCCGCCTTCCCGCCACGGCGGCACCACGCAGTACCGGGCGACGGCGTTGGCCACCTTCGCACCGTGATCGCGCCGAATGATGTGCAGGCACAAGTCGATTCCGGCCGCGAGCCCCGCAGAGGTCAGCACGTCGCCGTCGTCGACGAAGAGCACGTTCTCATCGACGAGCACCTCGGGGTGCAGGCCGCGCAACGCATCGGCGAACTTCCAGTGCGTGGTCGCAGGCCGCCCATCGAGCAGTCCCGCGGCAGCAAGGACGAACGCACCGGTGCAGATGGACACAAACCGTGTGCCGGGACGAATGCGGGCCAACGCCGCGGCGGTCTCTGCCGGCAGGGTGCCGTCGATGCGGGCCGGTGGATATCGCGTGCCAGGGATCACAACGGTGTCGGCGGTGCCCAGCGGCTCCGGGCCCGCGCTGGGCAGGACGTCGAACCCGGTCGTCGCGGCGACCGGCCCCGCCGTCAGCCCACATGTGACCACCTCGTAGAGCGCATTGCCGTCAGCGTCCACGGCGTTGGAGAACATCGTCGGCGCGATCGCCGCGTCGAAGCCGACGACGGGCGGCAACAACAGGACGGCGACACGATGCATGCACCCATATTGGCATGTTTTTGATGACTGTTGTCATTCTTGCCACTATCGGCGGTGCCGGGCGATCGGTCACAGTGTTCGGGTGACGCTCGCCGCCGCGGATAAACGCGCACCCATCCGCCATATCCACTGGGCCTGGGTGGTGGCCGCCGTCAGCTTCGTAGCCATCCTCGGTGCGGCCGGTTTCCGCTCGGTCCCCGGCGTGATGATGATGCCGCTACACATGGAGTTCGGCTGGTCGCATGGCGTCGTCGGACTGGCGATGTCGGTGAACATGATGTTGTTCGGCCTGACGGCCCCGTTCGCCGCGGCCCTGATGGACCGGTTCGGGGTTCGGCCCGTGCTCGCGACCGCCCTGATGCTCATCGCGGCCGGATCGGCGCTCAGCGTCCTGATGACAGCCAGCTGGCAGCTCGTCCTGCTGTGGGGCGTGCTGGTGGGCATCGGCACCGGCTCCATTTCGATGGGATTCGTCGCCACCGTGGCGACGCGCTGGTTCGAAGCGCGCCGCGGTCTGGTCACCGGTGTGCTGACCGCAGCCAGTGCGACGGGCCAGCTGATCTTCCTGCCGATCGTCGCTCAGGTCACCACCCACCACGGCTGGCGGTGGGCATCGTTGATCGTCGCCGCCGCGGCGGTCAGCGTGGTGCCGCTGGTCGCGGTGTTCATGCGAAATTACCCGCAGGACAAGGGGTTAACGGCCTATGGTGCGACGCAGGCGGCGGAGCCCGCCGTCGTGCCGGCCTCCAGTTTCCGGGCGGCATTCGACGGTCTGCTGATAGGCGCCAAGGTGCCTGCCTTCTGGCTGCTGGCGGCCAGCTTCGCGATCTGCGGCATGACGACCAACGGTCTGATCGGCACGCACTTCATTCCCGCGGCCAACGACCACGGCATGCCGACGACTGTGGCGGCGGGACTGCTGGCCACCATCGGCATCCTCGACGTCGCGGGCACCGTGTTCTCCGGTTGGCTCACCGACCGGGTAGACCCACGGTTGCTGCTGGTCGTGTACTACACCGGCCGCGGCGTTTCGCTTCTGCTGTTGCCGTCGCTGCTCTCACCAAGCGCGCAACCAAGCACCTGGGTGTTCATCATCTTCTACGGATTGGATTGGGTCGCAACGGTTCCGCCGACGATCGTGTTGTGCCGCAACTACTTCGGCACGAACTCACCCGTCGTGTTCGGCTGGGTCTTCGCGTCACACCAGGTCGGTGCGGCGATCGCCGCTGCGGGAGCGGGCCGACTGCGCGATCTGGAGGGCAACTACGACCTCGCCTTTTACCTCGCGGCGGGCCTCTGCTTCGTCGCCGCGGTGTTGTGTGCGAATGTTCGCAAAGCCCAGGTCAGCACCGCTGCGGCGTGACTTTTCGCGCTGGTGATTTTGGCACCGGCCATTGACTGGCCCTAACATGCCTAGCGACGTAAGAGCTGAGGAGCATCAACAGTGAAGACTCGCACCAGCAAGGCAATGGGCGCAGCGGCGGCAGTCGCCGCGATCGCCGCATCGATACCGCTGGCGATCAACGCATACGCCGACCCCGACACGCCGACACCGGCGCCGGTACAGCCGGCCGAGATCCCCGACCTGCAGGGGTCGGGCTGCGACGCCTTCCGGACGGCGGTGCCCAACTGGAAGTCGTTGAACACCCTCCCTGTCAGCAAGGCGCTCGCGAGCATCCCGGACGTCAGCACGTTCAACGCTGCGGTGTCGGGCGGGCTCAACCCCGCGGTCAACATCACCTCGGTGCTGGACAACGGCCCGTACGTGGTGTTCGCCCCGACGAACGACGCGTTCGCCGCGCTCGACCCCGGCCAGCTCGACGCCATCAAGGCCGATCCGGCCTCGCTGACCAAGCTGGACTACTACCACGTGTTCCTCGGCCTGCTGGGCGTCGACGACGTGAAGGGCCAGCGGCCCACCCAGGAGGGCGCCGAGATCAAGGTGACCGGCAAGGGTGGCGACATCAAGCTCAACGACGACGTGAAGGTGCTCTGCGGCGCCATCCAGGCCCAGAACGCGCGGATCTACCTGATCGACAAGGTGCTCGATCCCGCGTCTCCCCCGGAGCCGCTCGTCCCGACTCACAGCGGATCGTCGACGACCACCACGACCACGACGTCGGCGCCGCCGACTGCTCAGGCCATTCCCGGCGCTGAGGCGCCCGCCGGCTGATCCCGGTTCGCGCCTACTTCGCTTTCCACACGGGCTGACGCTTCTCGGCGAACGCCAGGGGTCCCTCCTTGGCGTCCTCGGAGCGGATGAGCGTCCCGATCTCGCGCATGGTTCTGGTCCAGCCGGGCTCGTCGCCGGTGATGACGCCGTCATCGACGCCCATGGCGACGCGCTTGCTGGCCGACACCGCCAGCGGAGCGTTCACGGTGATGCGTTCGGCGAGCGCGAGCGCTGCGTCGACCGCGGTGCCGTCGGGCACCACCTGATTGATCAGGCCCCACTTGAGGGCGTCGGCCGAACTCATCGGCTCGCCGGTGAAGATCAGTTCCATCGCCACCTTGCGTGGCAGGTGGTCGACGATGCGGAACACGCCCCCTGCCGCGGCGATGAGTCCCCGCTTCACCTCGGGTAGCCCGAACTTCGCGCGTTCCTCGGCCACGACGAGATCGCTCGCAAGAGCAAGCTCGGAGCCGCCGCCCAGCGCGGTTCCGTTGACGGCGGCGATGGTCGGCTTGTCGATGTAGTGGTGAACGTACCCCGCGAAGCCCCACTCGCTGTGGTCGCGGTGGAACAGGTTTTCCCGGCGCGATATCGCCTTGAGATCAGCTCCGGCACAGAAGGATTCACCCGTACCGGTTATGACGACAGCGCGCACCTCGGGATCGTCCTGGGCCTCCTGTAGGGCATCCCCGACCGCCGTGCTGACCGCGCTGTTGACGGCGTTGCGCGCCTCGGGGCGGTTCAGCGTGATGACAAGGACGTTGCCCCGCCGCTCGGTGAGCGCGGCGGGAGTCACGGCTTCGGTCACAGCAGTTCGATGATGGTGGCGTTGGCCTGGCCGCCGCCCTCGCACATGGTCTGTAGGCCGTACTGAATTCCCTTGTCCCGCATGTGGTAGAGCATCGTTGTCATGATGCGCGCGCCCGATCCGCCGAGCGGGTGGCCGAGCGCGATCGCGCCGCCGTTCGGGTTGAGCTTCTTCTCGTCGGCGCCGATGTCCTTCAGCCATGCCAGCGGCACGGGGGCGAACGCTTCGTTGACCTCGAAGACGCCGATGTCCTCGAGCTTGAGACCCGACTTCTTCAACGCCTTCTGGGTGGCGGGGATCGGGGCGGTCAACATGATGACCGGATCGGCCCCGGCCAGCGTTGCAGTGTGTACGCGCGCAAGCGGCTTGAGCCCCAACGACTTCGCCTTCTCGGCAGACATGAAGAGCAGCGCTGCCGAGCCGTCGGAGATCTGCGAGGAGTTCCCGGCGTGAATCACGCCGTCCTCCTTGAAGGCGGGCTTGAGCGTTGCCATCTTCTCGATGGTGGTGCCGCGGCGGATACCCTCGTCCTTGAGCACCGCGTTGCCGTCCTGATCCTTGATCGCGACGATCTGGTCGTCGAAGGCGCCGGAATCTTGTGCTGCAGCGGCCTTTTCGTGCGAGCCAAGCGAGAACTCGTCGACTGCGGTGCGGTCGAAGCCCCACTGCTCGGCGATCATCTCGGCACCGATGCCCTGGTTCGGCGTCCTCTTGTAGCGCTCCTTGAAGCCCTGCGGGTACGGGTTGCCGCCGTTGGCGAGCGAGGCGCCCATCGGCGTGCGCGACATCGACTCGACGCCACCGGCCACGACCGCGTCGTAGTGACCGGCGACCACACCGGCGGCGGCGAAGTGAATGGACTGCTGGCTCGAACCGCACTGCCGGTCGACGGTCACGCCTGCCACGCTCTCCGGCCAGCCCGCGGTCAGCAGCGCGGTACGCCCGATGTCGAGCGCCTGCTCGCCCGCCTGCATGACGCAGCCCCAGATGACGTCGTCGACGATGCCGGGGTCGATGCCGGTGCGGTCGGCGAGGCCGTTGAGCACCTGCGCGGACAGTTCGGCGGGGTGCACGCCCGACAGGCCGCCATTGCGCTTGCCGATCGGTGACCGAACGGCCTCGACGATTACGGCTTCAGCCATGACACTTCTCCTTCGAAGGTTTTGGTGGGTTCTCCCACAAAGGTCCACTTTGAACGTAGAGGAACAAGGTTTACTAGGTCAACCTACTGGTTGGTAGGTCACACCATCTCGGCGGACCATTTCATGTGGCCCTCGAAGCCCAGGTCGTTGGCCATCGTGCGGTACCGGTTGCGGTAGCCGCGGTACGTCGATTCGTCACCTTCCGCCCTTGCCAGCAGGGCCCGCAGCCGCAGCAACCAGATGTCATACACGATGCAGCCAGGTTCGGTGGGCACGGCCGCCAACGTTGCGATCACATCTCTCGCGTCCCTGATATCGCCGTCGGAACCGCGTTGAAGCAGCGACTCCGCAAGGATCGCCGAGACCGCTCCGAACCACATGAAATCGCCCGTCTGCAGGTAGTCGTCGAAGGCGTTTCGCGCCAATTCGATCGCACCGTCGAAGTCGCCACGACGAGCCTTTTCTCGGGCCAGATGAAGGTCGATCACGGGCATGTTCTGTGCAATCATCGGGCGCTCTCGCTGGGCGCGGTCATGCAGCTCTTCGCGGTCGGCGACAATTCGCTGCCGCAGGCTGTGCACGCCACAACGCGTATGGTTTCATCCCTCGCGTCGCCACGCTGCCAGAACGCACATGGTTTACTGAGTTGTATACCTGGCCGCACGGGCCGGCTAGACCTCACGGGGAGTAGTGGTGGCTCGCAGTACGCCGTTGGCGCCGATGATCGGACCCGACGCCGTCGCGTCCGGCGGTGGGCCGATCCGGTCACCGAAAACCGCGGAGCTGGTCGCGGGAACGTTGCGCCGCATGGTGGTCGACGGCCAGCTCAAAGAGGGCGACTACCTGCCCAACGAGGCCGAGCTGATGGCCCATTTCGGGGTCAGCAGGCCAACTCTGCGCGAGGCGGTCAGAGTGCTGGAGTCCGAGCGCCTTGTCGAGGTACGCCGCGGATCGCGCACCGGCGCGCGCGTGCGGGTGCCCGGTCCGGAAATCGTCGCCCGCCCGGCCGGACTGCTCCTCGAGCTGTCCGGTGCGACGATCTCCGACGTGATGACCGCCCGGTCAGGGATCGAGCCGATGGCGGTAAGGCTCCTCACCGAAGCGGGCACCACCGAAGCCTTCGACGAGCTCGACCGAATGCTGGACGAGGACATACCCGCCGGATGGCAGTCGGGCCGGCTTGCCGAGACGACGGGCGAGTTTCACCGCCGCCTTGTCGAGCTGTCCGGCAATGCGACGCTCGGCATGCTCGCGGGCATGCTGCACGAAATCCAGGTGCGCCACATGGCATTCGTCTTCAAGGAACGCCGCCCGGTATCGAAGGCCGACTACGAGAAGGTGATGCGGTCCTACCACCGCCTGATGGATTTCATGCGATCGGGCGACGGCGCCGCAGCCGAAGCGCACTGGCGCAAGCACCTCGACACCACACGCAATCTGTTGCTGAAGGGACTGGAGACCGTCAAGGTCCGCGATGTCGTCGGCTAGCTTCCCCTCGAAACTGCAGGCAGATCGCGTTATTGCGTCGAATCTAGATCTGTGCGCAGTTTCGGTGCGGCGTCCGACCATTCGACGTGCACGGCGATGTCGTCGCTCCACGGCTGTCCCGTCACCATGTCGGCGACATTGACATAGCCTCGCTCGAACTCCCCTGTCGCCGCATCCACCAAGCGATATTCCTGGCGCTGCTTGTGGATCGGTTGCGCGTCGAGCAGGATCACCCGCACCTCGCCCGGCTCGAAGTGACACCGCTCCTGCATCGCGGCGATCAACTGCTCGTTGTGCATGTGGCCGTCGCCGAAGTTCCATCCGACGGCCGTACTGCAGAGCCGCTCGCCCTCGGTGATGATGTACTCATCCTCGTTGCGTCCCGCCAGTGCATGGTGCACCAACGTGAGCAACGCCTTGCCGTGAGAGTTGAAGCCGCGGAACGCGTATCCCTTGTAGAGGAAGATCAGCGCCTGTTCCTCGCTGCCGTAGAACTTCTCGAGCTGTGAGGCGGGCATGCTCGCGATTGCGACAAGGCCGCGCTCGATCTTCTCGTTGGCCGACGGCTTCACACACCACCACGAGGTGTCCCAGTTGCCCGCGTAATACCGCATGCCGGGCAGAAAGGAGATCTTGCGGGGCAACAGGTTTCCGGAAATGACGATGGTCGCGAGAAGGGCGAAGAGCAGCACCGGCAGCGGCGTACGGAGATCGCGTATGCCGATGTCGGCGTGGCCGACGAACAACGCGATCACCGAGAAGATCATGAAGACGTTCCACTCCAGCGGCACCCCCATCGGAATCGCCGACAGGATGCCGAAGTGGAAGCACACCATCACGAATGCCGCGATCGCCGTCGGCCAGCCCCCGTGGGAGAAGAAGAGCACCAGCGGCACCAGCATCTCGATCGCCGTGCTGAAGTGGGCGAGGTATCGCGAGAGCCGGCCGGGGCGCAGATCTTCGGGGAACTTCTCGAAGAACCGTCGCTTCAGCCACTTCGTCCGAACCAACGGATTGTTGGACATCATCGTCGAGATCACGAACGGGAAGTGCTTGTTGAGCTTCGATGTTGCCGCGCCCATCCAGATTGCCAAGCACACGAGCTTGGCCGCGATGATCATGTCGACGCCGTAACCAGCGAGAAGGAAGGCCACCGTGAAGGACCCGTACACCTCGCCGCGCGCGGCCAGGAAAATCACCTTGTCCCGAAGCCCGCACATTGCCAGCAGTCCGAGAACGGCCCAGATCTGCCACATCGGCAGCACCCCGACGGTGGTGCCGAGCGCGGGAATCGGGCCCGTGCCATCGGAGAACAGGGCGATGAGCAACACCACCAGCAGCGCCGCGTAGAGCACGACGTCCCCAGGTGTGCGCGCGGTGCCGTTGGTCAACGGCACCCGCTTCGGCCATGGTGGCAGCCGAATGGTGTTGGGCCGCAACCAGTACAGGATCGACCCGAGCGGCGGGAAGAAGCGATTGTTCAGCGGGCCGAATCCGCAGCCGAGGCCGATGACCTCGAACAGCATCGTGTACAACACGACCTTTTCGAACACGATCGGCTCGATCCACCACTGCCCGACGTTCGTGAACCCGTCGACACCCTTGGTGGCGAGT
>JBKPSU010000184.1:0-17879 GCA_046735135.1 Actinomycetota bacterium
CAGCGGCACCCACTTCGGGCACCAGACCCGTCGCTGGAATCCCAAGATGAAGCGGTTCATCTTCACCGACCGCAACGGCATCTACATCATCGATCTGCAGCAGACGCTGACGTACATCGACAAGGCGTACGAGTTCGTCAAGGAGACCGTCGCCCACGGCGGCAGCGTGCTGTTCGTCGGCACCAAGAAGCAGGCGCAGGAATCCATCGCCGACGAGGCGACCCGCGTTGGCATGCCGTATGTGAACCAGCGCTGGCTGGGCGGCATGCTGACCAACTTCTCGACCGTGCACAAGCGGCTGCAGCGCCTCAAGGAACTCGAGGCGATGGAGCAAACCGGTGGCTTCGAGGGTCGCACCAAGAAAGAGATCTTGATGCTGACCCGCGAGAAGAACAAGCTCGAGCGCAGCCTCGGCGGTATCCGGGACATGGCCAAGGTGCCCTCGGCGGTGTGGGTCGTCGACACCAACAAGGAGCACATCGCCGTCGGTGAGGCCCGCAAGCTGGGCATCCCGGTCATCGCGATCCTCGACACGAACTGCGACCCCGACCTGGTCGACTACCCGATCCCGGGCAACGACGACGCCATCCGGTCGGCCGGGTTGCTGACCAAGGTGATCGCCTCGGCGGTCGCCGAGGGCCTGAAGGCCCGTGCCGGCGTAGGCGGCAATGGCGACAAACCGGAAGCCGAGGGCGCTGAGCCGCTGGCCGAGTGGGAGCAGGAGCTGCTGGCCGGTGCCACCGCGACCGCAAGCCCGACCGCGGAAGGCGCCGAGCCGGGCACACCCGAGGCTGACGTTCAGACCGAACCCAAGCCCCCAACGAACGCATAGGGAAGGGCCGACATGGCGAACTACACCGCTGCCGACGTCAAGCGACTGCGGGAACTGACCGGCGCCGGCATGCTCGACAGCAAGAACGCGCTCGTCGAGGCCGACGGCGATTTCGAAAGGGCCGTCGAGCTGCTGCGCATCAAGGGCGCAAAGGACGTCGGCAAGCGCGCCGAGCGCGCGACCGCCGAAGGTCTGGTCGTCGCCAAGGACGGTGCGCTGATCGAGCTGAACTCCGAGACCGACTTCGTTGCGAAGAACGCCGAATTCCAGTCGGTTGCGGATCAGATCGTCGCCGCGGCCGCCGCCGCGAAGGCCACCGACGTCGACGCCCTCAAGGCCGCCAAGGTCGGCGACACCACCGTCGAGCAGACGATCGCGGACCTGTCGGCGAAGATCGGCGAGAAGCTCGAGTTGCGTCGCGCCGCCTACTTCGACGGCTCCGTCGAGACGTATCTGCACAAGCGGGCCGCGGACCTGCCGCCCGCGGTCGGCGTGCTCGTCGAGTACACCGGCTCCGACCAGCAGGCTGCCCATGCGGTCGCGCTGCAGATCGCCGCGCTGAAGGCCAAATACCTGACGCGCGACGAGGTTCCCGAGGACATCGTGGCCAACGAGCGGCGCGTCGCCGAGGAGACCGCCATCCAGGAGGGCAAGCCCGAGCAGGCGCTGCCCAAGATCGTTGAAGGTCGCCTCACCGGCTTCTTCAAGGACGTCGTGCTGCTCGATCAGCCATCGGTGTCCGACAGCAAGAAGACGGTCAAGGCCCTGCTCGACGAGGCAGGCGTGACGGTGACCCGCTTCGTGCGCTTCGAGGTCGGCCAGGCCTAGCGACGACCCCCGGGCCATTCATTCCGCCGAGCGCTCATCCTTGTACGGATTTGTGGTCTGAAACCGTACAAAGGCGAGCGCTCGCGGCGTTCGCGGTACCGGTTGTTACCGTCAGCGTGTGACCCGCACCCATGCCTTCGGCGATGACGCCCTCGGCGACCTTGACGCTGTCGGTCTCGTCGATGCCCTCCGCGCGGGCTCGGTGTCCGCGGCGGAGCTGATCGAAGCCGCGATAGCGCGCACCGAGGCGGTCAACCCGACGCTGAACGGGCTCGCCTACGAAGCGTTCGACCGTGCGCGCGAGCGGGCGAACTCGCCGACGGCGTATGGCGGCTACTTCGATGGCGTCCCCACGTTCATCAAAGACAACGTCGCTGTCGCAGGCATGCCGACGATGCAGGGCACCGACGCCTGGGAGCCGAAGCCCATGCGGGCCGACGGCGACTTCGCTCGCGTGTTCCTTGCTACCGGCCTTGTGCCCCTTGGCAAGTCGCAGATGTCGGAGTTCGGCTTCAGCGGGTCGGCCGAGCACCCTCGCATCGGACCGGTGCGCAACCCGTGGAATGCCAACTACACCGCGGGCGCGTCGTCGTCGGGCGCTGGTGCGTTTGTGGCCGCTGGAGCGGTCCCCATCGCCCACGCTAACGACGGTGCCGGGTCAATCCGAATCCCGGCCGCTGTCAACGGGCTGCTCGGACTCAAACCGACCCGTGGGCGGTTGCCGCTCGACGAGCAGGCCGCGCGGATGCCGTTGCACCTTGTCGCGAATGGCGTCGTCAGCCGATCCGTCCGTGACACCGCCGCGTTTTTCCGCG
Source organism: Actinomycetota bacterium (assembly GCA_046735135.1). Taxonomy (GTDB): domain Bacteria; phylum Actinomycetota; class Actinomycetes; order Mycobacteriales; family Mycobacteriaceae; genus Mycobacterium. The sequence goes on from JBKPSU010000184.1 coordinate 2,476, forward strand.
AGGCGGAGCGGGTCTATCGCAATCCCAAGCTGCCACCGATCGGTGATGTCACCCATGCCGGCAAGCAACGGTTGCGGATAGCGGTGTGCACGGAATCGATTGTGCGAGATGCTAGCCCGGAGTTTCGCGAGCTCACCTTGAAGACGGCCGCGTTGCTCGAAGAACTCGGACACAAGGTCACCGAGATCAGCAATCCGTTGCCGGATCGTCTTCGGGACGACTTCCTTGTCTATTGGCAGTTCCTGTCGTTCGCGATCGTGCGCGGCGGGCGCCGCATGATCGGCCCGAGCTTCGACCCGAGCAAGCTCGACAACCTGACCATGGGTCTTGATCGGGATGCTGCCAGGAACCTCTACAAGCTTCCGCTGGCCATCGCGCGGCTGTCGGCGTCGCGCCGGATCACCGCCCGACTCTCGGCGACCTACGACGCGGTGCTGATGCCGACGCTGGCCGACGAAACACCACCCATCGGTTACCTCGACCCGGTGGCCCCGTACGAACAGGTGATGGACCGGCTACTCAACTGGGTGACGTTCACCCCGCTGCAGAACGCCACCGGCGACCCGGCCATTTCGCTGCCGCTCGCGGAATCCGCGGCGGGAATGCCAGTCGGCATGATGCTGTCCACCGTAAGGGGCCGGGAGGCGCGACTGCTCGAACTCGCCTACGAACTCGAAGAGGCGCGACCCTGGCCGCGTATCCGGGCGGCCTAGAACGGGTCGGAGCCAAGGCTCCCCAGGATCTGGGTGAACTCGCGCCGCTGGTTGTCGGTGAGGTTGGCCATCAGCCTGCTTTCGGCCGCGCGCACGCCGGCATCGGTCTTCTCGAGCAGCTCCTTGCCCTCGCGGGTCAGCTGGGCAGGCAACGAGCGGCCCGACGACACACTCGTCGGCCTGGTGACCAGCCCGCGTTCCTCGAGCCCGCGCAGCACCATGTTCATCGCCTGCGGCGAGACGTTCGTGTCGCGGGCCAGGTCGGCATTCGAGCGCTCGGGCAAGCGCGAGAGTATCCGCATGCAAATGTACTGCGGGAACGCCAAACCCATCGGTTCCAGCACCGTCGTTGCCACCTCGGAGCGCAGCGCGTTGTGCACTCGGTACAGCAGGTAGCCGAGCGGCGGGTCGTCGAGGAAATCGCGCATATCAAGCATATTGACATATATCAACTTAGTTGATAGACACGGGGTATGACGACACAACCGGAACAAGAAATGTTCGATGCCGCCTACCGCGGCGAGGCCGAGGAGTTTCAGGGTTTCCGTCCGCCGTGGAGCATCGGCGAGCCGCAGCCGGAGATCCAGGCGCTCATCGATGCGGGCAAGGTGCACGGCGACGTGCTCGACGCGGGCTGCGGCGAAGCCGCAACGGCGCTGCATCTCGCAGAGAAGGGCTTCACCACGGTTGGTCTCGACTCGTCGGAGACCGCCATCGAGATGGCCCGCGCGGAGGCGGCGAAGCGGGGGCTGACGAACGCCAGCTTCGGCGTCGCCGACATCAGTGACTTCACCGGCTACGACGGCCGATTCGGCACGATCATCGACTCCACGCTCTTCCACTCGATGCCCGTCGAGCTCCGTGACGGCTACCAGCAGTCCATCGTGCGCGCGGCGGCGCCGGGCGCCTCGTATTTCGTGCTGGTGTTCGACCGGGCGGCAATGCCGCAGGATGGTCCGGCCAACCCGGTCACCGAGGACGAGCTGCGTGACATCGTGGGCAAGTACTGGGAGATCGACGAGATCACGCCGGCCCGCATCCACGCCAACGTGCCCGAAGGGTTCGCCGACTTCATCAAGGCGTTCGCCGGTGCCGACATCCGCGACGAGCCCAACGGGCGCAAGTCGGTGGGCGCCTGGCTGCTCTCGGCACATCTCCGCTAACACGCGTAGGGGTCCCCATAGCGGCTGCGAGGCCGCTATGAGGCAGGATTAGGGATAGCCGTCCCGGGCGCGGTCCGGGATGGCGATCTCATGCGAGGACCCCGGAGGAGTCGGATGGCCGAGCCCACCACCAACGGTGCCGAGGCATCCGCGATAAGGCCCATGTATTCGCGAGTCCTGCTCAAGCTCGGCGGCGAGATGTTCGGCGGCGGCGACGTGGGCCTCGACCCCGATGTAGTGGCTCAGGTCGCCAGGCAAATCGCCGAGGTGGTCCGCAGCGGCGTCCAGGTCGCTGTCGTGATCGGCGGCGGCAACTTCTTCCGCGGCGCCCAATTGCAGCAGCGCGGCATGGAACGGACCCGCTCTGACTATATGGGCATGCTCGGCACCGTGATGAACAGCCTTGCGCTGCAAGATTTTCTGGAACGAGAGGGTATCGCCACCCGGGTGCAGACCGCCATCACGATGGGGCAGGTGGCCGAGCCGTACATCCCGCTGCGCGCCGTTCGCCATCTGGAGAAGGGCCGTGTCGTCATCTTCGGCGCCGGCATCGGCCTGCCGTACTTCTCCACCGACACCACCGCGGCCCAGCGCGCCCTCGAGATCGGCGCCGAGGTGGTGCTGATGGCCAAGGCCGTCGACGGCGTCTTCACTGCGGATCCGCGGGAACACCCCGACGCGGAATTGCTCAGCGCGATCACCCACCGGGAGGTCATCGACAGGGGGCTGCGGGTGGCGGACGCCACCGCATTCAGCCTGTGCATGGACAACGGCATGCCCATCCTCGTGTTCAACCTTCTCACCGACGGCAATATCGCTAGGGCGGTCGCAGGTGAGAAGATCGGAACACTGGTCACTACAGCCTGAGATCTACAGCCTGAGATCGCGCACGCGGGGGCGAGTGATGGGACGCGAGGAGCAGAAAAAGGAGATGCCGTGATCGACGAAACCCTCTTCGACGCCGAAGAGAAGATGGAGAAGGCGGTGTCGGTGGCGCGCGACGACCTGTCGTCCATCCGAACCGGTCGCGCCAACCCCGGCATGTTCTCCCGCATATCGATCGACTACTACGGGTCGACCACCCCGATCACGCAGCTGTCCAGCATCAACGTGCCCGAGGCCCGGCTGGTCGTCATCAAGCCCTACGAACAGAATCAGCTGAAGGCGATCGAGGACGCGATCCGCAACTCCGACCTCGGGGTCAACCCGGGTAACGACGGCACCGTCATCCGGGTCGCCATCCCGCAGCTGACCGAGGAGCGTCGCCGGGATCTGGTGAAGCAGGCCAAGGCCAAGGGCGAGGACGCCCGCGTCTCGGTGCGCAACATCCGCCGGAAGGCGATGGAGGAGCTGCATCGCATCCGCAAGGACGGCGAGGCAGGGGAGGACGAGGTCAAACACGCGGAGAAGGACCTCGAGAAGACCACCCATCAGTACGTGGACCAGATAGACGAACTGGTCAAGCACAAAGAAGGCGAACTGCTGGAGGTCTAGTGGCCGAACAGCAAGCGGGTCCGGAGGCCGGCACGTCAGAGCCGCCCAAGAAATCGTCGCGAGCCGGACGCGATCTGCCTGCCGCCATCGCGGTGGGCGTCGTGCTTGGCGCGATGGCGATCGGCGTGCTGCTGTTCGCACCGATTGGCTGGCTGCCTGTGCTGGCGGTGGCGATGCCGATCGCCACGTACGAGGTGGTCCGACGGCTGCGCGAGGCGGGTTATGCGCTGCCGCTCATCCCGCTGCTGGTGGGCGGCCAGGCCATGATCTGGCTGACGTTCTACGGGCCGGCCGGTCTGCTGGGCGCCTACGGCGGAACGATCGTCGTGTGTATGGTCTGGCGGCTGGTCGGGCAGGGCCTTCGCGAGCAGCCGGTCAACTACCTGCGCGACATTGCGGCCACGGTGCTGTTGGCGACATGGGTGCCGCTGTTTGGCAGCTTCAGCGCGCTGTTGATCTTCCAGGACCACGGCGGTGTCCGGACGTTCATCGTGATCGCGACCGTCGTGTTCGCCGACATCGGCGGATACGTGGCCGGGGTGCTGTTCGGCAAGCACCTGCTAGCGCCGGCGATCAGCCCGAAGAAGTCGTACGAGGGACTCGGCGGCTCGCTGCTGTTCGGCATCACCGCAGCGGTCCTGTCGGTCGCGTTTCTGCTGGACAGGTCCGCGTGGGTCGGTGTCCCGCTGGGTTTGATGCTCGTCATCACCGGCGTGCTCGGCGATCTCGTCGAATCTCAGGTCAAACGCGACCTCGGCATCAAGGACATGGGCACGCTGCTGCCCGGACACGGCGGCATCATGGACCGGATCGATGCGATGCTGCCGTCGGCCGTCGCGGGCTGGATCGTCCTGACACTGTTGGCGTAGCCGTGGCGTTCCGCGCATGACGCTGTCATGCGCCCGAGTGACCGAGCTCGTGTATCAGCCCCCGGGGCCCGACAACGCCGGTGAGCTCGGCCGCATGAAGGACGCCGTCGATTCCGCGTCCTGACGCTGCCGACGCGACACGCGAGCATTGAGCCAACACGCTGCCGCGCCGACAACAAGCCCGACGGCGATGCCGATGTCCGGCCGCTGACCGAGCATCAGCCAGGACAGCACGCCCGCGACCGCGGGGATGACGGCGAACAGCATCGCGACCGCGGCAGCGCCGTACTTGTCGATCGCGCGGACATAGAAAGTCATCGCCATCGTCGCGTTGAACAGCACCACCGCTCCCACCGCCCATGTCGCCTTCCACGGGTCGACGACCGACCACGGCAGCACGAACGACAGCACTGCCACCGGGACAAGGGACACGAGATTCTGCAGGGCCGCAGTCGCCCGGAAGTCGACGCCAGAGCAGAACCGCTGCTGGTAGACACCGCCGCCTGCGACCGCCAACAGCGCCACCACCAGCAGCCACACCACGGAGTCGACGCCGCCGACGGTGACCAACCGCCCTGCGCACGCGGCCAGCACCGCGACCACACCGAGAACTAGTGCGGCGGCACGGCCCCACGTCAGCTTCTCGCCGAGGAACATCGCCGCGAGCACCGTTGTGACCACCGGATTCATCGAGATGATCACGGCTCCCAGGACCGCGGGTGCGCCGTGCAGCAGCGCGATGTAGAGGCAGATGAACTGCAGTGCCTGGGCGAGCAGGCCGCTCACCAGTACGTGCGCCAGCCTGCGCCCGGATGGCCAGGTCACACGCGCGGCCAGCGCCCAACCTGACAGGATGCTGCCTGCCAGTCCGAAGCGAAACACCAGCACAGCCATCGGTGACATGGCCGAAACGGCAAGCGCGCCAATCGGGTAGCCCATCGCGTAGAAGAAGGTGAGGACGGAGGCTGTCCGTGCGGGCATCGTCGGCAGTGCCATGGGTCCCATGGTTGCGACCAACGCATCCGAGCGCCAATCAATTTCCGCCACGTGTAGATGGGATACTGACAAAAGCCCATGTCTACATCCCTGCCCCTGGTATTCGACCCGCCGCGACGCGCGATGCCGCCGCGCCACTTCGCCGACCTCGACGAGGTCGGCCGCGCGGAGGCCGTTACGGAACTGGGATTGCCCGCATTTCGCGGTAAACAGCTGGCCAATCAGTACTACGGCAGGCTGATCGCCGACCCGCGCGAGATGACCGACCTGCCTGCGGCGGCGCGCGGGCAGGTGGCCGAGGCGTTGTTCCCCCGGCTGCTCGACGCGGTCCAGGAGATCGAGTGTGACGCGGGTGAAACTCGAAAGATGTTGTGGCGCGCCGTCGACGGCACGACGTTCGAGTCGGTGCTGATGCGCTATCCGCAGCGCAACACCGTCTGCATCTCATCGCAGGCGGGCTGCGGGATGGCGTGCCCGTTCTGCGCCACCGGGCAGGGCGGTTTGAAGCGCAACCTGTCGACGGCCGAGATTCTCGAACAAGTCCGTTCCGCCGCAGTTGAATTGCGCGATCGTGACGGTGATGGGATTGCGTCCCCCGCGCGCGGCGGCAGGCTGTCGAACATCGTCTTCATGGGCATGGGCGAGCCGCTGGCCAACTACAACCGCGTGCTCGCCGCGGTAAGGCGCATCACGGCTGCACCGCCGAACGGCTTCGGCATCTCAGCGCGTTCGGTCACGGTGTCGACGGTCGGGCTGGCGCCCGCGATCCGCAAGCTGGCCGACGATCGGCTCGGTGTCACGCTGGCACTGTCGCTGCACGCCCCGGACGATGAGCTTCGGGACACGCTGGTGCCGGTCAACAACCGGTGGAAGCTGTCCGAAGCCCTCGATGCCGCCCGGTACTACGCAGACCAGACCGGTCGGCGGGTGTCGATCGAGTACGCGCTGATCCGTGACGTCAACGATCAGCCGTGGCGTGCGGACCTGTTGGGCAAGCGCCTGCACGGTGCGCTCGGTCCGCTGGTGCACGTCAACGTGATTCCGCTCAACCCGACGCCGGGTAGCGAGTGGGATGCCAGTCCCAAGGCCGCAGAGCGGGAGTTCGTTCGGCGGGTGCGAGAGCGTGGGGTGTCGTGCACAGTGCGCGATACCCGTGGCCGCGAAATCGCCGCCGCCTGTGGACAATTGGCCGCTCAGGCCTGAGACGTCAGGCTTTCAGCCGTTCTGTTTGATGCCGACGGCGTGGCGTAGCTGAGCCAGGAACTGATCGTCGTCGTCGCTGCGCACGATGTAGTGCGACACCGCAACCCGTATCGCCGTCGCGGCCTTGACGCCGCTGTTTGGGCCGGTCAGCAGCTTCAGCAGGCGCGCTCGCATCACCGGGATGATCCACGACAGCTGCTTGATGACGACCTCGGGTTCGATGTCGACGAGCCGCACCCCCGAATACGAGTGCTGGTACTCCACGATGAATCGCAAAGCGGCGTCCAGCTTTTCGTTGCCGCGCAAGCCTGCGGTCGCCCTGCCGATGCCGGTGTCGAACATCTCGCGCTCGTAGACGCCGAACGCCTGCAATAGCTCGCTCTTGTCGGCGAACCATCGGTACAGCGTCGGGCGGGATACGCCGGCCTGCAGCGCCACTTCCGAGAGGCTGAGTTTCGTCTGCCCGCTGCGGCCGAGTACCTCCGCGGTCGCCACCAGGATCCGGTGCCGTGTCGAGGTGTCTTCGACGTTCTCGGATGCGTCCCGTCGGGTGCGCAGTGGTTCGTTCACGTCAGGCCTCGATCCGTAGGTCCTAGCGATGGTAGTTCCTGCATCACAGCGACTTCTCCAGAAGGGCGACCGTGTCGAGGTCCTCGAGTGCGGCGACGCCGCGCCGCAGCCCCTCGATCGCGATGGTCTCGGCCTGCATACCGCCCATACCTGCGGTGACCAACGGCGCGACGTAGGCGTACAACGCACCCTTGCGATAGCGGTCCCACAGCTCCTCGCGGTCGAGTTCTGGGCCGCCCGCGCCCGCGAGCACCTCGCAATAGCGGTCGAGCAGGTCGCGCTCGTGCGCGCGCCGGTCTTCGGTGGTCATGCCTGTGACCAGGGTGTAGGCGAGTTCGCGGCCGGGATGGCCGCGGCGCACGGCCTGCCAGTCCAGCAGCCCGGCCGCACCGTTGCGGAAGTAGACGTTGCCGGGATGGGCGTCGCCGTGCATGACGGTGTTGGGCGGTTGATCGATGAGTCGTGCGACGGCGCGGTAGTTCTCGTCGATGAACCGGCCCCGCTCGACGGGGATGTCCGTCTTCTCGGCGATGCGGCGGGCGGACGTCTTCAGCAGCGGCCCCGTGAGAAGGGCGGCGCTGTCGGCCGACGCGGTATACGCCCAGTCCGGCACGCGCTCCCAGAACGTGGCGTGCAGCCGGGCAAGGAGCTCCATGACGCCGCTCGCCTGGTCGGCGCTGAGGGGATGCAGTGTGTCGGGAAAGTCGCACGGGTCGACGGCGAGGTCCTCGAGGACGAGCACGAAGCGGCCGGTCACCGGGTCGAACGCCGAGCCGTAGGACGTGGGCAGCCCGGTCAGCCGGGGCGAGAGCTCGCGATAGAAGCGCGTCTCGGTTTCGGCGAGCCGGCCCAGCTCCCCCATCAGTCGGGTCGCGGCGGTTTCGGCGGGCATCTTGACGAAGACCGATGCCGGAACGCCGTCACCGGTGAGAGCCAGACGGGCTCGTGACGACGTGCCGGCGTCGCCGCCGATGACCGATACCGACCTCACCCTGACGCCTATCAGATCGGACAGGAACGCCGCATCGAGGTCGCCGATCGTCCGCGGAAGCGAGCGGGTGCGCCCGACGGCCAGGTCGGTCGCCACACGCTGCACTCCGCGGCACAGATGAGCGGCCAGTCTGACGACCGGCACCAGCCGACTCGCTGTCTCGGCCATCTCCGACCTCCTAGTCTTGGCCTGTAGCCCCGCAAGCTTTACAAGATCGCCGAGATTTGTAAAGCGACTCCCGAAAGGACGCCCATGGCCGGACCGTTGGATGGGATCCGGGTCGTCGAGCTCGGTGTGTGGGTGGCAGGCCCGGCTACCGGTGGCATCCTCGCGGATTGGGGCGCGGACGTCGTCAAAATCGAACCGCCGACCGGCGATCCCGCCCGCAGGTTCGGCCACATGCTCGGAATCGAGGGCGACGTGAGCCCGCCGTTCGAGATGGACAATCGCGGCAAACGCAGCATCATGCTGGATCTCACCACCGACGACGGACGATCGATAGCGTTCGAATTGGTCAGCGGTGCAGACGTTTTCATCACGAACGTCCGGCCGGGCGCGCTGCGGCGCATCGGACTGGATTTCGAGGCGGTGGCCGCCGCCAATGCAGGCCTGGTGTACGGGCTCGTCACTGGCTACGGAGAGACCGGGCCCGACGCCGACCGCGCCGCCTACGACGTTGCCGCGTTCTGGGCGCGAGCGGGGCTGGCGCATCTGCTGACCCGGCCCGGCGACACACCGCCCTTCCAGCGCGGGGGAATGGGGGACCACACGGCCGGCATGACGCTGGCGGCGGCTGTGTGTGCGGCGCTGGTCGCCCGGTCGCACACCGGCAGTGGCCAACTCGTGACCACCTCGCTGTACCGCCAGGGCGCCTACACCATCAGCTTCGACCTCAACACGTTCCTGATGACCGGCCACTCCATCGCGATCGGGCAGCGTGAATCGATGGCCAACCCGTGCATGAACAACTACGTCGCGGGCGACGGCCGACGGTTCTGGATCGTGGGGCTGCAGGTGGACCGCCACTGGGGTCCGCTGTGCCGAGCCATCGGGCGCCCCGACTGGCTTACCCAGTACCCGAGGCCGCGTGATCGCGCGGCGAACGCCGTCGAGATCATCGGCGCGCTGGACGAGATCTTCGCGACCAAGTCTCTTGACGAATGGGCGAAACTCTTCGCCACAGAACCGGATTTCTTCTGGTCACCGATCAACTCGATCGAGGATGTGGTGGCCGACGACCAGTTCCACGCCGCAGGCGGCGTCGTGTACGTGCCCGACGGCGAGTCGAGTCTGCCGATGGTCGCTTCGCCCGCGGACTTTCACGGAACGCCGTGGGCACCGCGCGCGAAAGCGCCCGGGATCGGCGAGCACACCGAAGAGGTGCTGGGCGAACTCAGGTCACGGCGCCCTTGACGCCGGCCGCGTGACGAAGCTGTTGTAGGAATTGGTCGTCGTCGTCGCTGTGAACCAGGTAGTGCGACACCGCAACCCGGACGGCGGTCGCAACCGCCAGCGCGGCATCGGGTCCCTCTGCGAGGCGTTCGAGTCGCTCCCGCATCAACGGAATGACACGCGACAACCGCTTGATGACCTGTGCAGGCTCGATGTCGATCATGCGCAGGCCCGGATAGGACTGCTGGTATTCCACGATCACCCGCAGGGCGGCGTCGAGTTTCTCGCTTGCGGGCACACCGGAGGTCGCCTCGGCCACTGCGCGCTCATACAACTGCCGCTCCCACACAACGAAGCCGTCGAGCAGATCCCGCTTCGACGCGAACCAGCGATACAGCGTCGGCCGCGAAACCCCGGCCTGCAGCGCCACCTCGGACAGGCTCAGCTTCGTCATGCCGTTGCGGCCGAGCACCTCGGCCGTCGCGGCCAGTATCCGCTGACGGGTCGAGTTGTCGTCCTCATCGGTCGCGGCCTCCATCGGCATAGCTTTACAAATTTGTGTCAGAATGTCACGCTAATTCGGTGACCGCAGCATCGGTGCAGGCCCGTGAATACAGCCCGGTCGACATCACGTCACACGGCTTCTGGAGCCAGCCGTTCGCCGTCCGGGATCAGAGCTTTGCGCGGCTGCGGGCGGCCGACGGGCTCAGCTGGCATCGCCCCTTCGACTCGCTGTTCCCGATGGAGGAGCCGGGCTTCTGGGCGTTGACGCGCCGGGCCGACATCGCGTTCGTCAGCCAGCATCCCGAATTGTTCTCCTCCGCACAGGGTGTAGCGCTGCCCCCGATGCCCGCCGACATTCAGCGGTTCGCGTCGTTCTTCCTCAGCATGGACCCTCCGCAGCACACGGTGTACCGGCGGCTGATCAGCTCGGCGTTCACGCCGCGAAACGTTCGGCAGATCGAGGACCAGATCCACAAAAATGCGGTTGCCATCGTCGACGACCTCGTCGGTGCGGGTGACATCGAGTTCGTGTCCGCGTGTTCGTCGCGGCTGCCGATGCTGACGATCATGGACATGCTGGGGGTGCCGAGCGCCGAGCAACCCGCGGTGGCATATGCCGCCGAGAAGCTCTTCGGTATGAGCGACGAGGAGTACGCCACGCCGGAAGAGCGGGCCGGCGATCCGGTCGCACAGATTGCGTTGCTGTCCAATACCGGAGTCGAGCTCGCGAAGTTCCGGCGCAACAATCCGGGCGACGATCTGATGACCAGCATGGTCAACGCCGAGGTCGACGGACACAAGCTGACCGACGAAGAGATCGGTGCGTTTCTGATCTTGCTGGCATCGGCCGGCAACGACACCACCAAGCAGACCACCACGCACGCGATGATGGCTCTCTCCGAGAACCCCGCGCAGCGCGACTGGCTGTTGGAGGACTTCGACGGCCGGATAGGTACGGCGAGCGAGGAATTCGTCCGTTGGTCGTCGCCAGTTCTGCAATTCGCGCGGTTCGTGATCGAGGACACCGAGATCAACGGGCAGCCGGTCGCGGCGGGCGACAAGGTCGGCCTGTTCTACTGCTCGGCCAATCGGGACGCCGCCGTCTTCGACAGCCCGTATTCATTCGACCTGCAGCGCTCGCCCAACCCGCACCTCGGCTTTGGCGGCGGCGGCCCGCATTTCTGCCTCGGCAATCAATTGGCGAAGGCCGAGCTGCGAAACCTGTTCCGGGAGTTGCTGACTCGGCTCAAGACAGTGGAGTTCGGCGAGCCCGATCTGCTATACAGCAACTTCGTCCACGGCATCAAGCGAGTGCCGGCCCACGTTCAGTAGGAGTGATCATGCGGGTGAAAGTGGACCTCGACAAGTGCACGGGACACGGTATCTGCGAGTCGATCGCGGAGGATGTGTTCGAAGTGCAGGACAATGGCACGGTTCGGATCGACGGCAACGAGCGGCCGGAGTCTGATCGCGATCGTATGCAGCGGGCCGTAACCCAATGTCCTACTGCCGCCTTGCGCCTCATCGACTAACCGCGAAATAGCATTCCTGGTCGTGGTTTCGCCGAGATCACAGCCAGGAATGCTATTTCGCGGGCATGGGGCGCACCAGCACCGACTGCTGAATCGCCCCGATCGCGCCGCCCTCGTCGAACAGCGTGCCGATCGTCGTGCCGATACCGTCGGGCCCGTAGCTGGTTTCGGCGCGGATGCCGATCCATTCGCCGGCAGGGATTCGATGTATGTGCACGACGAGGTCGGTGTTCATGAACATCCATTGCCCGGGTACAAGTTTCGAGCCGATACCGTTGGCGTCGTCGGCCACCGCGAAGAGCCGTTCCAGTGGCGACATCGATTCGCCCTTGACGAGGTCGACGGTCGGCTTGATCCATGACTCGCCAGGGCCACTGTCGCCCCTGTGGGTGAGCCAGCGCCAGTCGAGGCTGTGCACGTAGTTTCGGTCCCACCTCTCGTGCATCCCGCGGCTGTGCGTTTCGGAAAGCGGGCGCAGCGCAGGCGCGGCGGCGTGCACGACTTCGGTGGTGTCAATGGTCTGCAGCCGCCATCCGCTCGCCCTGGCCACCGGGCGCGGCTCACCGCTCGGGCCCAGTGCAAGCATCTCGGCGCTGACCAGTTCGATCTGCTTGCCCGCCCGCTCCCGTCGCGCCCGCACCCACAGATCGCCCTCGGCCGGAACGGGACCAAGCAGGTCGATCAGAACCCGGCTCAGCCTGGTGTCGGCGCGAGCCTCGCAACCTTCCAAGGCTCGCACCAACAGCGCGGACACCGGCGCGCCATGCTGAATGTCGGCCGACCACGTGCTGCGCACCAAGTCGGTCGCGACGAATCTTTCGCCGTGCGCATCGCCGTCGTCGACCAGTTCGTAATAGGAATCACTCATGGAAGGCCCGCTCCAGGGATGTCGACGGTGGTGGTGTCGAGTCGCGACAGCTTCGTTCCGGCAAGACGCCGGGGGTATGCGTCGGTGCTCGACAGCAGGAACAGTGTGCGGCGCTCCGGTCCGCCGAGCGCGCAGGCGATCGCGGTGCGGTCGCCGATGTCGATGCGGTCAGTGACGTTGCCGCCCTCGACAATTCGCTCGAATTGGTGTGCAAGGGTCATCGCCGCCCATACCCCGCCAACCGCATCGAGCGCGATGCCGTCGGGCGGCCCGTCAAGCCCTTCTGCGAAGATCCGCCGGTTGGTCAGCGACCCGTCCTCATCGATGGTGAACATGGTCAACCGCCTGCCGGTCGACTCGGCGGCGATCAACACCGTGCCATCCGGGGTGATGACCATCCCGTTGGGGAAGTCGAGGTCTTCGGCAACGACCGTGACGGTGTCGTCGGGATCGAGCCGCACGATGACGCCACCCTCGAACGCCTGCGATCCGACATATGCGCGGCCGGTCACGTCGACCACCATGTCGCCGAGGTTCGCGGGGGCGACGTCGGACAGATCGGCTACGGTGCCGATGGTTTCGCCGTCGTAGCGCAGCACTGTCCGGCGCTCCGTCGAGGCGATCAGCAGCGATCCGTCCGGCCGGAAACCCAGTCCCGACGGGGCGTGACCGGCCAGCGGCACCGTGGTCAGGTCACCCTGCAGGTCGACGGTGTGCACGGCCTCGCCCAGCATGTCGGAGAACCACAACAGTCCCTCGAACCAGCGGGGGCCCTCCCCGAAGCAGAATCCTTCGGCGAGCGGCGTCACGGTCATTCCCGGGCGCATTCCGGACCTTTACAAAACACGCCATAAGTGTCACGCTCGCTACGTGCAGATGTCAAACAGGTGCTGCTCATGACCATGAAGAAGTACCACAGCCACACGCTTCTCTACCTGCACGAGACGATCGATCTCGGGTCCGGCCGAGGCGACGGCTTCACCGAGGCCTTCACCGTTGTCTATCAGCCGATGATGGAGGAGCTCGGCGCGCGGTTGTTCGCGATCTGGGAGACGACGCCCTACAACGGCCACTGGCCGCAGGTCACGATCATCTGGGAGATCGACGCGTTCGCCGACTACGCGCGCATCGGCAGGGCGCAGGCACGAGGCGGCAGCCACGAATCGACCGCGGCCAAATGGTCGGAGTACCTGTCCGGGATCGGCGCCCGCGGCGAGGGCCGCATCATGTACGCGGGCAGGAGCAACAGGACGCTCGCTGCGCTCAAGGAGGCGAACTTCTCAGCGGGCCTGGTCATCCAGGAGATCATGGAGTCCAAGCCCGGCAGGCAGGACGATTACATCCGCGAGCTCGAGCGGCTGTACGTGCCGTGGTCGGAGAGCACAGGCAAGTTGTGGCTCGGCTCGTTCATCACGACCTTCCGGTTCAACGAGGTCATCCACTACTGGGCGCTGGAGGGCGGCTGGGCCTGCTTCGAGAACCACTACCCGTCGTGGAAAGAGAGTCCGCCCGCCGAGATCGTGACATGGATGAGCGTCGCGCCCGCACTGCGTGACGGCTGGGAGGACTCGATCCTGCAGGCGCTATCGCCTTCACCGCTGCAATGAACTCACCTGTGCTCCAGCAATTCTCGTACGACCCCTTCGATCCGGCCGTGATGGCCGACCCGCTGCCGTACTACCGCGTGCTGCGCGACGAGCACCCGCTGTACTACGTCGAGAAGTGGGACACCTATGCGCTGTCCCGGTTCTCCGACATTTGGGATGTGCTCGAGATCAACGACGGCACCTTCGTCGCATCGGAGGGAACGCTTCCCGCCGCAACGGTTTTGGCCGACCACAACGACGGCCCGGTGCCCGACCCGCCGCTGCATCCGATGCCGTTCCACGCGAACTTCGACGCGCCGATCTACGACAGCGTGCGGCGATGCACCTCGGCCCAGTTCCGGCCGAAGTCCGTGGCCAAGCTCGCCGATCGGATTCGGACACTGGCCAACGAACGGCTCGACGTGCTGTTGTCACGCGGCACGTTCGACCTCACCCAGGATTACGGCGGGATCGTGGCCGCCTCGGTGGTGTGCGAATTGCTCGGTCTGCCGGTCGATCTGGCTCCCGATGTGCTCGCCGCCGTGAACACGGGAAGCCTGGCCCAACCGGGCAGCGGCGTGGAGGTCGCCAACGCCAGGCCCGGATATCTGGAGTATCTGGTGCCACTCATCGAGCGCAGTCGCGCAGGAGCCGACGATGAACTGCCGGTCGCGGGCGCCCTCGTCGCCTACCGGCTGCCGGACGGCTCGGCGTTCTCAAACCTCGAGGCCGCCACCCAGATGCTCGGAATCTTCATCGGCGGAACCGAAACCGTGCCGAAAATCGTGGCGCACGGGCTGTGGGAGCTGAGCCGTCGGCCCGACCAGCTGGCCGCGGTGCGCGCCGACGTCGAGACCACCGTGGCCAAGGCGCGCGAGGAGATGATCCGGTACTGCGCGCCCGCCCAATGGTTCGCCCGCACGGTGCGCAAGCCATTCACCGTTCACGGCACGACGATCGAGCCCGGTCAGCGGATGATCACGCTGCTCGCGTCGGCCAACCGCGACGAGCGCGAGTACCCCGACCCCGACGAGTTCATCTGGGACCGGCCGATCGCGCGGCTGCTGGCCTTCGGTCGGGGACAACACTTCTGCCTCGGCGTCCACCTGGCGCGGCTGGAGATCACAATCATGGTGTCCGAGTGGCTCAAACGCGTGCCCGACTACCGGATCCTCAGCGAGTCCGCATCACGGCCGCCGTCGAGTTTCCAGTGGGGCTGGAACAACATCCCGGTGGAGGTCTGATATGTGGTCCTACCGGCTGGTGGCGCCCTACACCTTTGACCGCGTTGACATTCCGGAGAAGACGCCGGAATCGCTCGGCGACCGCCAGGTGCTCCTCCGATTCATCGCAGCCGGAGTGTGCGGCAGCGACCTGCCCGGCTTTCGCGGCGCAAAGGGCAGGCTTGCCGGCGATACCGGCACGAGCGCCGCGGAGATGGACGGTTTCCCGATCCACGAGGTCGTCGGAGAAGTGGTCGCCAGCAGGCACCGCAGCCACGGAGTCGGCGACCGGGTGGTCGG
>JBKPSU010000185.1:0-11151 GCA_046735135.1 Actinomycetota bacterium
TTGAACGGGATGACAAGGGCTGCAACGCCGTAGGGCTCTCGGAGTAGCCGTGGATACGCCGACTGCGGATCGATCTGTTCGGGCGCGAGTGCCGCCTCCGCCATCGATCCGAGCACCGATGCGACCATTGGCGCAGTGTCGATCTCGAAGCTCGCCTCCGACAGCACCTTGCCGTGCTCGCGGGTGTACAGTCGCGCGCCGTCTCGCTCGGTGAGCTGCTCGGCGGCCGTCACCGCCGCCGCGGCGACCTTGGCGACTCGCTCCGCGACGTCGAGCGCGCGCCATCCGAGCGCCGCCCGCCGCGCTGCGCTCACCGCCGCGTCGAGTTGGGTACGGTCGGCGGCGGGTGCGGCGCCGACGATCTCGGCCGGCCTGGCCGGGTTGTGCACGGGGTAGTTGCCGGCGGCGCCCGGGTGCTGGTCGCCACCGATCGTGAGTGTCGCCAGGGTCGATGTGGTCATCGCGGGGCGCTCCTTGACCCGGTCCTGTGGTCCCGCCATCGTAAGTCGGTATGACGCCGACGTCGGGCGAGTTCCCGTGAGAGCAGTAGTGTTGCGCGAGGCCGGGCGGCCCGTCGCGGTGGAAGAGCTGAAGCTACGGCCGATCGGCAGCCACGAGGTCGTAGTGCAGCTGGCGGCCAGCGGCGTGTGCCATACCGACTTGTCGGTACGCGACGGTCTCATGCCGGCCCTGCTGCCATGCACGCTCGGTCACGAGGGTGCGGGGATCGTCGCCGAGGTGGGCGCCGATGTGACGATGGTTCGCCCGGGCGACCATGTCGTGCTCACCTGGAATATCCCGTGCCGAACTTGTCCCGACTGTCTGCGCGGCGATTCGCAGCTGTGCCCGCGCGGCCTCGAGCATGCCTTCGGCGAGCCGTACGCGGAAAGTGCCGCCGGTGCGGTGTGGCCTTCCATGGGTGCGGGGACGCTGGCCGATCAGACCCTGGTTCCCGCGGCTGCGGTCGTGGCGGTGGACCCGTCACTGGCGCTCGACCTCGCCGCGCTGCTGGGCTGCTCGGTTACGACCGGGGTCGGCGCGGTGATTCGCACAGCGGCCGTTCGATCGGGCGAGAGTGTGCTCGTAATCGGTTGCGGCGGTGTTGGTTTGGCTGCAATCCAGGGGGCCCGGCTGGCCGAGGCGGCGCCCATCATCGCCGCCGACACGGTGGCTGCGCAGCTTCCGGCGGCGATCGCCAACGGCGCGACTGACACGATCGACGCGGCCAAGGTCGACCTGCTCGCCGCGGTCCGCGAGCTCACCGGCGGCGGAGTGGATCACGGGATCGAGGTCGTGGGCAAGCCCGCGACGATTCGCGCGGCGTACGACGCCACCCGCCGCGGTGGCACGGTCACGCTGGTGGGCGCGGCCGGCATGGACGAATCGGTGACATTCCCGGCTTTGTCGCTGATGGCCGACGGCAAGACGATCCGGGGCTGCGTCTACGGCGCGAGCGACCCGGCGCGCGACATCCCGGTGCTCGCGGAACTGGCCTGCCGAGGCCGGCTTGACCTCGAGGCGTTGGTGACGCGGCGAATCGGCATCGATGACGTCGAGGCGGCCTTTCAGGACATGACCGCAGGGCGTGGGGCACGAAGCGTGGTGCGCTTCGCAGCGCCGACGTGACGTCCGACTCGCCGATCGCGGCGTAGGACCTCAAATGCGTGCCGGAACCGGGCAAGCAAGCAACTCCTCGAGCGCAACATCGAAGTCATCGGCCAATCGCCACAGGTCGGGCAGGAGGTCCGGGCAGGAAATGACGCCCACATTCAACTTGCCGTGCAGCGACATCACCGTGATGTTCAGCCCGCAGCCGTGGAACAGCGGGCCGAGCGTCCACCGGTTCCGGCGGCGCCGTGTCGGGTTCGGCGCTACACAGCTGTGACAGCAGGTTGGCGCCGCTCACGCCATCCACCGCGGCGTGGTGGACTTTGGTCATCACTGCCAGCAGGCCGCCGGCGCGTGGGTCGGTGTCGGCGACACCCTCGATCACCCACATCTCCCAAAGCGGCTTTCTGCGATCCATCGGCGCGGATGCGATGTGCCCGCAGATCACCTTCTCGATGCAGATGCAATTGACCAACCCACGCTGGGAATGACCGAGCCTTCTGTGCCACGCTCGAGCCGAGGCACACCCCAATCAACGGCAGAGAGGCGGCACATGACTGCTCCAACCATGTTTCATCGACTGGCAGCGGAGTTGATCGGCACTTTCTGGCTGGTCTTGGGCGGCTGTGGGAGCGCAGTTTTCGCCTCAGCTGTGTTCCTCCCCGAGGGCATTTCGGTCGGGATAGGTTTACTCGGAGTTGCCCTCGCCTTCGGTCTGACCGTGCTCACAGGTGTCTACGCGTTCGGCACGATCTCCGGCGGCCACTTCAATCCCGCGGTCACGCTTGGCGCGGCACTTGCAAAACGAGTGGAGTGGCGGGCGCTGCCGGTGTACTGGACCGTTCAGGTGGTCGGCGGTTTACTCGCCGGTCTGGTGATCTACCTCATCGCCAAGGGCAAGCAAGGCTTCACCGCGACCGGCAACATGGCGGCCAACGGATTCGGCGCGCACTCTCCCGGCGGTTACTCATTGTCGGCGGTCATTGTCGCCGAGGTCGTCCTCACCTTCGTGTTCATGCTCGTCATCTTGGGATCCACCGACGACCGGGCGCCCAAGGGATTCGCCGGGCTGGCCATCGGCCTGACCCTCACGGCGATCCACCTCGTCTCCCTGCCCATCTCCAACACGTCGGTGAACCCAGCGCGGTCGACGGGCGTCGCGTTCTTCAACGGTGAGGGTGCCCCTGCGCAGCTCTGGGTGTTCTGGCTCGCACCGCTCATCGGCGCTGCGATCGCCGGAATGGCGTATCCGTATCTCTTCGGTAAGCGTGAACAACTCGCCGGGCGCCCGGTCCGCGACGACAGGTTGGAAACCGACGACTCAGGCCAGCATCGACCGGCGGAGGCATGGCCCCGCGGTGGAGATTCTCAACTTGGTCGGCAGCCACCCCCGCCTCGAGGACCATGGCCACCGCAACCGCCGCCTCGCCAGTAACCGTAATCAGCTGCGCGATCCCGACGCGTCACCTCACCGGGCCGGACGGAGCACCCGGCATTGCGATCGGCGGGACCCCGGGTGTCCCGAGCTTTCCGGCTAACCAGGGTAATGCCGCCGCGAACGCCGATGCGGCGGACGAGAAGTCGTGCTTACCAGGATTGGGCACCACCGCGCATTCGATGCCGTAACTGCTGGCCGCTCGGCACAGAACATTGGCGATGGCGGCGTGGTCCTCGGGTTTCGGATCCGGCCCGTCCGCGGAAAGTGAATCGGTGTCCATTGGCGCACGGTACACCGTGGGAGTGTCGACCGAGACCGCGAACCAGCCCGAAAGTCCCTTGTACGCACGATGTTTGGCTATCACCGTTCGAGGATCGAACGTCGCCCATGCGTCGGCGTCGCCGTCGAACAGCCGGTCGATGGTCTGCTGCTTGGTGCCGGCGGTCGGGCCTAGCTGGCCGTCGATGTCAACAAAGGCGCCGAACATCTCCGGGTGCATCACGCTCAGTGTCAGTGCACAGGTACCTCCCGCCGACCAACCGACGATACCCCAGTTGTCCGGGTCTCGGCTGACACCGAAGTTGGAGATGATGTACGGCACAACGTCTTTGGTCAGGTGATCCGCGGCGTTCCCGCGTACACCGTTCACGCACTCGGTGTCATTGCTGAACGTCCCGCTGGAATCGGGGAATACCAGGACCGGCGCATTGCCGCCGTGCCCGGCCGCGAAGTCGCCGATCGTGCTTTGCGCGTCGCCGGCATACAGCCATGCGCCCGGGTTCCCGAACTCACCACCGACCATCATGACCACCGGCAGGGGTGGCGGCGGGGTGCTGGCATACCACGCCGGCGGCAGCAGGACAAGCTCGTCGCGGTGTTTGAATCCCGACGCATGATCGGGAATGCGCACGGACACAATGGTTTTCCAATCCGGCGCCCGGTGCTGTTGCTGCAGCGCGGCGACGGTGGCACGGTCGGTCTGCCCGGGCAGCGGCGCACCGGTCATTCGGTCCCATGCGGTACCCACCGTGGGGAAGTATCCGACCCACATATTCACATTCAGCGCCGTGCACAGCACACACAGGGGGACCGCGATGACGGAGACGACTCGGCGCCACCAAACGACGTCGCGCCATCCCAGCACGACCACCATCGCGGCCAGACCGGTCAACGTGATCCATACCCACAGACCCACTGGCGCTGGATCGTCGGCAAGTCCTTGATCCTTGATGAACCAAAACAACGCTGCAGTCAGAGCGACGCCGGCGACAAGCGCGACCGGAACGGAGATCACGCGCCACCGGCGGGATCGCCAGCCGATCGCCAGCACCAGCACCACCGCAGCGATCACTTGCACCGTCACCGGCACCCAGCCATGTATCAAAGACATTCCGGGTCAGTCCTCCACGGTCGAGACACCTGACCTACGACGGCGTGGCGATTGGCGGCGGCCCCGCTGTTGAATGAGCACACGGATGTCTTTCCGGTTCGCCATTCCAGCAACACCACCGGCTCGGGAGCACCACGTAGGCAGGGTCCACGGTACGCCGACGACGTTTGGCTTTTGAGCCTGTTAGCCAGCGTTATTCGCGTGATCAAGGCTGCCCTACCGCATCTCGTATCGCCCTGAAGAATCTCTTCGCATCGTGGGTCAGGACTGGGCTGAGCGGGTAAGGTTTTTGGTGGAGGGCCAGCACGAGCCCACGTTCGCCGTGACCCATCGGGGAGGGTCAAAGACGCTGGGTGCAACGGGTTGCGTGGGACGGTTCCCCGCAAAAGTCGAGCGTGCCGCAAATGTGTTGGAGGGGCGGTGGAAATCGTACTCGGGGTGTCGATGACACCGACGAAGGTCAGCATCGCACTGGTTGAGGGCGAAAAAGCCGACGGCGCCATCATCGAGCACGACGTCTTCGACATCACTGCCGCCGACGGCTCGGCAACCCCGAGCGCACCCGAGCACGTCATCGCCGCGATCCTCGGTACCCAGGAAGGTGCCGTGGCCGCAGGCCACTATCTGGTGTCGAGCGGGGTGACCTGGACCGACCACGACGAAGCGGCCGAGCTGCGGGAGCAGTTGGTGGCGCGCGACGTCGAAGGAGTGCTGCTGGTCTCGGAGTTGCACGCCGCCGCGGCGCTCGCCCAGACGGTGGGGCGGGCCGTGGGTTACGACAAGACCGCACTGATGTTCGTCGAGCGCGACAAGGCCACGCTGGCGGTCGTCGAAACCGTCGACGGTTCGGTCGTGAAAGTTCTGAGCCGGAGTCTGGACAACGGCGATGCAATCGCCGTGGCAGCCGAGATGGCCACCAGCCTGCAAGTACAGCAATCGATGGCTCAGGGCCTGTTCGTCGTCGGCTCCGGCGTGGACGTCACCGCGGTCAAGGCGCATTTGCAGGACCTTGTCACGGTGCCGGTCATCGCCCCTGAACAACCTCAGCTGGCGTTGGCGCGCGGCGCTGCGCTGGCGTCGGCGAGTGCGCCGCGCTACGACACGTCCACCATAGGACTGGCCTACTCACAAGATCCCGACGAGACCATGGTCTCCCCGATCGCCCCGGTCGGTGAGGCCACGATGCTCCTTGGCTACGCCGATGTCCCCACCGACGCGGCCGACATCGCGCCGGACTCCGACGTGCCGGAAAGAAGCAAGTCGTTCCTGTCAGCGGGCAGCTGGCTGGCCGCCGTCTTCATTGTGGGAATGGTGGCACTGACCATTGCAATGGTGGCCAATGTTCGGCCCACCGCGCGTACGGACTCAGACGACATGGCGGTGCACCCGGGCGCTGCGGCGCCGACTCCCGCGTTGCCGGGTGCGCCACCCACCGTGCCGAATTTGCTGCCCAAGACGGTGCCTCCCCCCGCCCCGGCA
Organism: Actinomycetota bacterium; assembly: GCA_046735135.1. Lineage (GTDB taxonomy): Bacteria > Actinomycetota > Actinomycetes > Mycobacteriales > Mycobacteriaceae > Mycobacterium. Next base: position 5,916 of record JBKPSU010000185.1, read on the forward strand.
CCGCCGCCACCACCACCCGCGCGCGTCGCCATGGCACAGATGATGGAATTGCCCGCCCCACCACCGCAAGTGGTGGTACACAACGCTGCGCCCGCCCCCGCCGCGCTTCCACCGGCGCCCGTCGCCCCGATACCCGCTCCGGCGGCTCCTCCGCCGCCCATTGCGCTTCCACCGGGGATACCGCCGCTGGTCATCGAGTGGTTGCCACCGATTGTTCAGCCACCACCCCCCTTCTTCAACCCGGGTCCGATTGGGCGGGGGCCTGGCCACGGTGGCGGGCACGGGGGCAAGCACGGCGGCGACTAGCGGATCAGCCCGACGCCGGGCACTCGCCGAGCAGCGACGTGGTCAGCATGATGCGGGCCAGCGCCACCCAGGCGGCGCCGTAATAGGTCGGAGACCGCCGTTGCAGTTGCGCCGCCGCGTCAAGGCGCTCCACGGCGCCGTCTGGATTGCCTGCGGCCTGTTCGGTCGCCGCGGCGGCGACAAGGGCGACGGGATGTTGCCAATTGCCGTCAGCCGACCCATCCAGGTTGCGTATCGCGGGAACCTCGCCCGGCGCTGCCAGAATGGGGCGCATTGCAGCTGCCACGGCTCGATCTTCTCGATCACAGGACTCTGCAAACCGGACCGGTAACCGCGCGGCGTCGAGACCGAAACGGATGGCCCCCCCGGCGGGGGGTTCGGTGGGCACGGCATGGCCCACTTCACTGACGATGGCCCAGTCGGGCGGCAGCATCCCGGTCCCGATGAGCTGCCAGCTGAGGACCCGCTCGGAGCGGGTGATGTCCGTCCACCGCCGGTCGGCCGACGCCTCGAAGAGTTCCGCTTCGGCGCGAGGACTGAAATACCCAGGGTTGACGACGTACGGCGCCCTCCGCGCCCAGTTTCCGCCGACGAGCACACGCCCCGATCCGGCCACCCACGTGCCCGGCGGGTTCACATCGCTCGGAGGGACGGACCCAGTGCCGACGGCGGCCGTCTCCATATTCAGGATCGCCACGGCCAACTGCCTGCCGTCGTCGGTGAACTCCGGCGCATCGAAGCGTCTGCCTGCCAACAACAATGACCGCGCCGAATCGAGATCGGCATCCGCTGCGCTGTTCACATCGGTCACCGTGTTATCCGCCCACCGCCACGAAAGCAGGCCGTCGTCGCGTCGCAGGTGGGTCTTCGTCCACTTCCATATCGACCGGAATCGAGTCTCGTCATCGATCGCCACCGCGATGAGCATCCCGTAAGCCTGTCCCTCGCTTACGACGTCACCGCCCTCGTCGCGTCGCACGACCCGCCCGTCGGGTTCGACGTACTCATCCAGGAACTCCTTGCCCGCGACACGCGCCGTGTTCGCACGCAGGCCGGCTACGTCGGTCGCAGCCTCCCTCGTATCGATGGCTTTCGCGATCCACCAGCCCGCGCCGGCCATCAACACCACCACGAGCGCAATCGCCGACGCGGTGAAAACCCGCCTCCTCATCTGGGTTCCCGCGGAACCTGGCGCGTAATGGCCCCGGCAGGTAGTCGCGCAGTCTCGTCGACGCCCGGAGTCAAGCGCGCAGTGTCGTCAGCCGGTCGTGCACGACGAGCCGCCTCACGCCAGTGCGCCCGCACCGCCTGATGCAGTGCCACGCCGTTCTGCTCCATCGGCTGCTTCCGACCCGAACGCTTGACGGGAACCGTAACCAGATCCAGTCGCGCGGTGTTGTCGGGGCTCAAATCCAGGCGCGCAGTGTCGTCAACGGGTAGTGCGCGGCGAGTCCCCTCATGCCAGCACGCCCGCATCGCTTGGGGCAGGGACCCGTGGTTCGGCCGTCCTGGCCGCCGCGACTGCTTGACGGCCCCGCCAGGTAGTCGCGTGGTGTCGTCGACGTCCGGCTCTGTTCGCTCTGCGTCGGTGTTGATGGTCGGTGCTGGGTGGACCACATCAACGGCGCGCCGGCGCGCCCGCTCGGCTTCCGGCAGCGCCGCGTCATTTTTTCGTATCGACCGCCGCGGTCGCGCCCTGGCAGCCAGGACCGCTGCGCCTATGATCGCGACGATGCACAGTACGATCGCGATCCTCTTTCCGCCAGAGTGTTCAGTTGCAGGCGGCGTTAACTTGGTTTTACCCAACGCCTTTCCGCTCGCGGGCATCGTCAACGTCGGGAGGTTGAGCGCAACGGGGGCGTCTGGCACATCCAGAAGCGTCCGCACCACGGGGCCATCGGTTCCGTCGGTGAGCAGGAGACTCATCGGCGCGCCACCGAGGAATTCAACGGGTTGGCGCCATTCGCGGCCGTTTGCCGTCACCACCACTTCGTACTGTCCCGCAGGCACTGCCGCATATCCGGTGATCAGCCCGTACCCGACTTGGTTGGCCAGCACCATCGGCTCGACCATGCCGGGTGCTACCAGCGCCACGTAGACGGATCCCGTTGCATTGGCGGCATGCAGCATCCGCACCGCGGAGTCGGACATGGGGCCGGCCGGCGGGCCATCCGGCGCGAGTTGGACTGCGACTCGCCCTGATTCGGCCGCGGAGAACAGTGCGAGCGTGTAGGACACGTCTGGGCGGAGCGTGACCACCTGACGGATAACCGGGTCACCTCCGCCGATACTGTTCGTCACCACGACGTACGTCCCCGCGGGCATCGACCGATAGCCCGACGGATTCGCGTCGTCGCTCGTCTCGAGTGAGCCTTCGGCGGTGCCGTCGATGCGTACCAGGTTGACTTGCTCGGCCGATCGACTGCGGCGCAGGTCGGCGACCCGCAGCGCGGCCGGCCCGCCTTGCATCGGCGCCGGATCGGTGCCCAGACCGATATCGTTGCCGCGCAACGGGAATCGAACCGTGAGTCCTTGGGCGGTCAGCTCCACGGACTGCACTGCGAACGGACCCTCTTGGCGTTGCAAGAATGCCGCCACAGCCTGTAGACGGTCGAGCGGTCCCGTCACCGTGATATCGCGTCGGGGCCTTCCCGCGTCGTCCTCTCCTTCGATGGTCGAAATGTCCGCGATCCGAACAGGTTGTGTCGCAGCGATCACTGCGAGCGTCGCAAGCACGGGTTGAGCCACGGTCCGAGACTGCAGGACCCCGAGCACATTCGGATCGGTAACATCGGCAACGCGGGCCGCGAGTTGCCCCCCGAACGCCGGCGCCGCGGGCGGTGGGGGTTTCGAGGTCGGCGCGCCATTGTCGACACGGAGCACGTCGACTCGCTCCACGCCCGAGCCGAAAATCGCTGCTGGCTGTGAGTGTGCGACCGCGTCAGTGAATATACCGATCGGCCGCATACTGGCCCGCAAAGACGCCCTCGTCACGACCCAGTCGTAGTCGGACCAGCCGTGGGGCGCCCAGCCCTGCACCTGCTCGTCGGTGTCCACCTTGTAGGCCCACACGACATTGCGCCTGTCGCGGCCGTCCCGGATGAGGTCGACCCACAACGCATCGTCGACGATTAGCCTGTCGGTCTTCGGCACGTTGTGCTCGATCCACTGTTGCGCCTGCCGAATCGACGCGTCGACGTCGGCCCCCATCAAACTGGGATACCTGGGCAGCCACAGCGACACGGCGACGTACACGATCAGCGCCCCGGCCGCCAGCGCCGGAACACGGAAGCGGCGCACGCCGATCGATCGCTGCTCAACAGTGCGGAAATAGCGCAGCACCGCCTCGGCAGTGCCCGCCGCCAGAAGCGCTATCAACGGAAGGGCGGCCAGGATGAACGGCGCCGGCAGGTATCCGGGGCGAAGAACCGTGGTTATGAGTATTACCAGCCCGACCGCGAACGGCCTCAGCCGCTCGACAAACAATGCGGTCAGTGCGATCGGGCCGGCCAGACACGGCAGTACTGGGTCGAATAGGAACCATTGGTCAACGGTTTTGCGTTTGAGCGAATAGGGATCGTCGAGCGCGCCGCCCGCCGCGCGGTCGCGCAACTGGAACCGGATGCCGTCCCACAAACTGACGTGTCCGGGTCCGGGCACCAGTTCCCCACGCAGGACTGCCATCAAGACGTACGTGCTCACCACGACACCGAGCACGGCGACGAACACGGCGAGCGCGTAGCGGCGCGTCACCGGTGCGGTCTTGGTCCAGACCAGCCAGGCGAACATCGGCAGCAGCAGCAGCATGGTCTCCTTGCTCAACACCGCAATACCGAAACATGTTGCGGCGCCGAACATTGCCGACAGCCGGTACCGGGGTGAGCACAGAAGCACCAGGGCGCCCAGCGCCCACGCGCTGGCGAGATTGTCCAGATATACCGTGCGGCTCAAAAAGATTGCCAACGGCGACAGCGCGAAGACGGCGACCGCGGCCGCGCTTGCCCACCGCGACATTCCGATTCGTCGCGCCAGCGCCCACAGCAGGCCGGCGGTGATGACGGCGACGATGACCATCAGGTATCTCCCGGCAGCGACCGCGTTGCCCCCGAAGTCGGGACCTGAGATGGCAGTCCACAGCGCCAACTGCAGCCAGCCGGCCGGCGGATGGTCGTACCAGTAGGTGTAGTGGGCGAGTTCTCCCCATTTGACCACTGCGTAGGCCTGGGCCATATACGTGCCTTCGTCGTCAAGTCGGGCGGGCGACCCCGTGAGGTTGATCAACCGCAATGTCGCGGTGATTATCAGTAGAATCCCGAGTATCGGGATCGAGGGATTCAGGCGGGATAACCGGCTCATACCGGAACCGGCCGCTTGGGTGTTGTGGTCCGGTGGGCGTTGGTGTGAGTCGTCTTCTCCCAGCCTCCATCCCCGCGGCTCTGACGCCACACCGCCCGCACCGCGGCAACCGCAAGTAGCAGCTGGTATGGAAAGGTGCCCAGCAATAGTCGCGCGTGATCACGGGGTCGTATTCGGATGCCGAATTCCCGTCCGAACTCGCCGAGTGCGGCAGACTCGACCGCCATCGTGACGAGCGTGGGCGCCAGCGGCAAAAACGTCACCAACGCCGTCGGTACCGGAACCTTCAGCAGGAACATCGACGCCAGCGATAGTGGCAACAACGCTCCGGTTGCCGCCTGCAGCATGGGCATCGCCAAGATGTAGCGGGCCAGCCAGCGCTGTCTGCGGCTAGGCAGTCTGCGCCACTCACCTTTGCGGAGCACCTGCAGAAAACCCTGATCCCAGCGCGTGCGCTGCCTCACGAGTGCACGGAGGGAATTAGGTGTTTCTTCGCGGGTCACCACTTGCGGGTCATAGGCGACGGCCACCACTGCACCCCTGGTTGACAACCGCACGCCGATCTCGCAGTCCT
>JBKPSU010000186.1:0-23166 GCA_046735135.1 Actinomycetota bacterium
CGAGATCGACCAGCCGAAGGTGCTTGCGTTCAAAGCCGAGACGCTGCGTGCATACCACGTGAAGCCGGTCGCCGAATACGTCTCGGTTCCCGTCGACCTTCGCCGTGACTGGCCGAAGGCGTTGCGTGATGCGGGATTCAACCCCAGTGAGCCGACGGCGTGGGCGGCCGAGGGGCTGCTTCCCTACCTGCCCGCCGATGCGCAGGATCTGTTGTTCGAGCGCGTCGCAGACCTCAGCGCATACGGCAGCCGCGTCGGGGTGGAATCCTTCGCCGGGGGCGCCTTGGACAGAGAGTATCTGGCCAGCCGCCGCGAACAGATGCGCCAACTGCGCGAGCAGGCGGGCGTGGCAGACGACGACACACCCGACGTCCAGGATCTGTGGTACATCGAAGAGCGCACCGATCTCACCGAGTGGTTCACCGAGCGAGGCTGGGAGGTATCGGCCATCGACGCGGCGGACCTGATGAAGCGATACGGCCGGACAGGCCCCGAGGACACCACGCCGCGAACGGTTTTCGTCGAGGCGGCACTGACCCGCTAGTCGCCCGAGAGCTGAAACTCCACCAGCGCGCTGACGGTCTCGACGGCATCGCGCAGTGCCGTGACGCGTGCTGCGACGGTCGGCGCGGCGAGGACCGCGTAGCGGTCGGCCTCCCCCATCGGCAGCCGGGCCGTCAAGGCGTACAACCACATTGCGGCGTCTGGCGCGGCGTCGGCACCCGCGACGATGTCCCGCGCGTTCACGTCGGCGCCCTGGGCGCTGGCAATCCGCTCGAACAGCGCGACCATGCGGTCCTCGACATCGCGGATGTCGTCGGCGGCGACCGCTTCGCCCGGCTCGTCGGGCCACACCTCGACGGCGGCCCGCGGATAGGGATTGTCGGGTTGCCACTCCAGCACCCGAATCCGCTCGGCCATCACACAATTGAGCCGGTAGCGCCCGTCGCCGAAATCGGCGATCTCGGTGATATGCGCAAGCGCCCCCACGTCGTTTCGGCTGTCCCCGCCGCCAACCTCGCGGCCCGCCTCGATCAGCACGACACCGAACGCCGGATCGTCCATCGCAAGACAGTCGGCCACCATGGCGGAATATCTGGGCTCGAAGATCCGCAGCGGTAGCTCCTCGCCGGGCAGCATCGCCCGTTCCAGCGGGAACATCGGTGTGCTGGCCACGATCAGATGTCCAGCTCGCTCACCAGCGCATCGACCACCGCCCGCAGGTCCCCGTCGCTGTCCTCGGCGACCCGTCGCTGGCGTTGATAGGACGCGCCGAGCTCGTAGATCTCGGCCACCTTGGCGAGCTCGTCGGCGCAGCGCAGTGACTTCGCGACCGGCTCCAGCCGGTTGAGCAGTTCGTCGAGGTCCTCGGTGACCAGCCGCTCGTTGCTGTCGGCGTCCAGGATGATCACTGCGTCGAGGCCGTAACGCGCTGCGCGCCATTTGTTTTCCTGCACGTGCCACGGCGGCATGGTCGGCAACTGGTCACCGGCATCCAGCCGGCGGTCCAGATCCACGATCAGGCAATGGGTCAACGCTGTCAGCGCGCTGAGCTCACGAAGGTTGGACACGCCGTCGAAGATGCGAACCTCCACGGTACCGAGGTGCGGGGAAGGCCTGATGTCCCAACGGATCTCGTTCATGTGGTCGATGATGCCGGTCTTCTTCTGATCGTGGACGAAGCCCTCCCACTGCGCCCACGTCTGAAAGTGGAACGGCAGGCCGGCCGTAGGCAGCTGCTGGAACATCATCGCGCGGTTGCTGGCATATCCGGTGTCCTCACCGTCCCAGTACGGCGACGACGACGACAGCGCCAGCAGGTGCGGATAGTGGTTCAGCAGTGAGGTGACGATCGGCATGACCTTGTGCGCCGAGGAGATCCCGACGTGCACGTGCACACCCCAGATCAGCATCTGACGGCCCCACCACTGCGTGCGCTTGATCAACTCCGCATACCGCGGCGCATCGGTCAGCTTCTGCGCCGACCACTTCGCGAACGGATGTGTCCCCGCACAGAACAACTCCATCCCGCGATCCCGCACGATGCGGCGAGCGGGCAGCAGGGTGGCGGACAGATCGTCCATCGCCTGGCCGGCGTTCTCGCAGATGCCCGTGACGACCTCGACGGTATTGCGCAGTAATTCCTTGTGCACACGCGGGTTTTCACCGATTTCGGCGATCACCGCGGCCGCTTCGTTGCTCAGGTCGCGGGTCTCGGCGTCGACGAGTGCGAACTCCCACTCGACACCGACAGTCGGCCGGGCCGACCCGGCGAAATCGATGCGTCTGCTAACCGGTGCCGATAACACCGCACGCGACCCGCTTTCCGGCGTCGCCGGTGGCCAACGTGGTCTGGTCAGGCGGCGGAGTGCCATTGGTCTGCTGGTAGCGCTCCGGCGGGATGTTGGCGAAGTTGTCGGCCTTCTCGTGGATGATGATCGACGTCTTCGCGCCGGCCTGAAGGTCCTCTGCGGTGAACGCGTTGGTGGTGGTGACCAACTCCGCAGTGCCGTCCTCGCGCACCTGCAGCGACGTCAGGTCACCGCTGGCCGGATGGCCGCTGTGCCCGGGCACCTGGAAATGCGCTCCCGCCGAATCGAAGTCTCCCGGCGGCCCTCCGGTCGGGGAGACGGAGTTGGCTTCACACTTGCCGACCGCGTGAATGTGCAGACCGTGGAAGCCCGGCGTCAGCTGACCCGCGCCGGTGGACTTGACGGTGATGGTCACGTAGCCGGCGCTGAAATCGAAATCGGCGGTCGCCACTGCGGCCCCGCTGGCGTTCTTCAATTGCGCGGTGAGCTTCTCGCCGGAGGCGTGTCCTTCGCTGTGACCCTCATTGCCTTCATTGGCTTGCGGAGACGGCGCAGGCGATCCGGTCCAGACCGACGGAGTGGTTCCCGGCTGTGTCGCCACCTGTTCGGGGGCACTGCAGGCACTCAGCGCAAGTGGGGGAACGGCGAAGAGGGCAGCGACTGCCACAGTTCTGAACATGCCCGTGAGCCTATCCCGTCACCGCCACGATCACGCCCGGTGGTTGCTCGGCAAGCGCGGGGCCCCTCGGCTCCACCGGGGCTTGCAGCAGTTGGCCGACCTGATCGGCGGACTCCTTCTCGCCCGGCGCGTCGCTGAAGTAGACGGTGGTCGCCGTCACACCGTCGAGGGTGAGGTTCCCGGTCTCTGTGACGTTCCAGCCGGCCCCCCGCAGCTGGTTCGCGGTGGTCTCGGCGGCCCCTGGAGTCTCGGAGATGTTGTAGACCCGTACATCGGCCTTGGCGGCCGGTGCAGGCGTCGGCGGGGTCGTCGTGGTGGGCGCCACAGCCACCGGCGAGTCGGCGCTGGAGTCGTCCCCCGAGCCCATGGCCTGGAAACCGACCAGCAGAAAGACCACACCCAAAAACAGCAGCACCATCACCATGGCGCGCAGTGGTAGTCCGGAGGAGTCGGGATGGCGCTCGTTCATCGCGCCCTACTGTATCGGCGCGGTGTGCCGACCCGCGAAATCCTCAGGTCACCTCGAAGCCGAGGCGGCGCGCGGCGCGCGCTTTCTGCCTGCTCGCCCGCAGCCTCCGCAACCGCTTGACCAGCATCGGATCGGCTGCCAGCGCCTCGGGGCGGTCCACAAGCGCGTTGAGAACCTGGTAATAGCGCGTCGCCGACATCGAGAACAGTTCCTTGATGGCGTCTTCCTTCGCGCCCGCGTATTTCCACCATTGGCGCTCGAACGCCAGAATGTCGTGTTCGCGGCGAGTCAGCCCATCGGTGAGAGCGGAGTCGTCCCCGGATTGCTCAGTCCGCGCCATGGCGCCGTCCATGTTGCTCGTGGACCCTTCCCGCTGTCGGCTCGCTAGCGATACGGCGAATATTCAACCACGGCTTCGCTTGTTGGGCCGTCAGCCAACTGGGCGAGTCGGCTCACTTAAGCTTGCCAATCGTGGCAGTCGTACCCATCCGAATCGTCGGAGATCCCGTCTTACACACCGCGACCGCTCCCGTGCCAGTGGCCGACGATGGTTCGCTGCCATCCGATCTCGCCGACTTGATCACAGACCTGTTCGACACGATGGACGCCGCGTACGGCGTGGGCCTTGCGGCCAATCAGATCGGTGTGTCCAAGCGGGTGTTCGTCTACGACTGCGCCGAGGACCGCGGCAAGACGCCGCGCCGCCGCGGCGTGGTCGTCAACCCCTTGCTCGAGACGTCCGAGGTGCCCGAGACGATGCCGGATCCCGACGACGACGACGAAGGCTGCCTATCGGTACCCGGCGAGAACTTCCCGACCGGCCGCGCCGACTGGGCGCGGGTCAAGGGACTGGACGCCGACGGCACCCCGATCACGCTCGAGGGCACCGGGTTGTTCGCCCGCATGTTGCAGCACGAAACCGGGCACCTCGACGGGTTCCTGTACCTGGACCGACTGGTTGGCAGATACGCGCGCAGCGCGAAGCGGGCGGTGAAGTCGAACGGTTGGGGCGTCCCCGGGCTGACGTGGATGCCCGGCGAGGACCCCGACCCGTTCGGTCACTAGCGTGGCCGATCTGCCCCCTGTCGGCACCCGGGTCAGCCTGCGCTACCGGCGACCCGCCGGGTCGGTGCCGCCGCTGACCGACGTGATCGGTCACCTGATCGAAACCGGCGCTCGGCTGAAGGTCGAGACGAAAACCGGTGCGGTGGTGGAGATCGCGCCCGACGATGTCGTGGCGCTACGGGCGTTGACGGCAGCGCCGGTGCGCACGTCGCAGATCCGCGCGACCGAGCACGCCGCGGCGCTCGCATGGCCAGGCACCGAACAGATGTGGATCGACGGATGGCTGCTTCGCGGCGCGGGCGGTCACACGCACCGCGCGAATTCGGCTGTGCCGCTTGACATCAATGCCGATGTAACCGCGATACCCGCGATTGTCGAATGGTACGCGCGGCGCGATCAGACCCCGTGGCTGGCCGTCCCCGACCGGCTGCTCGCCCTGCCGAAAGGTGTTCCCGCGCATCTGGAGACCGTCGTCATGGTGCGCCATCTGGCCGCCGGTGAGCCCGACCCGACCGTAACGCTGACACCGAGCCCCGGCGAGCACTGGATGCGGCTCTACGAACGCGACATTCCCGTCGACGTGTTGACCGCGGTCGTCGACGGGAATGTGGTGTTCGGCACACGGACCGACGCGGCCGTCGGACGTGCTGCGGTCACGTCGGCACCGGACGGGATCCGCTGGGCGGGGCTGTCGGCTGTGCGGGTGGCCGACGGCCAGCGGCGCCACGGGCACGCGCGTGCGCTGTGCTCGGCGCTGATGGCCTGGGCCGCCGGCCAGGGCGCGAGCGACTGCTATGTGCAGGTGCTGGTCGACAATGCCGCGGCGATCGCGCTGTATGAGCAGCTGGGCTTCACCGCAACGCATCGAACCCGCTATATCGACGCCCGTAGCCTGTAGCCATGCGCGTGGCGACGTGGAACGTGAACTCGATCCGGGCCCGCGTCGACCGCGTCACCGACTGGCTGGAACGCGCCGACGTCGACGTGCTCGCGATGCAGGAAACCAAGTGCTCCGACGATCAGTTCCCGACGATGCCGTTCGCCGCCATCGGTTACGAGGTGGTGCACTGCGGGTTCAACCAGTGGAACGGCGTGGCGATCGCGTCGCGGGTCGGTGTCGCCGATGTGCAGGTCGGCTTCGACGGGCAGCCGACCTGGAGCGACAAGCCCGAAGTCGAGGCGGCGGCCGAAGCGCGGGCGCTCGGCGTGACGTGTGACGGCGTGCGGGTGTGGAGCCTGTATGTGCCCAATGGCCGCACGGTCGATTCACCGCACTACGCCTACAAGCTGGAGTGGCTTGCCGCGCTTGAGAATGCGGCGCACAGCTGGCTGGCCGCCGACCCGCAGGCGCAGATCGCGCTGACCGGCGACTGGAACATCGCACCGACCGACGACGACGTGTGGAGCGTCGAATTCTACCGCGGCAGCACACATGTCACCGAACCCGAACGCGCCGCCTTCAACGCGATCGTCGACGCCCAATTCGCCGATGTGGTACGGCCTTTCACTCCAGGCCCTGCGGTATTCACCTACTGGGACTACACGCAACTGCGGTTCCCGAAGAACCGCGGCATGCGCATCGACTTCATCCTCGGCTCACCCGCACTGGCTCAGCGAGTGAGCCACGCCGAGATCGTCCGCGAGGAACGAAAAGGCAAGGCGCCCAGCGACCACGCGCCCGTGCTGATCGAACTCGGCTAGTCGTCCCTGTCGGCGGTGGCGTACCGACCCGGGTTGAACATCGATGCGATGGCTCCGATGATCATCATCACGGCCGCCGCGATGAACACTACGGCCAGCCCGGAATGGAAGGGCTCGGTGATCAGCTGCGGAAAGAACGTCTTGCCGGTCAACTGGTCGGCGTTGACGCCGGGCGCCTGCAGCGCTCCCGAGGGCGCCAGCAATTCGGCAATCGGGTTGTAGCCGAGGAACGCCGCGAACAGACTGCCGACGGGGGGCAGGTTGGCGACGTCATGCGCGACGGACGCGGGCACACCCTGTGCTTGGAGTCCGCTGCTCATCGCCGACGGCAGCGTGTGGGCCAGCCCGACGATCATCAGCGAGAAGAAGACGCCGATCGACAGCGACGAGCCCGCGTTGAAGAACGTCGCACGCACCCCGGAGGCGGCGCCGCGCTGGGCGGCCGGGACGCTCGACATGATCGCCGCGGTGTTGGGTGCGGTGAAGATGCCACCGCCGAGGCCGTTCAGGAACACCAGCACCGCGAACAGCCCGTAGTTGAAGTTGACCGGAATCATCACCAGCGCAACGAAAGTCACCGCCATCAGCAGCATCCCACCGACGGTGAAGGGGCGGGCGCCGAAGCGGTCGGACAGCGAGCCTGCAAGCGGCCCGGCGACCAGGAAGCCCGCCGTCATCGGTAGCATGTAGATCCCGGCCCACAGCGGCGTCGACTCGAAGCTGTAGCCGTGCAACGGAAGCCAGATGCCCTGCAGCCAGATGATGAGCATGAACTGCAGTCCGCCGCGGCCCATCGAGGACATCAATCCCGCGAGATTGCCCATGCCGAACGACGCCGAGCGGAACAGCCTGACGTCGACCATGGGGTCAGGCACACGCAGCTCGATGAAGCAGAACGCCACCAGGGAGAACAGGCCGAACGCGATCGCCCCGAGCACCCACCGGCTTGTCCAACCGGTGGTGGAGTCGCCGTAAGGCTGGATGCCATATGTGATGCCGGTGAGAAGCACCGTAAGGCCGAGGCCGAAGGACAGGATGCCCGCCCAGTCCAGTCGGCCGGGCGTGCGGACGCCGAGCTCTTTCAGCGACCTGACGCTCCAGATCGTGCCGAGGATGCCGATCGGAACACCGACCCAGAAGATCGCCTTCCAGTGCCACTCGGACAGGAAGCCGCCGATGAGCAGGCCGAGGAAGGATCCGGCGACAGCGGCCACCATGTTCACGCCGAGCGCCATGCCCCGCTGGTTCGACGGGAACGCATCGGTGAGGATCGCCGACGACGACGCCATCAGCATCGCACCACCGACACCCTGCACGACGCGCCACGCGATCAGCCATAGCGCTCCGCCGTCGAGATGAAAGGGATCGAAGGACAGTGCGACGGCGGCGAAGGTGAACACCACGAAGCCGAGGTTGTAGATCCGGACCCGGCCGAAAATGTCGCCGAGCCGCCCGAATGGCACGACGAGCACAGCTGTGACAACCAGATAGCCCATCAGCATCCACAGCAGATAGCTGACATTGCCGGGTGCGAGGGGGTTGAGGCCGATGCCTCGGAAGATGGCGGGTAGCGAGATGAGAACGATCGACGCGTTGATGGTCGCCAGCAGCGTGCCCAGCGTGGTGTTGGACAGCACCACCCACTTGTAGTTGGGGTGATCGTGGTCCATCCGCCTGCGCCTGCGCGTGGTCTCGGTGACAGCCTCTTCGGCATTGGCCACGAGCGGGGGTTTCGTCATCTCTATCTCAGTCGTCATCTACTTCGCTTTACGCATCGTCTCGGCTCAAAACACATATGTTAGCTATATAAACCATCGCGCGGCAATTTGTGTTCCATGCGCTAGCGTGGATTCGGCCGATCAACCACGCGGGAGCGCACGCCAAGTGCGCTGAGAGGACGGCTGGAACCGGATTTTCACCGGCTACGGCGCCGTCGACCGTACGAACCTGACCGGGTAATGCCGGCGTAGGGAGTTGCCATGAAATTCCTTCCGCTCACCCCTGACGGGAAGACCCCGCTGCGGGTCATGACGATCGCCGGCTCCGACTCCGGTGGCGGTGCCGGCATCCAGGCCGACATGCGGACGTTCGCGCTCCTCGGCATCCACGCCTGCGTAGCGGTGACGGCGGTCACGGTGCAGAACTCGATGGGCGTGAAGGGCTTCCACGAGATCCCCGTCGACGTCATCGCGGGCCAGATCGAAGCCGTGTCGGGCGACATCGGAATTCAGGCCGCCAAGACAGGCATGCTGGCGTCGTCCGCCATCATTTCCACGGTGGCCGAGACCTGGCGTGCACAGGGATTGGCGGGTGTGGTGCCGTTCATCGTCGATCCGGTGTGCGCCTCGATGCACGGCGACCCGCTGCTGCACCCGAGCGCACTGGATTCGCTTCGCGGCGAACTGTTTCCGCTCGCAACGCTGGTCACGCCGAACCTCGACGAGGTGCGGCTGCTGGTCGACATCGACGTCGTCGACGATGCCTCCCAGCGCGAGGCGGCCCGCGCCCTGCACGCGCTCGGGCCGAAGTGGGCACTGGTCAAGGGCGGCCATCTGCGATCCTCCCCCGACAGCCCCGACCTGCTGTACGACGGCACCGACTTCTACGAATTCGACACCCGACGCATCGACACCAGCGACGACCACGGCGCGGGTGACACGTTGGGCGCGGCGACGGCCAGTGCACTCGCGCACGGCTACACCGTTCCCGACGCGGTTGCGTTCGCGAAGTCGTGGGTGACCGAATGTCTGCGCGCCGCCTACCCCCTGGGCCACGGCCACGGCCCGGTGTCGCCGTTGTTCAGACTGGGCTCATGAACCTCGACGCGATCGCGGGCATCGGCCACGAACCCGGCGGCAAACCAACCGGCGTCGTCGTGCTGACCCACGGCGCGGGCGGCAGCCGGGAGTCCGCGCTGCTGAAGAAGATCTGCGATGAATGGGCGCGCCGCGGTTGGCTCGCCGTGCGCTACAACCTGCCCTACCGCAGACGACGGCCGAAGGGCCCGCCGTCCGGATCTGCGGCCACGGATCAGACGGGCGTCGTCGAAGCCATCGAACTCGTCCGCACGATGGCCGACGGTCCCGTCGTCGCAGGAGGCCATTCCTACGGCGGGCGGATGACGTCGATGGTCGTAGCCGAGGGAACCGCGAAAGTCGATGCGCTGACGCTGTTTTCGTATCCGCTTCACCCGCCGGGCAAGCCCGAGCGACTGCGCACCGAACACCTGCCGGGCATCGCTGCGCCGACGGTGTTCACCCACGGTACGTCCGACCCGTTCGGCTCGATCGACGAGCTGCGCGCCGCCGCGGCGCTGATCCCCGCGCCCACCGAACTGGTCGAGGTCACCGGCGCCCGTCACGACCTCGGCTCCAAGACGCTCGATGTGCCGGTCCTCGCCGTCGATGCGGCGCTACGGTTGCTCTCGTGAGCATGCCCGGCCCCTACCCCGGCCAACCGCAGGGGCCCTACTACCCGCCGCCGGGTCCATATCCGCCGGGTCCGTATCCGCCGGGCCCGTATCCGCCGCAACCGACAGGCGCCACCAACTGGTGGGCGATCATCTCGTTGATCTTCGGCATTCTCGGCGGAGTTCCGGTCAGCGTCATCTGCGGCGTCGTCGGGCTGCGGCGCGCGCGGGCCGGACAAGGCGGGCGCGGCATGGCGATCGCAGGCCTGGTGCTGTCGGCGGTGTGGGTCGTCGCGCTCCTCGCAGGCGTCGTCTTCTACTTCATTGTCGGCAGGGGAACCGTCGGCGCCAACGAGGTGAAGGCGGGCGACTGCCTCAAGGACCTGCCGGCCTCGGGGCTGGTGCTCACCGTCGACACCGCGCCGTGCGACGAACCGCACAAGGGCGAGATCTTCAAGGTCGTCACCATGCCCGACGGGAATTTCCCCGGCGCTTCGGCGATCGAGGAGTACCAGGACAAGTGCGCACCCGAGTTGGACAAGTATTCGCAGGAAGCGTCGCGTGATCCCGGTATCGGGCTGTTCGTGCTGTCTCCCAGCGAGGACTCATGGGGTCAGCGCGACCGCGCCGTGACCTGTATCGCGACCAGTGATACGCCGCGTACGGGCGCCCTCAAGAAGTGACCGGAAAGGAATGAGCCGTATCCAAAAAAGATCTGGAGGGTCGCGCGCGGCCACGCTCGCGGGCCTGGGCGTTGCAGGCGTTGGTGTCGCGCACTTCGTCAAGCCTGCGCTGTTCGACGACCTCACCCGGCAGGCGTTTCCCCGCGACACCCGCAAGCATCTCTACATCGACGGTGCCGTCGAGACGGCGCTCGGCCTCGGGCTCGCAGCGCGAAAGACCCAGCGCCTGGCCATCGTTGGGCTGATCGGCTACGGCGCCTATCTCGCGGGCAACGTCGTGCGCAACCGGTAGCGGCCAAGCAGCGTGAGGTCCAGCAGTCTGCCGACCATCATCCGCGACTGCGCGGTGTTGTCGTAGTGCACCAGCCTGCCGACATCGATCACCAGGGCCATGGCGGCGTGCACGGCGAACCGGGCCTGCCCCAGCGTCCAGTCCGACCGGATCGCGACGACAAGCCGCACCCACGATTCGACGGTGGCTCGCTGCAGATTCCGCAGGATCTTCTGATCGGCAGGCGCCATGTTGGACCGTTCCGTGTAATAGACGTAGGCGAGTTCGGGGTGAGCGAACGACCGCGCCACATAGGCATCGATCAAAGCGGTCAGTGCGTCTTCCGGATCGGAGAACGAGCCCAGGATCGACGACGCCTCCGACGACAGCCGATCGGCGGCGCGCCGATAGATTGCCGCGAGGATGTCGTTCTTGCCAGAGAAGTACCGGTAGATGCCCGACGTCGGCATGCCGACCGCAGAGGCGATCTCCTCCATTGTCGTGTCCCGGTAGCCCTTGCGGTTGAACAGAAGCACCGACTCCGTCAGCAGCGCTTCGTATTTCGACGGATCAACCCCGCGCACCCTGTGCTCAGCACCGTCCGTGGACGGCGGATCGGGCACGTCCGCGGTCGAAATCGCCGTGGCGACTTCGGCGAGCACTGCACGGATCTGGATGGCGGGCAGCTTCGCGTGGTGATCGACGACGCTGCCGATCACGCTGAGTATCGCCGACGACAGCACCCAGCGCTGACGCGACGTGAGCTGCGGCCGAATTGCCATGAGCGGCAGCTGGATCCGGCGGTTGACGGTGCGCACCTGGCCGTCGAGGGTGGTCTGGTCATCGCCGCGCAGATAGCGCGCCTCCCACCGGTAGAGACCGCCCGATTCGCGATTCGCGAGCGCGGTATCGGTGAGCGCGCCGATGAGCCGGCGCAGGGTCGCCGCGTCGGGAGGGGCGTCGTCGGCGAACGCCGAGCACTCCACCAGCTGCTCGCCGAGCGTGAGCACCGCATCGCGGAACAGGTTGTACTTGCTGGGGTAGTGCCGGTACAGGGCGGTCGCCGAGATGCCCACTCGCGACGCGATCGCCTCCATGCTCACCGCGTGATATCCGAGCGCGCTGAACGCCTCCGCCGAAGCCCGGGCGATTTGCGCCTTCCGATCCTTGGGCCGACGGCGGATGCCACCGTCATGGGTGGGCCGGCCGCGCGCCATGGCGATCACACTAACGGAGTTCGAGCACACATAGCTGCCGACTTCGACTGATAGATATTGTCAAAGTCGGCATTGCGGTAAGAATGATCATTAACATAATTGGGACAGGTGTAGGCCGGATGGGGGTCCAGGAGTGCATCACTATCACCACCGTGCGTTCTACCTCGGCGTGCTGGCCTTGGCGCTCATCGTCGTCGGAGCGCTTGCGCTGTACTTCCCGGTGTACATCGACGCATACGACCAGTTCGGTTT
The DNA here is from genome assembly GCA_046735135.1 of Actinomycetota bacterium. Classification (GTDB taxonomy): domain Bacteria; phylum Actinomycetota; class Actinomycetes; order Mycobacteriales; family Mycobacteriaceae; genus Mycobacterium. The sequence goes on from JBKPSU010000186.1 coordinate 12,059, forward strand.
CCAGATCAAGTGCGGCACCGGCTTCGGCACGAGCCTTACGCAGGCGGCCGAGGCCAGCGGTGGGGACTACGTGGGCCAGTGCGAGAGGGCTGTAATGATGCGCCGGCTGTGGTCGATCCCAATGGTGGCGATCGGCTCGATCCTTCTCGCCATCATCATCTTCGTGGCGGCCACCATCTGGGGCCGCGAAAACGTGTTCGGCGAGGACCCGGCGACCTGACCTAGTATCCGTGCCGTGAGCACGCCGGAGCGCCCCGCGCTGCAGCGTCGACTCGGCACCGCGGACGCCGTGACGATCGGCCTCGGATCGATGATCGGCGCAGGGATCTTCGTGGCGCTCGCGCCCGCCGCGGCGGCAGCGGGTTCGGGGCTGCTCATCGGTCTGGCGGTCGCCGCCGTCGTCGCCTACTGCAACGCGACATCCTCCGCCCGGCTCGCCGCGCTCTACCCGCAGTCGGGCGGCACATACGTCTACGGCAGGGAGCGACTCGGCGCGTTCTGGGGCTACACCGCCGGCTGGAGCTTCGTGGTCGGCAAGACGGCTTCGTGCGCGGCGATGGCGCTGACGGTCGGGTTCTACGCGTGGCCGGCATACGCGCACGCCGTTGCGGTGGCCGCGGTTGTCGCGCTGACCGCGGTGAACTACCTCGGCGTCAAGAAGTCGGCGCTGCTCACACGCATCATCGTCGCGGTCGTGCTGGCCGTGCTCGCCGCGCTCGTGGTGATCGTGCTCGGTTCCGGTGAGGCCGACGCTTCGCTCCTGGCGCTCGGCGCCGACGCCCGCTTGGGCGGAGTGCTGCAGGCGGCAGGCCTGTTGTTCTTCGCGTTCGCCGGATATGCCCGCATCGCGACGCTCGGCGAGGAGGTCCGCGATCCCGCGCGCACCATCCCGCGGGCGATTCCCGTCGCGCTGGGCATTGCGCTGGCCGTCTACGCGATCGTCGCGGTCGCCGTCCTGATGCAGTTGGGCAGCGCCGCACTGTCGTCCTCGAGCGCGCCGCTTGCCGACGCCGTTCGCGCCGCCGGCCGTGCCGGCTTCGAGCCGATCATCAGGGTGGGCGCCGCGGTCGCAGCGCTCGGGTCGCTCCTCTCGCTGATTCTGGGGGTGTCGAGGACGACGCTGGCGATGGCCCGTGACGGTCACCTGCCCCGCGCGCTCGCCGCGGTGCATCCGCGATTCGGCGGCCCGCACCGCGCCGAACTGGCCGTCGGCGCCGTCGTCGCCGTGGTCGCCGCGGTCGCCGATGTGCGGAACGCGATCGGCTTCTCCTCGTTCGCCGTGCTGGTCTACTACGCGATCGCGAACGCGTCGGCTCTGACGTTGGGGCGCAGGATCATTCCTGCGGTCGGCCTTGCCGGCTGTGTACTGCTTGCCGTCCTGTTGCCCATCGGCTCGGTGCTCGCGGGCGCCGGTGTGGTGCTCATCGGCGCGCTGAGCTACCTGTTGCGCTCGCGGCGCTAGGCGACCAGAACGTCTGCGGCACCTGCCATGTGATCGCGGACCGCGGCTGCCGCCTTCTCGCCGTCACCGGACTCGATCGCGTCCACGATGTCGGAATGACGTTTGGCGTCCATGTTTTTCAACGCCTTGTCGACCCCCGCGAACATGATCGACATCCGGATGCTGCCCTCCAGCGAGGACCACGAGTGCAGGAGTGTCTCGTTGCCGGATTGATGGCACAACATGCGATGGAACTTGAGATCCGCCTCGATGCGATCCTCGAGGTTCGACGCCGCCCACCGCTCCATGTCGGTCACCGCCTCGCGAAGCGTTGCGACCGCATCAGCGCGATCGGGCCGTCCGGCGAGTTGGTGAGCGGCAAGAGACTCGAGTGCGGCGCGTACGTCGAAGATGTCTTTGATTTCCTTGGCGTCCAGATGCCGGACCGACAGCCGGCCTCGCGCACCTGCCGAGATCAAACCCTCCTGCTGCAACTGGCGCATCGCTTCACGCAGCGTGCCCCTGCTGATCTGCAAGGCATCCGACAGCTCGGTCTCGACCAGGTGGGTGCCGGGTGTCAACTGCCCGGTAGTGATGGCACGACGCAGCGCCGAAACGGCCTGTTCGCGCAGGCTGGTCTTCTCCAACCGCAGCAACGACGGGGACTCCACCGACATCAGGAGCTCCTTCAGTGTCAACATTTGTATGTCGACAGTGATACTACAGGCGTTCCAGCACCGATGTGGCGATCCGGCCTGTCGACAGGCCGTAACGCTCGTGCAGCGTCGGCAACGCGCCCGCCGCAAGGAACTCGTCGGGCAACGCCACCGGCGTGATCTGACGGTTGACGCCTCGGCGCACCGCTTCCGCGGCGACCGTCTCGAACAGCCCACCTACCACGGTGTGGTTCTCCAACGTCAGCGCCAGCCGGTCCGAATCGAGCTCGCCAAGCACGGTTTCTGCGTCGAACGGCTTGAGTGTCGGCGTATGCACGACGGCGGCGTCGACGTGGTGAGCCGCCAATTCCTCAGCGGCCAGCAGAGCGCGCATCGTCATCAGCCCACTCGACACGAACACCACGTCCGTGCCGTCGCGCACCACCTTCGCCTTGCCGAGCTCGAAGGAGTAGTCGTACTCGTCGAGCACCGTCGGCACCTGGCCGCGCAGCAACCGGAGATAGGTCGGTCCACTGTGGGCAGCCAGTTGCGGCACGGCTTGGGCGATGTCGACCGAGTCGCACGGATCGACGATCGTCAGCCCCGGCATGCCGCGGAAGATCGCGACGTCCTCGGTCGCCTGGTGCGAGGGCCCGTAGCCGGTCGTCAACCCGGGAAGGCCGCCCACGATGTTCACATTCAAGCCCGGTTCGGCGATGTCGAGACAGATGAAGTCGTAGGCGCGCCTGGCGGCGAAGACGGAATAGGTCGACGCAAACGGCACCAGACCTGTCTCCGCCATTCCCGCGGCGGCGCCGAACAACAACTGTTCAGCCATACCCATCTGGAAATAGCGATCGGGGAACGCCTTCGCGAAGATGTGCATGTCGGTGTACTTCCCGAGGTCCGCGGTCAGACCGACGATCCGGTCGTCGTTCTCGGCCGCGGCCACCAGAGCGTGCCCGAACGGAGCACTTGTGGTGCGCTGCCCGGGATCGGCGAACGACGCGATCATGGCTGAAGTGCGCAGTGGTGCACTGGTTGTCATTGTTCGATCTCCACGTATCGGGCAGTCAGTTGTTCGCGGCAGAGTTGCCACTCGTTTGCCTGGATGCGCATGAAATGCGCCTTCTCCCTGGTCTCGAGAATTGGCACGCCGCATCCGATCCTGGTGTCGCACAGGATGACAGCGGGTGTCCCTACGGACTCCGAGCGATCGGTGACGGCGTCGAACGCCGCGAGCAGCGCGCCGGTGTCGTTCCCGTCGACCCGTTGCACGAACCAGCCACAGGCGGCCCACTTGTCGGCCACCGGCTCGGTGCGCAGGACTCCGGCGGTCGGACCATCGGCCTGCAGCGCGTTGATGTCCACCAGCGCAGTCAGCAGGCCGAGCCTGTGATGGCTCGCCCCCATCGCCGCTTCCCACGTCGACCCCTCGTCCAACTCGCCGTCGGAAAGGAAGTTGAAGACCTTCGACGCCGAACCTTGATGTCGCAGGCCCAATGCCATACCCACCGCCACCGTCAGGCCGTGGCCCAGCGAGCCGCCGGAGATCTCCATGCCCGGCGTGTAGGACGCCATGCCCGACATGGGTAGCCGTGAACCGTCGCAGCCGTAGGTGTCCAGCTCGTCCGGCGAGATGATGCCCTTCTCGGCGAGCGCCGCGTACAAACCGATTGCATAGTGCCCAGTGGACAACAGGAACCGGTCTCGCTCTTGCCATTCGGGATCGCTTGCCCGGTAGCGCAGTTGGTCGGAATAGACGCAGGCCAGCATGTCGGCGGCACCGAGCGCCTGGCCGACATAGCCCTGGCCCTGGGCTTCGCCCATGTTCAGCACGTGGTGACGCATGCGGTAGGCGGCCGCCGCCACCTTCTGGCGGCGGCCGGTTTCGACCGTGAGTGTCATGGACCGTCGTTCCTACGCCGCGATGCTGTGATCGGTCGGAAACGGCTGTGCGGCAGCCTCATCCGCCAGGCGCCGTTCGCGGGCTCCCCAGGTCTCACGGGTGAGCAGCGCCGCGACAAGGCCGATTGCGGCGTATCCGCTGAACAGCAGGGCCGGACCCATCCAACCGAACTCGACGAACAGCAGCGTGGTGATGAACGGGGTGAAGCCTGACACCATCGCTGAGATCTGGTACGCCAGAGACGCTCCCGAGGCCCGGGTGTTGGCCTGGAACAGCTCCGGGAACCACGCACCCTGCGATCCGGCCAGCGAGTTCTGGACCAGACCGTAGGCCACCACGAATGTCGCGATGATCAGGAGCATCACGCCGGTGTTCACCAGCAGGAACATGATGACACCGAACGGGATTGCGAACGCGCACGTCCAGATGTACACGGGCCTGCGGCCGATCTTGTCGGTCAGGCGTGCCCAGAACGCAGTGGCGAAGATGCCGATGCCGGCTGCGATGCACAGGGCGATGATCGTCTGAGTGGGCGTCGCAAGCTTCGCGTTCTTCAGATAGGACATCATGTACGTGATCGACACCGCGTAGCCGGCGGTCTCCGCAACACGAAGGCCGATGCCGCGCAAGACGTTTCGCCAGTCCGACTTCAGCACCTCCGCAATCGGCGCCTTGACGATCTTGCCCTCGTCCTTGACGTCTTCGAACACGGGCGACTCGGGAACACGGGCACGGATGATGAGGCCGACGATCACCAGCAGGATGCTGGCCAGGAACGGCACACGCCAGGCCCAGTCACCCCCGAGGTGGATGCTGCCCAGGAAGACGAGATTGGCCAGTAGCAGACCGACAGGGAAGCCGGCCTGCACGATGCCGGTGTAGCGGCCCTTCTGCCGCCACGGCGCGTGCTCGTAGCTCATCAGGATCGCGCCGCCCCACTCCGCGCCGAACGCCAAGCCCTGCACGATACGGACGGTCACCAACAGCGCCGGGGCGAGAATCCCCACCGTCGCGAATGTCGGCAGGAGGCCGATGGCGAACGTGGCCAGGCCCATCACGATCAGCGAGGCGACCAGCACCGGCTTGCGGCCGACCTTGTCGCCGAGATGGCCACCGATGACGCCGCCGAGCGGGCGGGCGAGAAAGCCGACGCCGAGTGTCGCGAACGACGCGAGTGTGCCGGCGACAGGGCTGGAGTTCGGGAAGAACGCGTGCCCGAAGTAGAGCGCGGCGGCGGTGCCGAACCCGATGAAGTCATACGTCTCGATGACAGCGCCGACGGACGAGCCGATGGCCACTTTCTTGGCGTCAGGGGTGCCGTTCACCGGCCCCCGCATGGATAGAGCGTCGTCGCTCATGAGCTGATCCTTTCAAATGCCCTGATCTATGTCACTGTCAACGGTCAACAGTGCTCTGCGTCACCCAGTGTGAGGCGCGGCACATTCAATGTCAACAGTCAACAAGGATTTATGCTAGCCGTTGACTGTTAACAGTCGGCCGCTCTAGTGTGGCAGTAGTCACAGGCACGACGAAGCAAGGACGGGCGCATGATGCACAGTCGGCTGGGTTGTTCGACGATCAGTTTTCGGCACCTCGAGCTCGACGGGGCGCTGAGCCAGATCGCCCGGCTGGGGTTCACCGAGATCGACCTCGGGGCCCTTCCGGTGGTTTGCGACCACGTGCCCTACCAGCTCACCCCGAGCGCGGTGGATCGCGTCGCCGAGACGGTGTGCCGATCAGGCCTTCGGGTGCGTTCGGTCAACGGCGACATCGGCGACCTGAACCAACCCCTTGGCGACCGCTCCCGCAACGCCCGTGACGAACACCTGGACATGCTGCTTCGCCTCGCCGCAGCGACCGGTGCACACGCGCTGGTGCTGCCGTGTGGCGCGCTGAGCCGCCGGCCGCTGGAATCGGTCGACGCCGACCTCGACCGGGTGGCGCGAGAGCTCGCCCGCGCCGCGGAACGCGCCTGCCGCAACGGTGTCGAGCTGTGGACCGAGTCCCTCCACTTCCACCGGCTGTGCAACAACATCGATCGCGCGCAACGGCTTTCGAATCGACTCGCGAGAACCGATGTGCGCATCGTGATGGACTTCAGTCACATCGTGGCATCCGGCAGCGACCCGCGCGAGTTCGTCGTGCGTTTCGCCGACCGCATCGCTCATGTGCACATCCGCGACGCCGCACCCGGCAACATCAACCTTTCTGTCGGGCGCGGGCGGGTTGACTTTCCGCGCGGACTGAAGGCTCTGGCGGACGCGGGATACGCAGGCCACTTCGCCTTGGAGCTGGAAACCCGCGACATCACCGACGCCGATCGGCCTTCGGCTACCGCCGAAGCCGCGCAACTTATTTCTGAACTCATTTAAGGAGATACGAATGTCTGAAACACAACGCACCGCCGTCATCACCGGCGCAACATCCGACCGCGGCATCGGCATGGCGGTGGCCGACCGGTACGGACGCGAAGGATGGGCGGTCGTCGTCCTCGACCTCGACGGCGAGAAGTCGGCGAAGGTGGCCGCCGAAATCGGTAACCGATTCGCGGTTCCGGCGTTCGGACACGCACTGGACGTGACCTCCGAAGCGTCAGTGGCCGCCGCGCAGCGGGCAGTCGCGGCAGAGGTGGAATGCGGCGCGCTGCCACCGGTCGGCGCAATCGCCAACATCGCAGGCATCACATCGCCGGTTCCTTTCCTCGAGACCACGCTGGATCTGTGGAACAAGGTCATGGCTGTGAACGCGACCGGAACCTACCTGGTCACCAAGGCCTTCCTGCCCGCGATGATCGACAACGGTTGGGGTCGCGTCGTCAACATGTCGTCGGTGTCCGCGCAACGCGGCGGCGGAGTGTTCGGCAAGGTGCCGTACTCGTCGGCCAAGGCCGCGATCCTGGGCTTCACCAAGGCCTTGGCCCGTGAGATCGCCGATACCGGTGTCACCGTCAACGCCGTAACGCCCGGCGCGGTCGACACCAATATCCGGGTCGGCTCCACCGACGCGCAAGAAGCCAAGCTGGCCGCCGACATCCCGGTCGGCCGAACCGCGACCACTGAAGAAATAGCCGCGGTCATCACCTTCCTGTCCAGCGACGACGCCGCCTATCTCACCGGCACCACCGTCGACATCAACGGCGGCAGCCACATCCACTGACGGAGCACATCATGACCCGCTTATTCAACGATCCCGCAACCTTCACAGAGGACATGCTCGACGGCTTCCTCGACGCCAATGCCCGTTACGTGGTTGGTGTCGAGGGTGGAGTCGTCAGGGCCGCCACGACGCCGCCGGGCAAGGTTGCCGTCGTCGTCGGCGGCGGATCAGGCCACTATCCTGCGTTCTGCGGCGTAGTCGGACCAGGATTCGCCGACGGAGCCGTCGTCGGCAACATCTTCACCTCACCTTCGGCGCGTGAGGCAGCATCCGTCGGCCGGGCCGCACATGGCGACTCGGGCGTGCTGCTGATCACCGGCAACTACGCCGGCGACGTGATGAACTTCGGCCTCGCCACCACCCAACTGTGTTCCGAGGGCATCGACGCGCGCTTCCTCGTCGTGACCGACGACATCGCAAGCGCTACGCCCGTGGACATCACCAAGCGACGTGGCATCGCGGGCGACTTCACCGTCTTCCGTTGTGCGAGTGCAAAAGCCGAGGAGGGCGCGAACCTCGACGAGGTCACGCGGGTTGCGATCAAGGCCAACGAGGCCACCCGTACCCTTGGCGTCGCGTTCGACGGGTGCACCTTGCCGGGGGCGGACCGGCCCCTGTTCACAGTGCTGCCGGGAACCATGGATCTCGGGCTGGGGATCCACGGTGAGCCCGGAGTGTCCAGTCACGCCATGCCGACCGCAGCGGAATTGGCTGGGCTGCTCGTCGACGGTGTGCTCGCCGAAGAGCCACCTGGCGCGCCGAGCCGAGTGGCCGTCATCCTGAACGGACTCGGCCGCACCAAGTACGAGGAGCTGTTCGTGGTGTGGAAGACCGTGGCCACACGGCTGGCCGCCGCAGGTCTGACCGTGGTCGAACCAGAGGTCGGAGAACTCGTCACCAGCCTCGACATGTCCGGTTGCTCACTGACGGTGACATGGCTCGATGACGAACTGGAGCGGCTGTGGACCGCGCCTGCCGATACCCCGGCGTACCGAAAGGGGGGAATCGACACGGGCACAGTCGATCTGCGAGACCGCGGGCATCAGTTCGGATCAGACAATGCGGTGAAGCCCGTGTCGTTCGACGAAGCCGATGAGCCGTCGCGTCTGTGCGGAGCACGCATCGCACGTGCCATCGATGCGATCGCCGCGCACATGGCCGAGGCCGAGGCAGACCTCGGTCGCATCGACGCCGTGGCAGGCGACGGCGACCACGGCCGGGGAATGGTCCGCGGGACCACGGCCGCCAGCGCCGCCGCCGCCGCTGCCTCCCACAGCGGTGCAGGCACCGCGTCGGTTCTCATCGCCGCGGGCGAGGCGTGGGCCGCCAAGGCCGGCGGCACGTCAGGCGTGCTCTGGGGCGCGGCGCTGTCCGCGGCGGGGCATCGGTTGGGGGACCACGGCATACCGACAGACGACGATGTCGCCGCGGCGTTGCGCGCTGGCCACGATGCGCTCGCCGAACTCGGGGGCGCACACCGCGGCGACAAGACGATGCTCGACGCGCTCGGGCCATTCGTCGAAGAGGTGCAATCCGGGGTGGCGCGCGGAACCGATTGGCGCAGCGCATGGCTCGCATCGGTCGACGTGGCCAGCAAGTCCGCTGCCGAAACCGCCGAGTTGCGACCGAAGATCGGCCGTGCGCGGCCCTTGGCCGAACGCAGCGTCGGAACGCCGGACGCGGGTGCGATATCGCTGGCGATGTGCATCAGCACTGTCGCCGAGACCCTCGAAATCCAAGGAGCGCCGCAGTGAGCCTGCGCATCGTGGTCGGCTGCGACGACGCCGGACTGCAGTACAAGGACATCCTTCGACGAGACCTCGAATGCGATCCTCGGGTGGCGTCCGTCGTCGACGTGGGCGTCGGGGCTGACGAGCACACCGCCTATCCGCACGTCGCTGTGACCGCCGCGCGGCTCGTCGCCGACAACGCCGCCGATCGCGCACTACTGGTGTGCGGGACAGGGCTTGGAGTTGCGATCAGCGCGAACAAGGTGCCGGGCGTCCGCGCGGTGACCGCTCACGACAGCTTCTCGGTGGAACGCGCCATCCTGTCCAACGATGCACAGGTGCTGTGCTTCGGGCAGCGGGTCATCGGAGTAGAACTGGCAAGGCGGTTGGTCAAGGAATGGCTCGGATACCGCTTCGATCCGGCCTCTGCATCGGCGGCCAAGGTCGCGGCCATCTGCGCCTACGAACCGGTCTGAAGGACCGATAGCCGCCCACAGCGGCGGGCGATGGTGTGTAGTCGCACCGTGATCCCGCTGACATGGAAACAAGTCGACGCCCGAGCCGACGCGGACTTCGCCGTCGCACCCGACGAACGACTGGGCTGGACCCGCACGATCGGCATCGGTGCTCAGCATGTGGTGGCGATGTTCGGGGCCACCTTCCTGGTGCCTGTGCTCACCGGATTCCCGCCCGCCACCACCCTGCTGTTCTCCGGGCTCGGCACGGTGTTGTTCCTGGTCATCACGGGCAATCGGCTACCGAGCTATCTGGGCTCGAGCTTCTCGGTGATCGCGCCCGTCACCGCGGCCGTGGCATCCCACGGCACCGGCAGCGCGCTCGGCGGCCTGGCGGCCGTCGGGGTCGCGCTGATCGTCGTCGGTCTCGTCGTCCATATGGTCGGCACGCACTGGATCGACGTGACCCTGCCGCCGGTGGTCACCGGGGCGATCGTCGCCCTGATCGGCTTCAACCTCGCCCCCGCAGCCAAGGCCAACTTCGAGAAGGGCCCGTTGGTCGGGCTCGTCACGCTTGTCCTGCTCGTCGCCACGCTGGCTTTTTTCCGAGGCATCATCGGCAGGCTCGCGATCTTCATCGCCGTCGTCGTGGGCTATCTGCTGGCGTTGCTCCTCGGTGACGTCGACGCGTCACAGATCACCAGCGCGGCATGGATCGGACTGCCGCAGTTCCATGCACCCTCCTTCTCACTTGCCGTGCTGCCGATGTTCCTGCCCGCGGTCATCGCGCTGATCGCCGAGAACATCGGGCACGTGAAGTCGGTCGGTCAGATGACGGCCACGGAGGTCGACCCGCTGATCGGCCGCGCGTTGGCCGCCGACGGCGTCGCCACCACGCTTGCCGGCGTCGGCGGCGGATCGGCGACCACCACCTATGCCGAGAACATCGGCGTGATGGCGGCCACCCGCATCTACTCGACGGCCGCATATTGGGTGGCCGCGGCGGTAGCCATCGCACTGTCGTTGTGCCCCAAGGTCGGAGCGACCATCTCGGCGATCCCCCCTGGCGTGCTCGGCGGTGCGACCGTGGTGCTGTACGGACTCGTCGGCGTGCTCGGCATCCGGATCTGGATGACCAACGGCGTCGACTTCACCAAGCCGATCAACCAGATGACCGCGGCCATCCCGTTGATCATCGGCATCGCCGACTTCACTTGGCATCTAGGCGATTTGACCTTCACCGGCATCGCGCTCGGCTCCATCGCCGCGCTACTGTTGTACCACGGCATGCGGCTGCTCGGCCTGCGCCAGCGGACGGCCGCCGATGACGCGAGGCCGGTGCAATCGTGATGCGGCACGCACTGATCCGGCGGCCGTCCCCCCGGCTCGCCGACGGCCTCATCACCCACATCGATCGCAGCGACCATGTGGACGCCGAACTGGCGCAACGTCAATGGGACGGCTATGTCGCCGCTTTCCGGGATGCGGGATGGACAACGCACGAGGTGCCCGCCGCGCCGGAGTGCCCAGACTCGGTGTTCGTCGAGGACACGATGGTCGTCTACGGCGACCTCGCGATCATCGGCCGTCCTGGGGCCGAGGAACGGTGGCCCGAGATCCCCGCGGCCGAAGGCGAGATCGGTGCTCAGGGTTACCGCGTCGTGCGAATCGAGGCACCAGGAACGCTCGACGGCGGCGACGTGCTGAAGCACGACGGAACTGCCTGGGTCGGCGTGGGCGGCCGCACCAACGCAGCCGGCG
>JBKPSU010000187.1:0-45418 GCA_046735135.1 Actinomycetota bacterium
GGGCCCCGGCGCGGGCAGGCCGCCGAGCGGTGCTCCCGGCTGGCCCGCCGGCGGGCCGCCCTGCGGTGCACCTGGCTGTTGCGCCTGCCGGGCGGGGAACGCCTGGATCACGGGGCGGATGTACAACCGCGCCGTCTGGCCCAGGTTGCGCGCCTCGTTGCCGTCGTTGCCCGGCACAGTGATCACCAGGTTGTCGCCGTCGATGACGACCTCGGACCCCGACACACCGAGCCCGTTGACGCGCGAGGAGATGATCTGCTGTGCCTGGTTCAGCGCGTCAGCGGTGGGCTTAGACCCGTCGGGCGTGCGCGCGGTCAGGGTCACGCGGGTGCCGCCCTGCAGGTCGATGCCCAGCTTGGGCTTCGCCTCCTTGTTGCCGGTCAGAAAGACCAGCAGGTACACGCCGATCAGCAGCGTGAGGAAGAGTGCCAGGTAGCGGGCAGGGTGCACCGGCGTCGAAGGCGATGCCACGTTTCTTTGGTCTCCTCGAAGTCAGTTCGTCAGCACCGCAAAGGGTACGTGCCCGTGCTGAGTCGCCGACTGTCAGTCGTCAGCTCAGGCGGTTCTGGTCTGGGCTATCCGTGATTTCTGTCGCGGTCGATTCGGGCTCGTTGAGCTCATCGGCGTCATCGTCGAAGTCGTCGTCGGCCTGGATGCGGTCCCGGACCGCGAGCTTCATCCACGTGGTGACGACGCCGGGCGCGATCTCGAGCTCGACGTTGTCGTCGGTGATGGCCTTGATCTCGCCCTGAAGGCCGGACGTCGTGTGGACACGATCGCCCACCTGAAGCGAGTTGTGCAGGTCGATGGTCGCTTGCATCGCTTTCTTCTGCCGTCGCGAGGCGAAGTACATGAACGCGCCGAGAATGATGACTAGAGGTAGTAGGGCGACCAGATCCATGGCAGCAACTGTCTTTCGTGTCGGTATTTCGGTGATCTACCCACGGACGGGTGACCGATCCCGGGTCTTCTAGTTGACCAGTGTGCCATTGCGGCAGCTGACGACCCAGCGGCCCCGCGTTCTGGGCAGCGAACGACGCCCCCGCGCGTGTCCAGCAACACACCCGTCACCACCACCAACGCGCCTGCCGCTACGAATTCCGTTGCGGCAGTCCCGTCCGGCAGGTCATCCCACCGAGTGACCTCGAAGTTTTCAACCGGATCGGTGTGTGCCGCATTCGACGCGGACTAGGCTCAGACCGCCATGCGAATCCACAGTTGCGACCCGTCTTCAGGAGGCGAAAGTTGAGCACCCTCGAGCAGAGCCGCCATCTCGCCACCGCCATCCCCGGCCCGCTGTCGCAGGAGCTGATCAAGCGCAAAGCCGCGGCGGTGTCACGCGGTATCGGCAACACGATGCCGGTCTACACGGCGCGGGCGGGCGGCGGCATCGTCGAAGACGTCGACGGCAACCGACTCATCGACCTCGGATCCGGTATCGCGGTGACCACGATCGGCAATTCCTCGCCCCGCGTCGTCAACGCCGTGCGCAAGCAGGTCGACGACTTCACCCATACCTGCTTCATGATCACCCCGTATGAGGAGTACGTTGCGGTCGCCGAGCACCTCAACCGGATCACCCCCGGCAGCTTCGAGAAGCGCTCGGCACTGTTCAACTCGGGCTCCGAGGCGGTCGAGAACGCCGTCAAGATCGCCAGGACCTTTACCCGCAAGCAGGCGGTGGTGTCGTTCGACCACGCCTACCACGGCCGCACCAACCTGACGATGGCCCTGACCGCAAAGTCGATGCCGTACAAGCACGGCTTCGGGCCGTTCGCGCCGGAGATCTACCGCGCGCCGCTGTCCTACCCGTTCCGCGACGCGGAGTTCGGCAAGGAGATGGCCACCGACGGTGAAGTGGCCGCCCGCCGCGCGATCGGCGTCATCGAGAAGCAGGTCGGCGCCGACAACCTCGCTGCGGTCATCATCGAGCCCATTCAAGGCGAGGGTGGCTTCATCGTCCCTGCAGACGGGTTCGTGCCCGCGCTGCTGGATTGGTGCAGGAAGAACGATGTGGTGTTCATCGCCGACGAGGTGCAGACCGGATTCGCCCGTACCGGAGCCATGTTCGCGTGCGAACACGAGGGCATCGAACCCGACCTGATCGTGACCGCCAAGGGCATCGCCGACGGGTTACCGCTCTCGGCCGTGACAGGTCGCGCCGAGATCATGGACGCACCGCACGTCAGCGGGCTTGGCGGCACCTACGGCGGCAACCCGCTGGCCTGTGCGGCCGCGCTGGCCACCATCGAGACGATCGAGGCCGATGGTCTGGTGGAGCGGGCCCGTGAGATCGAGCAACTGATGAAGGACCGGCTAGGCCGGCTGCAGGCGGAGGACGACCGCATCGGCGACGTGCGCGGCCGCGGCGCGATGATCGCCATGGAGCTGGTGAAATCCGGCACGATCGAACCCGACGGCGAGCTGACCATGAAGTTGGCCGTCGGCTGCCACACTGCGGGCGTGATCGTGCTGACCTGCGGCACCTACGGCAATGTGCTGCGGTTCCTGCCGCCACTGTCGATCAGTGACGACCTCCTCGTCGAAGGCCTGGACGTCCTCGCCGGTGTCCTCGCCGATCTCTGATCTATCCGGGACAGGCATCTTCCGCGAAATAGCATTCCTGGTCGTGATCTCGCGAAAACCACAGCCAGGAATGCTATTTCGCGGTCAGATATTCGGGACGGCGGTGCGCCAGAACTCGCCGATCAGCCCCAGGATCCGGTCGCGGTCGATCAACAGCGGCGAGACATGGCCCGTGCCAGCGACCTCCTCGACGCGGCAGTCCGGAATGGCAGCACACGTGCGGCGCGCCTCGTCGGGGCGCCAGCCCGTCACGTCGTCGCGGACCGACATCACAAGGGCCGGCACCCTCACGTCGCCCAGCAGATGATCGATGCCGGTGCGATGCAGCATCATCGATCGCATCGCGTGAAGCATGCCTGTGCGCTCGGCCTCGCGATAGGACGCCATCACCGTCGCTCCCTGATCCGGTTGCGCGGCAATCGCATCCGGTCCGACCAGTTGATCGAACAGCAGCTTGACGAGGAAGTCCTTCGGCCCGACCAACCGATACGCGGTGACAAGCGGCCAGGCTTTGGTGAGCTTCTCCTGCAGCGAGAAGCCTTGTATCGGCGTGCCGATGGTGGTCAGCGTCCGCAACCGCGGACCGGTGGCCAGCCGAATGCCGACGTGGCCACCCCAGGCGTTACCCACCCAGTCCACCGGTTCGGTGAGGCCCAGGCGATCCATCGCCTGCTCTGCGGACACCACGAGCTCCTCAAAAGTGAAGTCGCGTGGCACCGATTCGCTCTTGCCGTGTGACGGCCCGTCGATCGCATACACCATGTGCCGGCGCGCCAACTCGTCGAACAGCGGCCCCCATGACCGGGAGTCGACGAACAAGCTGTGCCACAACACAACCGGCGGGCCATCCCCGGCACGCCGAACATGAAGACGGCCCAGATCGGTGCTGACGAATTCCGGGTTCGGCGTGACCATCGTGACTCTCCCCATTTACTTCGGAAACCGAAACTTCGGTTACCGTAGTATTCTCAATCACCGTGGCGAAGTCAAGACAGCCCGCGCCAGGCCGGCTGGCCGTCGGGCAGCTTCTGGTCCGGCTGCTTCGCGAGTTCCGCGATGACCTTGCCGCACCGCGCGCAGACGCCGGCTACGGCGACATCCGCGAGCCCCACTTCCAGATCTTCGGCAACATCCGGATGGGCGGCATCCGGCTCACCGAGCTCGCGGACCGGGCGCAGCTCAGCCTGGCGGCGGCATCCGAGCTCGTCAACGACCTCGCCGACATGGGCTATCTGACGCGGCGGCCGGATCCGTCGGACGGCAGGGCCAAGCTGATCGACCTGACCGAGCGGGGCCGCGACTTGATGACCGATGCCGGCCACCGCGTCGCCGACATCGAGCGTCGGTGGTCTGCGCTGGCAGGAGAGAAGAACTTCGACCAGATGTGCCGGACGATGCAGCGGCTGCTCGACGACCTCGACCCGAGAGAGGCGCGAAGCTAGCTCGGCGGAGGCAAGCGCAGCAGCAGCCGGGCGCCGCCCATCGGGCTGGTCTCCAGCGCGGCCGTTCCCCCATGAATTTCGGCCTGCTGAGCCACCAGCGCCAGGCCGAGCCCGGAGCCCGACCGCGCCGCCGTCGACCCCCGGGAGAACCGGTCGAACACCGCCGCGCGCTCCTCCTCCGGCACCCCAAGGCCGTTGTCGTCGACCGTGATCTCGACTCCGTCGACGGAACTGATTGCGGCCAAACGGATTTCGGTGGCGCCGCCGTGTTTAACCGCATTGGTGATCGCATTGTCGATGACGAGCCGTAGGCCGGCGGGCATGCCGACCATCAGCACCGTGGTGGACGATGCGAGCGACACCTGCAGGTTGGGGTAATTGCGCACCGCATCGTGAGCGGCTCGGTCGAGGAGCTCGGTGATGTCGACGGGGACGAAGTCGTCGACCGTCGTCAGCTCGCCCTGCGCCAACCGTTCCAGGGCCGAGAGCGTGGCCTCGATCCGGCTCTGGGTGCGGATGACGTCGGCGATTACTTCCTTACGTTGCTCATCGGGAAGATCGAGGGTGGACAGCACCTCGAGATTGGTTCTCATCGCGGTCAGCGGGGTGCGCAGCTCGTGGGAAGCCACCGCCGCGAAATCCCTCGCGGACTCCAGCGCGGCCCGGGTGCGCTGCTGTTCGTCGCCGATGCGGGCCAGCATGCCCTCGACCGCCTCGGCGATCTCAACGGCTTCCTGGACCCCGCGCACCTTCACCTCTTCGGGGTTGGACTGTGCGTTGATGACCCTGGCCTGCTGGGCGAGTACACGGAACGGGTTGATCATGATCAGCCACAGCACCGAGGCGACGACGACGGTGCCGACGATCACCCCGCCGCATATCAACAGCACCCTTCGGTGCAACTCGTCGATCCGGCGCTGTGTCTCGGCCGTCGGAGCGCCGACGGCGATCGATGCCTCACCAGCGGCGAAGGTGCGGACCCGGTATTGGACGCCGTCGATCGTCGTTGTGGCGTAGCCGTTCTCGAACGGCGGCAAGACGATGTCGCGTGGCACAGAAACGGTGAGCCCGTCGACGCGAGCGGTGCGCACCAGACCGCCGCCGTTCGATGACGACTGGTCAAGCCCGGGGTTTACGGCGTTGCTCAGTAACGAATTGATGTCACCGAGGCTGCTGACCGAGTCGAGACGGCGGTCGAGCTGGCTGTACTGGTCGTTGGTCACCCCGAACCACACCCAGGCACCCAGGGTGATGACCAGGGCGACCACTGAGAGCGCCGCGACGATCACGATGATGCGCAGCGACATCACGCGCGCCAGCAATCGGTAGAGGCGCCTCACCAGACGCACGTCGACCCCGCGGCCCGGCACAGATGCATGACGTCATCTTGCCCGACCGCGGCGCGACGGCCACCTCAATTGTCAGCGGTGGGCGAGTCGATCGCCCCGGCCGAACATATTGCCCCACGGGCGATGCCGACGCCGCGGTGTCTCCTCAGCCGGCTGGATCTCGGTCACCTCGTCCGACGGCGCGGGCTCGGCGGTGTCCACGGCCGCCCGGTGCTCCGTCGGGTCCATGGCGGCCCGGCGCTCCGGGGTATCCATGGCTGCCCGGCGATCCGTGGTGTCCACGGCCGTCCGGTCCTCCACGGTGTCCACGGCCGTCCGGTCGGCGTAGCGGATGTCACGCACACTACGGATCGACAGGCGACCGACCGCGATCGCGCCGAGGAAGATGATCAGCGCGCCCAGCCCGTAGAAATATGTCAGGTCCAGCGCCACCCGCTTGGCCTCGGTCGCCGCCACCGGGGTGCCCGCGTCACCGAGACCCAACGGCCCGGCCAGCGCGCGGCCCACGACGAACCAGGCACCCGCGATCACTGTCACCCACCCGCCGAGCATCGCGGTGAAGCGGTTGCGCGACATCAGCAGGAGTAGACCGCCCACCGCGGTGACCGCACCGGGCAGCACCTCGAGCCAGCCGCGGCCGGTCGTCCACACCCATTCCTGATCGGGCGTGAACGCGAAGTCGAAACGCGGTCCGATGAACGGGACGAGCGCCCCCCAGGCGCCCAACAGAATCAATAGGAATCCACTTGCCGCGCCGCGGCTGCGCGGCACTGCCATCCTGCCGCCACGGGCACGAAGACGGTTGTCGCCCATTTCACGTGCACGAACACGGTCGTCGTCCATCTCATGTGCCTCAACACGTTTGTCTCTCATTTGAAGCCTCCTCAGTCCCCAACGGAGTACCCCGACCAGCGGCGGTGTACCCAACCACGGGACCGATAACCGGCGACGACCCGCGAACGAGCCCTGCGATGTGGAATGAGCAACGGCGAAAAGTCCCGCCCGTAACCGCTTCGGCCGAGGGGAAGCGCGACCGACTGCAGGCGGGTCGGAGGCGGATTGCTGATCGGCGCGCGGGCGTCGGGCGCGTTCGCGCTTGGGGCACTCGGGCGAACGCAATCCACAGCAACAACAACTACGCCGACGCGGCGATGTACAAGGCGAACGCGCCGGCGGGAACCGGACGCGCAGGCCGCGCAAAATCTCACAGCAGATAGACAGGCTCACGAGTTAGCGGGAATAAAGTTAGTTTTGCTAACGTAGTTTCGTGTAGCCGCAGCGTCGCGCCCCCTCTCCCGCTATTTCCGAGGACTTTTGATGTCGACTGTCACCCGCGAGGAGCGCTTCGAGCGCCGAATCGCTGACCTGAAAGCTTCTGACCCGCAGTTCGCCGACGCCGCGCCCGATGAGACGATTTCCGCCGCCATCGAGCAGCCCGGGCTTCGGCTTGCACAGATAGTCCGGACCGTCTTCGACGGCTACGCGGACCGGCCCGCCCTCGGCGCGCGAGCCCACGAGTTCATCACGGATCCCGAAACCGGCAGGACCACCGCGGCTCTGCTCCCCCACTTCGAGACCATCACCTACGCCGACGTCGCCGCCCGGGTCCAGGCGGTCACCAACGCGCTGGCCAATGACCCGGTCCGGCCCGGCGACCGTGTCGCGCTGTTGGGCTTCACCAGCGTCGACTACACCACCATCGACGTCGCGCTGATCGGATTGGGCGCGGTCTCGGTGCCGCTGCAGACGAGTGCGCCCGTCGCCCAGCTGCGTCCGATCGTCGCCGAGACCGAGCCGACCGTGATCGCGTCGAGCATCGACTACGTCACCGACGCGGTCGAACTGATCCTCACCGGGTCGGCGGCGAATCGCCTGATCGTGTTCGACTACCTGCCGCAGGTCGACGACCACCGCGACGCACTGCAGGCCGCCAAGGCGCGCCTCGCAGATGCGGGTGGCACGCTGCGCGTCGACACCCTGGACGACGTCCTCGAGCGTGGCGCGAAACTTCCTGCCGTGCAACCGGTTATCGCCGATGACCCCGATCCGCTCACGCTGCTGGTCTACACGTCCGGCAGCACCGGAACACCGAAGGGCGCGATGTATCCCGAGCGCCTTGTCGCCAATTCGTGGCGACGGTCGGTCAGGGGCACATGGGGCGACGAGGGCTCGCACCCGTCGATCACGCTGAGCTTCCTGCCCATGAGCCACATGATGGGGCGTGGACTGCTGTACGGCACCCTCGGCGCCGGTGGCACCACGTATTTCGCTGCGAAGAGCGATCTTTCGACTTTCCTTGAGGATCTGGCTCTTGTCAGGCCGACGCAGATGAGCTTCGTGCCGCGCGTCTGGGACATGATCTATGCCGAAGTCCAAAGCGAACTGGACCGCGGGACCGCCGATGAGTCGGCGGTGCTGGCTGATCTGCGCCAGCGGTTGCTCGGTGGTCGTTACGTGATGGCGATGACGGGCTCGGCGCCGATGTCGCCCGAGATGAGGTCGTTCGTAGAGACCTTCCTCGACATGCATCTGGTCGACGGCTACGGCTCCACCGAGGCAGGCGCGCTCTTCGTGGACGGGCACGTCCAGCGGCCGCCGGTGATCGACTACAAGCTGACCGACGTTCCCGATCTCGGCTACTTCCACACCGACCGGCCGCATCCCCGCGGCGAGCTGCTCGTCAAGTCCGAGACGATGTTTCCCGGGTACTACAAGCGACCCGAGGTCACCGCGGAGATGTTCGACGAGGACGGCTACTACCGCACCGGCGATGTCGTCGCCGAAGTGGGTCCCGATCAGCTCGTCTACCTCGACCGGCGCAACAACGTCCTCAAGCTGTCTCAGGGCGAGTTCGTCACCGTCTCCAAGTTGGAGGCCGTGTTCGGTGACAGCCCGCTGGTGCGCCAGATCTACGTCTACGGCAACAGCGCCCGT
This sequence comes from Actinomycetota bacterium, assembly GCA_046735135.1. GTDB lineage: Bacteria > Actinomycetota > Actinomycetes > Mycobacteriales > Mycobacteriaceae > Mycobacterium. The sequence goes on from JBKPSU010000187.1 coordinate 8,312, forward strand.
TCATACCTGCTCGCCGTGATCGTGCCGACCGACGAGGCGCTGGCCGACGTCGACGCAACCCATCTGAAATCCGTTGTCGGCGACTCACTTCAAGACGTGGCGAAGGCGGCCGGCCTGCAGTCCTACGAGATTCCGCGTGACTTCATCATCGAGACAACCCCGTTCACGCTCGAGAACGGCCTGCTGACCGGCATCCGCAAGCTGGCGAGGCCGAAGCTCAAGGAGCACTACGGGCAGCGGCTGGAAGAGCTCTATGTACAGCTGGCCGAGGGTCAGGCCGACGAGTTGCGCGCTCTGCGTCAGAGCGGTGCCGACAAGCCGGTCCTGGAGACCATCAGCCGCGCGGCGGCTGCACTACTCGGCTCGGCGACAGACGTCCAGCCCGACGCCCACTTCACCGATCTCGGCGGTGACTCGTTGTCGGCGTTGACATTCGCGAACCTGCTGCGGGAAATCTTCGACATCGACGTTCCCGTCGGGGTGATCGTCAGCCCGGCCAACGACCTTGCCGCGCTGGCCGCCTACATCGAGGCAGAGCGTCAGCCCGGCACCAAGCGCCCGACGTTCGCGTCGGTGCACGGCCGCGGCGCGACCGAAGCCCACGCGAGCGATCTGACGCTGGACAAGTTCATCGACGAGCAGACCCTCGCGGCGGCAGCGTCGCTGCCGGGTCCGAGCGCCGAGGTGCGCACGGTTCTTCTCACCGGCGCAACCGGATTCCTCGGCCGCTACCTGGCCCTGGACTGGATGCGACGGATGGATCTCGTTTGCGGCAAGGTGATCTGCCTGGTGCGCGCCAAGGACGACGGTGCTGCCCGGGAACGCCTCGACAAGATCTTCGACAGCGGCGATCCCGAATTGCTTCGGCACTATCAACACCTGGCCGCCGAACACCTCGAAGTGATCGCGGGCGACAAGGGTGAGGCCAACCTCGGGCTCGACGACGCAACGTGGCAGCGGCTCGCCGACACGGTTGACCTGATCGTCGACCCCGCGGCGTTGGTCAATCACGTGTTGCCGTACGACCAGTTGTTCGGCCCCAACGCGCTGGGCACCGCGGAGCTGATCCGCATCGCACTCACGAGCAAGATCAAGCCGTTCGCATACGTGTCGACCATTGGGGTGGGCGCGGGGATCGAACCAGGCAAGTTCACAGAGGACGGCGACATCCGGGTCATCAGCGCCACCCGCAAGGTCGACGACAGCTACGCCAACGGCTATGCGAACAGCAAGTGGGCCGGCGAGGTGCTGCTGCGCGAGGCACACGACCTGTGCGGTCTGCCCGTGTCGGTGTTCCGCTGCGACATGATCCTCGCGGATACCAGCTACGCCGGTCAGCTCAATCTGCCGGACATGTTCACCCGCATGATGCTCAGCCTTGTCGCCACCGGCATCGCGCCGGAATCGTTCTACGAGCTGGACGCCGACGGGAACCGGCAGCGGGCGCACTATGACGGTCTGCCAGTGGAATTCATCGCCGAGGCGATTTCCACGCTGGGCGCGAGCGTGGTCGACGGGTTCGACACCTACCACGTGATGAACCCGTACGACGACGGCATCGGCCTCGACGAGTACGTCGACTGGCTGATCGACGAGGGTTACCGCATCCAACGCGTCGGCGACTACGGCACCTGGTTGAAGTGGTTCGAAACCGCGATTCGCGCATTGCCGGAGCGGCAGCGCCAGGCGTCGCTGCTACCGCTGCTGCACAACTATCAGCGGCCCGAGAGACCCATCCGCGGGTCGATCGCACCGACCGACCGGTTCCGCGCCGCGGTGAGGAGCGCGAAAATCGGCGCGGACAAGGACATCCCGCATGTCAGCAAGGACGTCATAGTCAAGTACATCACCGACCTGGAGTTGCTCGGCCTGCTCTGAGCGCTAAGCCGCCAGCGCTACCGCAAGGAGCACGACCGCGATCAGCGGTAAGGCTCCTTGCGTGACGGCGGCGCGGGCCTTGTCCGGCGATGATGCGAGCAGCACCACCGCTGCGGCGAGCATCGACCCGACGCCTGCGAATACCAGGGCGGCACCGATCGCCGTGTGCCCGAGGCAGATCGCGACGATCCCCATTGCCGTCACGATGGCCAGGAACAGGTTGTAGAAGCCCTGATTGAAAGCAAGAAGTTTGGTGGTTTCCGCCTCTTCCTGCGTGGTCCCGAACGTCGCACGCGTGCGAGGCGACGTCCATGTCAGCGACTCCATCACAAAGATGTAGACGTGCAGCAGAGCGGCGAGAGCAGCGAAAATCAAACCTGCAGTTAGCATTAAGCACCCACACTTTCGACGTGAACGACAGGCGGAATCGCCAGCATGAGCAGGCCGGTCAATCCCACCCATACGATCATGCTGTACGCGCCGAGCAGACCGATCCAGGTGTGCAGTAGCGGCGGGACGCCCAGCACCGCGAACGCCGCCGACCACCCGGGTAGCACACCGGTACGCCAAACGATGTAGGCGGTCGCGAAAATCAAAGCGGCCGAGCCGATATGGCTGTAGTGGTAGAGCCAGACGGCAAGCCCGAGGAACGGCTGAGAGTAGTCACCGACCGTGACGTCGTTGAACCGGACGATCGCCGCCGGTATGGCCACCTCGGCGGCCAGCCCGGCCGCGGTCAGTGCGAGGAACACTCCCCCGCCGAGCAGCGCGACGTACACCGCACCGGTGGGCCCGGCGGCAGAGCGCAGCATGGACACCAGCACGCCGAGGAACAGCACGCCGAACATCAGGTGCAGCAGTGGCAGTGTGCCGTTGGCCATGAGAAACGACGTCGCACGGTCGAAATACTCGTGCGCCTCGGTCGGACTTTTCGGCCGTTCGGGCGAGCCGGCCAGATAGGCAGGCACCACCGTCGCCGCCGAGAGGATGCCGAACAGTCCGCCGAGCCGTATCGTCCCGCTTCCCAACCGAATCCCTCCCCGACTACTCGAACAGGCCCTGTTGCCCCAGACCGGACACCCCGCTGGGCGGACGCATCCCCAGATGCGTCCAGGCGAGCGCCGTTGCGACGCGACCGCGCGGCGTGCGGGCAAGCATCCCGGCCCGCACCAGGAACGGCTCGCACACCTCCTCCACGGTCGCGGCCTCCTCGCCCACCGCGACCGCGAGCGTGGACACGCCGACCGGCCCGCCGCCGAAGCTACGGGTGAGCGCCGAGAGCACGGCGCGGTCGAGCCGGTCCAGGCCGAGCTCGTCAACGTCGTAGACCTCCAGCGCGTACTTCGCGATGTCGCGCGTGATGACACCGTCGGCGCGGACTTCGGCATAGTCGCGCACCCGGCGCAGCAACCGGTTGGCGATGCGCGGCGTGCCCCGTGACCGCCGGGCGATCTCGGCGCCCGCGTCGGCACCGAGCTCGATGCCCAAAATGCCCGCCGAACGCGACAACACCCGTTCCAGCTCGGCGGGCTCGTAGAAGTCCATGTGGGCGGTGAAGCCGAACCGGTCGCGCAGCGGGCCGGTCAGCGCACCGGACCGGGTGGTGGCGCCGACAAGGGTGAAGGGGGCGACGTCGAGTGGAATCGACGTTGCGCCAGGGCCTTTGCCGACGACGACGTCGACGCGGAAGTCCTCCATCGCCAGATACAGCATCTCCTCGGCGGCCCGGGCGATGCGGTGGATCTCGTCGATGAACAGGACGTCGTGCTCGACGAGGTTGGACAGCATGGCCGCCAGGTCGCCGGCCCGCTCGAGCGCAGGACCCGACGTCACCCGCAGCGACGAGCCCAACTCTGCGGCGATGATCATCGCCAGCGACGTCTTGCCGAGTCCGGGTGGACCGGAAAGCAGGATGTGATCCGGTGTGCCGCCACGGTTCTTGGCGCCTTCGATGACCAGCTGCAGCTGTTCGCGCACCCGGGGCTGCCCGATGAACTCCCCTAGCGACCGCGGCCGCAGGCTTGCGTCGATGTCGCCCTCTCCGACGGTCAACGCCGCAGAGACGTCGCGATCCTCCGAGTCGTCGTCGTCGAACCGGCTCATCGATTGCCCAATATCGACAGCGCGGCGCGCAGCGCGGTCTGCGTGGTGGCTTCGGGCTCGTTGGCGAGCACCTTGTCGGTGGTCTCCTCGGCCTGCTTGAGTGCAAACCCAAGGCCGACAAGCGCTTCCACCACCGGCCCGCGCACCGTGTGTCCGTTGGTGGAAGGCAACCCGATGGGGGGGCCAACCGGGCCGACCTTGTCGCGCAGCTCGAGCACCATCCGTTCGGCACTGCGCTTGCCGATTCCGGGCACCCTGGTCAGTGCGGTCACGTCGCCGTCGGCCAGCGCCTGGCGCAGCGCGGGCGCGTCGTGCACCGCGAGCGTGGCCAGCGCGATCTTCGGGCCCACACCGGACACCGACAGCAGCGTCGAGAAGAGGTCACGCGCGTCGGAATCGGCGAAGCCGTACAGGGTCATCGAGTCCTCGCGGACGATCATCGCGATCACCAGTCGCGCCTCGGACCCGCGACGCAGCGTGGCCAACGTGGAGGGCGTCGCGTTGATTCGGTAGCCGACGCCGCACGCCTCGATGACGACGTGGTCGAGTGCAACGTCGAGGACTTCCCCGCGAATGGATGCGATCATCGTGCCGCCTTGAGTCGTGCCCGGTACTTCTTCTGCTGCTCGGCGGCCAGCGCCTCCGCGGCGGCCATCCGTGCGATCATCGGCGCCCGCCAACAGTGACAGATCGCCAGCGCCAGTGCGTCGGCGGCGTCCGCCGGCGTCGGTTTGGTCTGCAGCGCAAGGATTCTCGTCACCATCGCCGTCACCTGGGCCTTGTCGGCGCCGCCGTTGCCGGTGACGGCGGCCTTGACCTCGCTGGGTGTGTGGAAATGCACATCGATACCGCGTTTGGCGGCGGCTAGCGCGACCACCCCGCCCGCCTGTGCCGTGCCCATCACCGTCGACACGTTCTGCTGGGAGAACACCCGCTCGATCGCGATGACATCGGGGCGATGGGTGTCCATCCAGTGCTCGACGGCGTCACTGATGGCCAGGAGGCGCTTGTGCAGCGGCGCATCGGCAGGCGTGCGGACCACGTCGACGTCGAGCGCGATGACCTGCCGACCCGTTCCGCCCTCGATCACGGAAAGCCCACAGCGCGTCAGTCCGGGATCGACTCCCATTACGCGCACGTCAACCCCTTTACGTGAACACCTGTTCGACGAGAGCCTAGCCCGGTTGACCGACGTGGCCCGGTAAGGACACGCCCATCGCCGCCACGCGGCTATTTGGCTTGCACCCCTGTGAGATCCGCGACAAACCCGAAGTCCGCGATGTGACGCCGGCGCGCTTCGCCGCTGACGTCGCGTAGGACCTGAACCCGATCCGTGGGAGCTGAACTCACACGCTGCCCGACGAGAACGAGCTGGAGTCCGCAACAAATCTCGCCGTGACACTTGCCTGGGTCGCAGGCGCCGTGTTGGCGGCATACCTGCTGGGGGTGGTGCTCACCTGGGTGATGTTGCGCATCGGCCGCCGAAGCGCCGTGATCTGTGACATCGCCGAACTGACCCGGATGCCACTTCGTGCCGCGCTCGTGGTGTTCGGTTCGTCCATCGCCGTGCAGCGCACCTCCGACCCCTCCGACAGCTGGCGGGGCTGGCTGGACCACACGCCGCTGATCCTGCTCATCGCCGCACTCACGTGGCTGCTTGCCAGCCTGGTACTGGTCGCCGAGCGACGCGCGATCGCCCGCTACGGCGGCGGTGATGACGAGATCTCCGACGCAGACAGGATCTGGCGCCGGGTCCGCACACAGGTGACGGTCCTGCGCAGGCTCGCGATCGCGATCGTCGTGGTTCTCGGCGCGGCCGCGATCCTGATGACGTTCCCGAGGTTCTCCGACATCGGCACGACGGTGTTTGCGTCGGCCGGCGTGTTGTCCGTCGTCGCGGGCCTGGCCGCGCAGACATCGCTTGGCGCCGTTTTCGCCGGCATGCAGATCGCCTTCTCGGGCGCTATCCGGGTCGGCGACGTGGTGCAGCTCGAAGACGGGCAGTGGTGGGGCCGGATCGAGGAGATCACCCTGAGCTATGTCGTCGTGCGGCTGTGGGACGAGCGAAGGCTGGTGCTGCCCTGCACCTACTTCACCACCGAGCCGTTCGAGAACTGGACCCGCAGCGCCACCGAGATCATGGGCACCGTCGAATTCGACGTGGATTTCTCCGTGCCGTGCGACCAGATGCGCGCCGAGTTGGACCGTCTGCTCGCCGACAGCGACCTGTGGGACGGCCGCCGCGGTGTGCTGCAGGTGACCGACGCCGTCGGCGGCGTCGTGCGGGTGCGGATCGTGGTCAGCGCCCCGAATGCAGGCGCGCTGTTCGACCTGCGCTGTGCGGTGCGCGAAGGCATGGTCAACTGGGTGCAACACAATCGAGTGCTGCCGACGCAGCGCATCGAGGCCGCCGAGACGGTCACCGAGGTCCAACCGCGCCGCGGTGACGGCGACGGCGAGACGAAGCGCGTGGCGTCCAGCCGGTTCTCCGGCAGTCCGGAGGCCGACGCGCGCGGGCGGGCATTCGACGAGCACACCGATTACGAAGAGGACAGCTACGCGAGCCCCAACGGCCGCGGCTGACTGCGATTTCGGCGTGTCTGGTTGCGCTGAGCGCAACCAAGCACGCCGAAATCACTCGTCGCCGTCGAGGAGGGCGGCGATGTCGTCGGGGATGTCGATGTTGGTGTAAACGTCCTGCACGTCGTCGCTGTCTTCGAGCGCGTCGACCAGCTTGAGCACCTTGCGGGCGCCGTCGAGGTCCACGGGAACGGTCACCGACGGCTGAAAGCTGGCCTCAGCGGACTCGTAGTCGATGCCCGCATCCTGAAGCGCGGTGCGAACCGCCACCAGATCGGTTGGCTCGCAGATGACTTCGAAGGCGTCGTCGAGGTCGTTCACGTCCTCGGCGCCCGCCTCGAGCACCGCGGTCAGCACGTCGTCCTCGGTCAGCCCGTTCTTCTCCAGGGTGACCACGCCCTTGCGGGAGAACAGGTAGGACACCGAGCCGGGGTCGGCCATGTTGCCGCCGTTGCGCGTCATCGCGACACGCACCTCACCGGCCGCCCGGTTGCGGTTATCGGTCAGGCACTCGACGAGTACTGCGACGCCATTGGGCCCGTAGCCCTCGTAGGTGATGGTCTGCCAGTCGGCGCCGCCGGCTTCCTCGCCCGCGCCGCGCTTACGCGCGCGCTCGATGTTGTCGTTGGGCACCGAGCTCTTCTTGGCCTTCTGAATGGCGTCGTAAAGCGTCGGGTTGCCGGCCGGGTCGCCGCCGCCGGTACGCGCTGCCACCTCGATGTTCTTGATCAGTTTGGCGAAGTTCTTACCCCTGCGGGCATCGATGATCGCCTTCTTGTGCTTGGTGGTGGCCCACTTGGAATGGCCGCTCATGCAGGTGCTACCTCTTTCACTAACCTCTTTGAGACCGATGAAGTCCGATCAACGAGTCTACGTGGACGTTTATGCCCTACAGCGCCGCGTCGGGACGGAGTCACCGCTTGTATCCGATATCCGACCCCCACGGGCTAACAGAGACGACCACCCAGATGATCCGAATCCAGGGCACCTGATTACCCGACGGGTCGGGGCACATGCAATTCCGGCTCGCATAGATCCGAGAGCAAATTCTCAGGGTCGACAAAACAACGAAACTTATTGCGCAGGACCAAGTGGCGTGTTTTCTGAATTGCTAGGCTGCCCAAATGTCCCTGAGCCAGATGGGTCGCCGATGAATTCGGCGCAGCGATGGTGGCGGGGCCTGGATCACTACTACTGGTTGACCGCCTTTCTCGCCGCGCGCGGAATTCAGCAGTCAACGTGTCGACTGGTTGCGTTGGTCATATTCGGGCTGAGCGCCATTTCGATAACGCTCATCTGGAGCCCGACAGGCCCACACGGCACGCGCAACGAAGTCCTCGCGGTGGTGGTAGCCGTCTGCTGCTGGGGTTTGTCTGCGTTGTGGCTTCGTTCCCGGTGGCCGAGCGCATTCGAGTCGCGTTTGTGCGTGTGCCTCGGGTCGGTCTGCATCGCCATTTCGTGCCTGATTCAGTCCGATCCGTTGACCGGTCTCTTCGGCGCGACGGCATTCACCCTCGTCGCGATATACGCCGCGGTTTTCCACACCACCCGATGGCTGGGCGCTACCTGGTTGGCAACCGGAGTGACGTTGGCCGTGCTGGGGATCAGGTTGGCCGAAGTCGATTGGGCATTCGCGATCTCGTCGGTGTTGCTTGTCGGATTCCTCGTCATGTTCGTTTCGCTGACGGGCAAGGCGGCGATCGGCCTCGTCGACGCGGACATCTTGCACGAGAATTTCGAGCCGCTCACCGGAATGTTCAATCGCGACGGCTTCTACGAAAAGGCGACGACGCTGCTGGCATCCCGCAGTCGCGGCGACGACCGGTATCTGGCCGTCGCCGTGATCAACCTCGACAGCTTCTCCCTTGTTGGCGAGTTCTCCGGCCACAGCGGTGCCAATCGCGCACGGGTGGAGATCGCAGCACGGCTCCGCGAGACCGCTCGGCGCGACGCAGTGCTCGCTCACGTCTCCGACTCCGAGTTCGTGATCGGCGATCTGTTCGACAGCGCCGACGCCTCAGCGCTCATCGAGCGGGTGCGCGGCACCATCTCCGGTTCGCCGTCTCGTCTGTCGGCGAGCATCGGCGTGATCACCACACCCCTGCAGCCACTGGTGACCCTGCCGCCGCACGATGTGCTCGACGAACTGCTGTCGATCGCCAGCAATGCGATGTATGAATCGCGCAAGGGCGGCGGGAATCAGGCCACCTACGTCCGCAATCCAACGCTTACCGTCCTCGACGATCCGGGCAACGACGAATGGTTCGACACCGAGGAACCGGCCTAGCGATTTCGGCGTGGTTCGCTGCGCTCACCGCTCACCGCAACCAATCACGCCGAAATCACGACCGCCCGGTGACGATGTCGACGAAGAGTTTGTGGATTCGGCGATCGCCGGTCATCTCCGGATGAAACGCCGTCGCCAGCATGCGGCCCTGGCGGACAGCGACGATGTGGTCGCCCGCACGGCCGAGCACGCGAACGTCGGGGCCAACCCGCTCGACCCACGGCGCCCTGATGAACACCGCATGCACGGGCCCGTCCAGCCCGTCGAACTCGATGTCGCCTTCGAATGAATCGACCTGGCGGCCGAAGGCGTTGCGCCGCACGGTCATATCGATCCCCTTGAGCGGGGCCGCCTCCCGCCCCGCCGCTCCGGCGTCGAGAATCTCGCTGGCCAGCAGGATCATCCCGGCACAGGACCCGTAGGCGGGCATTCCCTCGGCAAGGCGCGCGCGAAGCGGCTCGAGCAGCTCGAACTCGCGGAGCAGATGCGTCATCGCGGTGGACTCCCCGCCGGGGATCACGAGCGCGTCGACGGCGTCGAGCTCCGTGCGGCGCCGCACGGTGATCGCGTCGGCGCCGGCTTCCCGCAGCGCGGCCAGGTGTTCGCGCGTGTCGCCTTGCAGCGCCAGCACGCCGACGCGGACCCTCACTGCTGTGTCGAGGTGAAGTCACGCTTGAAGCGGGTCAGCCCCTCCTGCATGACCGCCGCCACCATCTCGCCGGACTGGGTGAAGATCTTGCCCTGTGTCAGCGACCGGCCGCCGGACGCCGACGGCGAGGACTGGTCATACAGCAGCCACTCGTCGGCGCGGAACGGCCGCATGAACCACATCGCGTGGTCCAGCGACGCCACCATCAAATGCTTGCGTTCCTCGACATGGGTCACCTGTGCCGAGCCCAGCAGCGTCAGATCACTCATGTACGCCAGCGCACAGATGTGCAGCACATGATCGTCGGGCAGTGGGTCCTTGTGCCGAAACCAGACCTGCTGTTGGGACGCCTTGCCGGGTGCAAGCTTGAGCTGGTCGCGCGGAACGATCCGGACATCCCACTCCGCGAACTGCGCGAACCCCGCGTCGTCGAACGCGCCGCCCTTCGAGATGAAGCTCGGCAGGCCGTCGGGCGGCGACGCATACGGCATGGCGTCCTGGTGCTCGATGCCGCTCTGATCGGTCTGGAATGACGCCGACATCGAGAAGATGGTCTCGCCGTGCTGGATCGCGTTGACGCGCCTGGTGACGAAAGAGCCTCCGTCGCGCAGCCGTTCGACGATGAAGACGGTCGACTTCTGGGCGTCTCCTGGCCGAAGGAAGTATCCGTGCAGCGAGTGCACCTGATATTTCGGATCGACGGTTCGCACCGCCGAGACCAGCGACTGGCCCGCTACATGGCCGCCGAAAGTCCGCTGCAGGAAACCTGATTCGGGGCTGAACACGCCACCGCGATAGATGTTGACCTCGAGCTGCTCCAGGTCGAGGATCTCTTCGATCGCCATGTGTAGGTGTCTACCAGCCGCGTTCGGCGAGCCGGTGAGGCTGCGCGATGTCCTCCACATTGATTCCGACCATGGCCTCGCCCAGCCCGCGCGACACCTTGGCCAGCACGTCGGGGTCGTCGTAGAAGGTGGTCGCCTTGACGATCGCGGCGGCCCGCGATGCGGGATCACCCGATTTGAAGATGCCCGAGCCTACGAACACACCCTCGGCACCGAGCTGCATCATCATCGCGGCGTCGGCCGGGGTGGCAATGCCTCCGGCGGTGAACAGGGTGACGGGCAGCTTGCCCGCCCGTGCCACCTCGGCGACCAGCTCGTAGGGGGCTTGCAATTCCTTTGCCGCGACGAACAATTCGTCCTCGGACATCGACGTCAGCCGACGGATCTCCCCGCCGATCTTGCGCATGTGTGTGGTCGCATTGGAAACATCGCCGGTGCCCGCCTCGCCCTTGGAGCGAATCATCGCCGCACCCTCGGTGATCCGGCGCAGCGCCTCACCGAGGTTCGTCGCACCGCAGACGAACGGCACGGTGAACTTCCACTTGTCGATGTGGTTGGTGTAGTCGGCGGGCGTCAGCACTTCGGACTCGTCGACGTAGTCCACCCCGAGGCTCTGCAGGATCTGCGCCTCGACGAAGTGACCGATGCGGGCCTTGGCCATCACCGGGATGGTGACCGCCGCGATGATGCCTTCGATCATGTCGGGGTCGCTCATCCGCGAGACCCCACCTTGAGCGCGGATATCGGCAGGCACCCGTTCCAGCGCCATCACCGCGACGGCGCCTGCGCCCTCGGCGATGCGGGCCTGCTCGGGTGTGACGACGTCCATGATCACGCCGCCCTTGAGCATCTCTGCCATGCCGCGCTTGACCCGCGCGGTGCCGGTTTGTGCCGACCCGTTCGATCCAGCTGCGGTTTCCACTGCTATCTCCTCCAAATCGCTACGGAACCAGTGTAAACGTGCCGCCAAATCGAATAAATCCGCACATCAGCGGATCGATTGCAACTGCCGCTGCGGCCCGGCATGCTGCGCGTCGGCCAGCGCGTTCGCCTCGGAAAGCAACTCGCCGAGCTGCAGCGGGTAGACGGTTTCACCCTTGGCGACCAGCTCACCGATCATTGTCTCATTGCACCAGCGGTGGCCATGGATATAGCGACGTTCGAGCGCTGTGCGACCCGATGCGGACGGGTCGAAGCGCGCGGTGCGGTGCACGAAGAACATCTCCTCGCTGCGGATGACCGACCCGTTGAAGTCGATGACGGCGTCTCGCCGCCACACCGGCCCGATCATGTCGGCGGCCTCGACCTGCAGACCCGTTTCCTCGGCCAGCTCGCGCACCGCAGCCTCGGGCAGCGTCTCTCCCGGCTGGGCGGCACCCCCCGCGGTGAACCACCAGCGCGGCGCCTGGCCGTGCTCACTGGCCGGGTCGGATCCGCAGAACAGCAGCACCGCCCCGTCGTCGTCCAGCAGCACCACGCGCGCCGACAACCGACGGCTGACCAGGCCGACGTCACGGTCGGATTGTTCGGCGATCTCGAAATAGGTTGGCAGCGCGGCGGTTCCGCCGAGGCGGAGCAGCCGTACGGGTGGCCGCTCGCGCAGCGCGAGCGTGTCGCGCACCGCGTCGTTGTGAAACCGGCGGGCCAGTGTCACGCGTGCCTCGGCGTCGGCCAGTTCTGCGACCAATGCCACCGGTAGCGACGCCGGGCCGACGAGGGCGAGCGCAGCGGACAACTCGTTCTCGGCGGTTTCCCTGCCCGCTCTCGGCGCCTGTTCGGCAGTGTCGGCGAGCGCCTTCAGCCGCCTGCCCTCCGGCCCCGCCCCGTATGCGTCGACGGCGACCGCACGGGCGACCACCGCGCGTCTGGCCAGCGCGCCGTCGAGTGCCTGCCACGACAGGTCGTAGCGGACGTGCAGCCGGTCCAGCCGGTGCGCCGTTTGATAGGCCCACGCAGCTACCAGCAGAATTACCGCCAGCAGCAGCACGAGGGCCGTCACGACGAGCCAGGTCATCAGCTGGCCACCTGCACTTTCGCGCCTGCTCCTGCCACTGTCTCGTAAACCCGCACGATCTGGTTTGCGACCACCGACCAGTCGTACTGGTGGACCGCCTCGGTCGCCGCCTCGATGTACCGGCCGCGGGCCACGTCGTCGTCGAGCATCTCGATCAGGCCTGCGGCGAGCTCGTCGGCATCGTCCACGGCAACCAGTCGGCCGGCCTTGCCGTCCTCCAGCACGCGGCGGAACGCGTCGAGGTCACTGGCCACCACGGCGGTGCCCGCAGCCATCGCCTCGACGAGCACGATCCCGAAGCTCTCGCCGCCGATGTTCGGCGCGCAGTACACGTCGGCGCTGCGCATCGCCGAGGCTTTTCCCGCATCGTCGACCTGGCCGAGGAATCGCAGGTGGCCGGCCAGCTTCCCGGCCTGCTCGCGCAGCTCGTCCTCGTCGCCGCGGCCGACGATCAAGATCTCGATGTCGGGGAAGCGCTCCACTAACGGGGGCAGCGCAGAAATCAACACCGCCATGCCCTTGCGCGACTCGTCGAACCGGCCGAGGAAGAGCACCGACTTGCCGGGGCGCGGATAACCGTCGAGGCATGGCGCCGACGTGAACGACGCCACGTCGACCCCGTTGGGGATCTGCACGGCGTCGGATCCGAGAGCCTCCATCTGCCATCGCCGGGCCAGATCGGATACCGCGATGCGGCCGATGATCTTCTCGTGGAAGGGCCGGAGAATTCCCTGAAAGACGCTGAGCGTCAACGACTTTGTGGTCGACGTGTGGAACGTCGCGACAATCGGCCCCTCCGCGGCCTGCAGCGCCAGCATGGACAGGCTCGGCGCGTTCGGCTCGTGCAGGTGCAGCACGTCGAAGCTGCCGTCGGTCAGCCAGCGCTTGACCTTGCGGTGCGTGGCCGGGCCGAACCGCAGCCGCGCGACCGACCCGTTGTACGGGATGGGCACGGCCTTGCCTCCGGACACGACGTAGTCGGGCAGGTCGACGTGCGGCGACGACGGCGCGAGCACGCTGACCTCGTGGCCGCGGTCGCGCATGACCTCGGCCAGTTGCAGCACATGGGACTGCACGCCCCCGGGTACGTCGAAGGAGTACGGGCAGACCATGCCGATGCGCATCAGGTCTCGCCCCTGAGCTTGGCCTGCCGCTCCTGCGACAGATCGGCCAGCCACTGCGGCTGCATCATGTGCCAGTCTTCGGGATGTGCCGCGATGCCCCTTGCGAACCGGTCAGCCATCCCCTGCGTGATCGTGGTGACGTCGCCCGACGACGTGTCCAGCGGGCCCGACACGTCGAACACCCAGCTGTCTCGGGTGTTGTAGCAGTGCGTCGGCAGCACCACCGCGCCGGTCTCGATCGCCAGCTTCGCTGAGCCGGCGGGCATCCGGGTCGCCTCGCCGAAGAAGTCCACCTCCACACCGGAGCGCGTCAGGTCGCGATCGGCCATGAGGCAGACGATCTTGTTGTCGCGCAGTCGCTCGACGAGCACCTCGAACGGCGGCCGTTCGCCGCCGGTCAGCGGCAACATCTCGAAGCCCAGGCTTTCCCGGTAGTCGATGAACCGCTTGTACAGCGACTCGGGTTTGAGTCGCTCGGCGACGGTGGTGAAGGTGCCGAAGTGCTGGACCATCCAGACCCCGGCCATGTCCCAGTTTCCGCTGTGCGGCAACGGCATGATGACGCCGCGACCCGCGTCGAGTCCGGCCTCAACATGCTCGCGGTTGAGCAGGCACGGCTCGAGGCGTACGCGAAGCTTCTCTTTGTCCATCGACGGCAACCGGAATGCCTCCCGCCAGTAACGGGCGTATGAGGCAAGCGAAGCACGGATCAGCCCGGCCGGCACCCTGTCGGGCGGCACGCCGATCACACGGGCCAGGTTCTTGCGCAGCTGCGCGGGGCCGCCGTTGCGGGACGCGTAGATGGCTCCGGCGTCAAACGCATTGCGCGCCATCAGTTCCGGCATCGCGCGAACGACGCGCCAGCCCGCGGCATAGCCCAAGTCGGTGAACTGCCCCCCGAGCGAGAAGCGGCCGTCCCCGACGCGCACGCGGGGCGCAGGTGAATCACTCGCCTGTGGTCCCGTCGGGGTGGTGGTCACGTCTCGTCCCCCTGCGCTGCCGGGGGCTGATGCCCCCACGCTTCCGGTTTATCGCCTGTGCCTGCGACATCGGGTTCGGCCTTCTGTAGCGGCTCCATCGCGCCCGGGGAGGTGCGCACGGTGTGCACGCGCTGACCGAGGGTGATCAGGCTGGCCACCGCGAGCAGCCACGCGGCGACGTGCAGCAGCCACGGGATGTGCAGGAACCACACGCCCGACAGCCCCGCCCCGGTCAAGATGATGACCAGCCGCTCCGGTCGCTCGATGAGGCCGCCTTCGCCGCTCAGGCCGCTGGCCTCGGCGCGGGCCTTGACGTAGGAGATCACCTGCGAGGTCACGAGGCAGATCATCAATGCCACAACCAGTGAGGTGCTTCGCGCACTGAACGCCGCCCACCACAGCAGCCCGCAGAAGACCGCGCCGTCACCGATCCGATCGCAGGTGGCGTCGAGTACCGCGCCGAACCGGGTGCCGCCACCGCTCTGGCGGGCCATTGCGCCGTCGAGCATGTCGGCGAGCACAAAGACGAAGACCGTGAACGACCCCCACCACAGCTGGCCGATCGGATAGAGCGTCAGCGCGGCGATCACAGCGCCCGCGGTCCCGATGATGGTGATGCTGTCGGGGGTGAAACCCGCGCGCAGCGCCGCCTTGGCAACCGGTGTCGACAGTTTCGCGTATGCCGCGCGCGTCATCAGATAGAAGTCGCTCACGACTGCCGCGCCCATTCCTCGGCGAGCAGCTCGCGGGTCTCGCGCAGCAGTTGCGGGACGACCTTGGAGCCGCCGATGATCGTGATGAAGTTCGCGTCACCGCTCCACCGCGGCACCACATGCATGTGCAGGTGCTCGGCCAGCGAGCCACCCGCTGACCTGCCCAGGTTCAGCCCCACGTTGAACCCGTGCGGCCGCGACACGGACTTGATGACACGAATCACCTTCTGGGTGAACGCCATCAGCTCGGCGCTCTCATCGCCGGTGAGATCCTCGAGCTCTGACACCCGCCGGTACGGGACCACCATCGAATGGCCCGGGTTGTACGGATAGAGGTTCAGCACCACGTAGACGAGCTCGCCGCGCGCCACCACAAGACCGTCCTCGTCGGTGAGCGCCGGAATGTCGCTGAACGGCTGCGTCGACGCCGCAGAGCCGCCTTTCATCGGCGCCTCGGCCAGATAGCTCATCCGGTAGGGGGTCCAGAGCCGCTGCAGGTGATCGGCCTCACCCACACCGTGGTCGACGACCTTGCGTTCGTCGTCGCCGGTCGGCTCCTCGCGCAAGCGCTCGTCGCGGTCTGTCACGTCGACGTGCCCACCTTGAACAATTCTGCAGTGGGAGCGACATTTTCGCGATTGGCGATCCAGTTCACGATCGCATCCACCGCCTCGTCGCGGGGCACGCCGTTGACCTGACTGCGGTCACCGAACCGGAAGCTGACAGCGCCGGCTTCGACGTCGCGGTCGCCGGCGAGCAACATGAATGGCACCTTCTGATTGGTGTGGTTGACGATCTTCTTGGCCATCCGGTCATCGCTGGTGTCGACCTCGACGCGGATGCCGCGTGACTTCAGTTGCTCAGCAACGCTTTCCAGATATTCCACGTGCCCATCGGCGACCGGGATGCCGACCACCTGCACCGGCGCCAGCCACGCCGGGAACGCGCCCGCGTAATGCTCGGTGAGAATGCCGAAGAACCGCTCAATCGACCCGAAAAGGGCGCGATGGATCATCACCGGCCGCTGTCTGCTGCCGTCGGCGGCGGTGTACTCGAGATCGAAGCGCTCGGGAAAGTTGAAGTCCAACTGGATCGTTGACATCTGCCAGCTGCGGCCGAGCGCGTCCTTGACCTGAACGGAGATCTTCGGGCCGTAGAACGCCGCGCCACCGGGATCGGGCACCAGATCCAGTCCGGACGCGGCGCCGACCTCGGCCAGCACGCTGGTGGCTTCCTCCCACATGTCGTCCGAGCCGACGAATTTGTTCGGATCCTTCGTGGACAGCTCGAGATAAAACTCCGTTAGCCCGTAGTCGCCCAGCAAGGCGAGCACGAATTGCAGTAGAGACGTCAGCTCGTCGCGCATCTGATCGCGGGTGCAGTAGATGTGCGCGTCGTCCATGGTCAGCCCGCGCACCCGGGTCAGACCGTGCACCACACCGGAGAGCTCGTAGCGGTAGACGGTGCCGAACTCGAAGAGCCGCAACGGAAGTTCGCGATACGACCGCCCGCGCGACCGGAAGATCAGACAGTGCATCGGGCAGTTCATCGGCTTGAGGTAGTAGTCCTGGCCGGGCTTACGAACGGTGCCGTCCTCGTTGTACTCGGCGTCGAGGTGCATCGGCGGAAACATGCCGTCGGCGTACCAGTCGAGGTGACCGGAGATCTTGAACAGCTCCGCCTTGGTGATATGCGGGCTGTTGACGAACTCGTAGCCGGCCTCGCTGTGCTTACGACGTGAGTAGTCCTCCAGCTCGCGCCGGATGATACCGCCCCTCGGGTGGAAAACCGCTAAGCCGGAACCGATTTCGTCGGGGAAGCTGAACAGGTCCAGCTCCGCTCCCAGCCTGCGGTGGTCGCGTCGTTGAGCCTCTTCGATCAGCTCCAGGTGCCGGTCGAGCGCCTCCTGCGACTCCCACGCGGTGCCGTAGATCCGCTGCAGGCTGGCATTGTCCTGGTTGCCGCGCCAATACGCTGCTGAGCTGCGGGTGAGCCTGAAGGCAGGGATGAACTTCGTGGTCGGAATGTGCGGACCGCGGCACAGGTCGCCCCAAACACGGTCGCGGGTACGGGGATTGAGGTTATCGTAGGCGGTCAGTTCGTCGCCGCCGACCTCCATCACCTCCGGATCGCCGGACTTGTCGTCGACGAGCTCCAACTTGTACGGCTCGTTCGCGAGTTCTTCGCGCGCCTCGTCTTTGGACGCATAGACCCGCCGGGAGAACAGCTGACCGTCCTTGACGATCTGGCGCATGCGCTTCTCGAGTGCTTCGAGGTCCTCGGGAGTGAACGCCTCGGCGACGTCGAAGTCGTAGTAGAAGCCGTCGGTGATCGGTGGCCCGATGCCGAGCTTGGCTTCGGGGAACATGTCCTGAACCGCCTGGGCCAGAACATGCGCCGCGGAGTGCCGGATCACGCTTCGCCCGTCTTCGGTGTCGGCGGCCACCGGCGTCACCTCGACGTCGGTGTCGGGCATCCAGCTCAGGTCGCGCAGCCGGCCGTCAGCCTCGCGCACGACGACGATGGCGTCGGCGGCGCCCCGGCTGGGCAGTCCCGCGTCGCGGACCGCCGCCGCCGCGGTCGTCCCGGCAGCGACCCGGATCGGGGCTGCGGGGGCGGGGCTGGGGGCGGCGCTCATCGGTCACTCTCCGGTTTTTCGTGGGTGTTTAGGAACGCGACCATGCTATCTGTGTAGCCGGTCAGTCCCCGACCCCGATAGGACTGTTCAACCAGGGACGTTCGAAGCCGACGAGCTCGCCAGACCAGTCGAGCGCCCCGAGCAGCCACAGCGTCGTGACGACGAACAGCGCCGTGAACAGGCCACCGAGGATTTGCACGTACCGTCCCTGGCGGTGGAACCAGTCCATCACCTTGTCGTATCGCTTCTTGGCGTGGGCCAGCAGGCGGCGGGCCCAGTCGAACTCCGTGGCCAATATGCCGAGGCCGACGAAGACGATCGCCCATCCGGGACCGGGATACGGGATGGCGAGGATCCCGAGCGCGAGGACCGCAAGGCCGACGATCCCGACCGCGATGCGGTAGCCGAAATCGACCTTGGGACGGTCCCGCAACCGGTCACGCCAGCGGGCCCAGCGGCGCTTGGCCGCCGACCACCTGGACTCGGTCGTGGTTTCGTCGTCTGTCACGGCTGCCCCGCGTTCAGCTTGACGAACAGCGCCTCAGCGTCGGACAGCACGGTCTCTCCGTCGAGCAGTCGGCCTGCGACAAAGATCTTCCGCCCCTCGGTTCGATCAACCCGGGCGTCGACTTGCAGCTCCTTCTCGATCGGCACGATCTGGCGGTAGTTCACGTGCAGGAATGCCGTGCGCTGCTTAAAGCTGCGGGTGAGGCGGAACGCGGCGAAGCCGAGCACCGAATCCCACAGCTGTGCCACCGCGCCGCCGTGCACCGCGCCGTTGCGGCCGAGGTGATAGCGGCGGAAGCGCACCACACCCTCGACCAGGTCCCCGTCGGTCGTCAGGTCGGCAGGCACCTGCATGATGTTGCCTCGGTTGGGCAGGTCCATGCGTCTGCCGGACGGTGTCGTCCACTCGTCGGCGTCGAACGGCGCCAGCAGATCGGATACCGCCTCGATCATGTCCGCCGCCTTGGTGATCACGTCGTCGGGGGCGTCGGCCGCGCGGGTGTGGTCCTGCAACGTGCGGACGGCTTCGATGAATCGGCCGTAGTCGGGTCCGCCGCGGGTCGTCGGCTCCGGCGGGTTGAACCCGCCACCGGCATGCGCCTCGTTGGGGTCGGTGGCCACCCGCTCACCGTATTGCCTGTCGGGAATCGTCGATCGTCGTGGTCACCGAGACGATCTGCGGCGCCGACGGCGCTGACGAGAAGCCGAAACTCACCGGCGGCCGCAGCGGCGCCAGCCCGCCGAACGGCGCACCGCGGTAGTGGCCGTCGATCGCGGTGATCGACCGCGACCGTCGGACACCGTAGTACTCGATCCGGCCGTTGCCCGCGGTGCCGTATGTGTGGACGCCGGGCACCACGCGCGCCGCGATCGGGTCGATCAGTCGCAACCATCGCGGTGAGGCGGCGAGTTGCCGCGGGATGAGCCGCAGCAGGTGGTCGACGCGTGCAGGCCCACCGATCGCGATTCGGGCGGCGAAGGCGTCGGCTGTCACGGTCAGCACGTCGGCGCCGAGATCGGTCGACACCTCACCCACCTCGACCCGGTCGAATTGATAGGTGGACGACACGAGTTCGGCGACGGCGTCGTCGGGCGCCAACAGAACTCGCTCGTCGTCGGCGGTCTGCAGCATCACATCGGCGAACGCGCCGAACGGCGATTGGTCCCATGCGCCGACCACGATGCGAAGCCCTGACGTGCTGCCCGCACCCGCGATGTGTCCGGTGAAAACCAGAGGCATCGCTTATGCGCTTTCCGCGCCGGCCTTGCTCAGCGTCTCGAATTCTTCGTCGGACAGCGTGATTTCGGCGGCGGCGACATTCTGCTCCAGATGGCTCACCTTGGACGTGCCGGGAATCGGCAGCATCACCGGCGAGCGCTTGAGCAACCAGGCAAGGGCGAGCTGGGACGCGGTTGCGTGATGGTCCGCCGCGATGCGCTGCAACGGGCCGTCCGGCGCGGCCAGCGGTCCGGCGGCCAACGGGAACCACGGGATGAAGCCGATGCCTTGGGCTTCGCACGCATCGAGCACCGCTTCGGCGTTGCGCGCGCTGAGGTTGTACATATTCTGCACAGACACGATCGGCGCGACCTTCTGCGCGGCCTCCAGCTGTTCGACGTTCACCTCTGACAGGCCGATGTGGCGGATCTTGCCTTCCTTCTGCAGCGCCGCAAGTTCACCGACCTGGTCCTCGAGTGGGAACTTGTCATCGATGCGGTGCAGCTGGAACAGGTCGATGCGCTCGACGCCGAGCCGCTGCAGGCTCATCTCGCATTCCTGGCGCAGATAGCCGGGGAATCCCAGCGGGATCCAGATATCAGGGCCGGTGCGCAGCAGCCCGGCCTTCGTCGCGATGACCAAACCGTCGGAGTAGGGCGATAGTGCCTCGCGGATCAACTCCTCGGAGTGATACGGGCCGTAGGAATCGGCGGTGTCGATGAAGTTGACGCCGAGTTCGACTGCGCGCCGCAGCACCCGGATGACTTCGTCGTGATCGTCGGGTGGCCCCCATATTCCCCTGCCGGTGATTCGCATGGCCCCGAATCCGAGCCGGTAGACGGTGAGATCCCCGCCGAGAGTGAACGTTCCAGACGCTGAGGCGACGGTTGATGTGGTCATCCACTGAACCTACGCCGGTGATGACATTGTGGTCTGGTGAAGCTGACTGACCTGGCCGCGATGACCTTCACTTACCAACAGGTCGGTGCGACCGCGGGTGAACTGCCGGACGGCTATCACCACGTGCGCAAGTCGGCGGTGATCGGCAACGGCAGACCACGGTTCGACGACGCAGCGGCCAAGGTGATGCGCTGGGGCATGCTGCGCGGCGCGGGCGTACGGGTCGAAGCGAGCTCCGAGGTGGCGGCCGTCGGCTCCGAGGTGCTGGTCGGCCTCGGTCCGTTGCGCGCGCCCTGCCGGGTCGTCTACCTCATCGACGAGGAAAACCGCCGCGGGTTCGCATACGGCACCCTGGCGGGCCACCCCGAGAGCGGCGAGGAGCTGTTCGCTGTCCGCTACGACGCGGCGACGGGGGATGTGCTCGCTGAGGTCGTCGCGTTCTCCCGGCATGCGACCTGGTGGAGCAGGCTGGGAGGCCCGGTCACATCGCTCGCGCAGCGGGTGATCACGGGCCGCTACATGACAGCTTTGTAATCGGCTGCGACCTCCTTGGCCGTCCACACTTCATCGGCCTCGTCTCGGAGTTAGCCTTTACCCTAGGGACGCTCGAGGATCGGAAAACATGCAGGTGATTGACCCTGACGAGGTGGACTCCACCCATCAGCGCATCGCGCAGATCGTGCAGGATTTGTATGGTCGGCCCGACGCCGACTCCGACACGGTGATCGCGGAGTTGGCGGAGCACGCAGCGGTCGAGATTCCGGGTGCCCAGTACGCCGGGGTGACCGTCACGCGTAACGCCAAACAGATCGATACGCCCGCGGCGACCCACAAGTGGCCGGTGCTGCTCGACGAGATCCAGCAGCGCCACCGCGAGGGGCCCTGCCTGACGGCGGCGTGGGAGGAGAAGACGATCCACGTCGCCAACCTCGAAACCGACGAGCGGTTTCCACTGTATGCCCGGGATGCGTTGGAGCAGACGCCGATCAAGTCGGTGATGGCGTTTCAGATGTGGGTCGCGGGCGAGACGATGGGTGCGCTCAACGTCTACGCCGAAACTGCGAACGCCTTCGGGCCGGCATCGCGGGCCATCGGGCTGGTCTTCGCCGCGCACTCGTCAGTGGCCTGGAACGCCGCACGCCGCGACGAGCAGTTCAAGAAGGCACTCGGCAGCCGCGATGTCATCGGCCAGGCGAAGGGGATGCTGATGGAGCGCTACGGCGTCGACGCCTTCCAGGCCTTCGACCTGCTGCGCAAGCTGTCCCAGGACTCGAACACCCCGCTCTTCGAGATCGCGGCCGACCTCGTCGAACAGCAGCAGTCCGCGATCGAATAGAAGTGTTTCGTCGCATTCGACCTGGGAAACCCAGGACGAATGACTGTCGAACCCAAATCTGGCGCCGACGCATCGATCGGCGAATTGATGAGCCAGTTGTCGGCTCAGACGTCGCGGCTTGTCCGTGACGAGATGCGGCTGGCGCAAAAAGAACTGCAGGAGTCCGCCAAGCATGCCGGCATCGGCGCCGGGCTGATCAGCGTCGCCGGCCTGCTCTCAGTGCTCGGCCTGGCTACCTTGATCGCGGCTGGCGTCGCGGCGCTTTCGTTGGTGCTGCCGGTGTGGGCCGCCGCCGTCATCGTCGCCGCGGTGCTGTTCGTTGCCGGCGGAATCGCAGCGCTGCTGGGCCGCAAGCAGGCGACGGAGATCGGTCCTCCGCCGAAAGTGAGCGTGGAAAGCGTCAAGGCAGACATCCAGGAAGTGAAGGACGCACGCTCATGAGCCACCCGGAAAACGCTCGCCCGGAACCGGGTCCCGACGCGGGGATCGACGAGATCCGCACGGATATCGAGGAGACGCGCAAGGAACTGGGCGACACCGTCGGCGCTTTGACGGCCAAGATGGATGTGAAGGCCCGCACCAAGGAGAAGGCCGCCGAAACCCGGGACCTCGTCACGGAGAAGGCGCATGCGGTGCAGCACGCGACCCTTGATGACGGCCGCGCCAAAGTGACTGTGCCCGTTGCTGCAATCGTCGTCGTCGGCGTGGCGACGCTGTTTTGGCTGCTCCGGCGACGCCGCTGAGCAGCTACGCCTTGTTCGGCACGGCGGTCACCAGCCCGCCGTCCATGATGAATTCGCTGCCCGTCGAGTACGACGACTCGTCGCTGGCCAGGAAGACGATGAACGTCGCCACCTCCTCAGGCTCGGCCGGACGCCCGAGCGGAATGGTGACCATGTCCTCGGGAAGGTGGGCGGTCATCGGGGTCTTTATGAAGCCCGGATGAACGGAATTGACCCGAATGTTCTTGGGCGCCAACTCCAGTGCCGCCGATTTGGCAAGCCCGCGCACCGCCCATTTGGACGCCACGTAGGGATGCACGAACGGGGCGCCGCGCAAGCCCTCGATCGACGAGACGTTGATGATCGATCCGCCGCCCGCGTCGATCATGGGCTGAACGGCCGCGCGCATGCCGAGGAATGTGCCCGTCAGGTTGACGTCGATGACCTTCTGCCATTCGTCGAGATCGAATTTCTTCAGCGGCCCGAGCGCAACGATGCCCGCGTTGTTCACCAAGACATTGAGCTTCCCGAATTCGTTGACGGTGGTGTCGACCGCGGCCTGCCACTGCTCGGGTTGGGTGACGTCGAGGTGGACATAGCGCGCGTTGTCGCCGATCTCGGCGGCCAGCGCCTTGCCTTCGTCGTCGAGGATGTCGCCGATCACGACCTTGCCGCCCTCGTTGACCAGCATGCGGGCATCCGCGGCGCCTATTCCCCGCGCGCCGCCACTGATGAGCGCAACCTTTCCGTCGACGCGTCCCATGCGGTGTTCTCCTTCGTCGTTGTCGGGCGCCCTAATTGGCGTAGAAGAGTCCCTTGCCGGTGATCAACGGTAGATCCAGTGTCGTCCTGATTCCCGCCGGTGCGGCCACCACTGCGGGGATCGCGTTGACCACCCGGCCCGCGCCTGCCGCGATGGCGGCGTAGTTGTGATCGCCCTTGCGGCTCGTCGGACAGATGTCCACGGTGTACGACGGCTCACCGGTGATCTCGACCCTGTATGAGCCGCCCGGCTGTGCGGGCTGCGGCCACTCCGGGCACAGGTCCTCGCGGAGCCGCGTGACGTGATCGATGACGATGGCGGGCTTGCCCTTGACCATGCCGAGAATCTCGAAGCGCAGCGCCGCCTGGCCGCCCTCGGGGATGTGCCCGGCGGCGACATCGAAGGCTTTCGCCGCCGGTATCCGCGTGCAGGAGTCCTTGATCTCGTCGACCTCGATACCGAACCCGGCGGCCAGCTGCCGGATCGTGGTGCCCCACGCCATGCCAAGCACGCCGGGGTTCAACAACATTGGCGTCTCGTCCAGCGTCTGGCCGAAGCCCATCACGTCGAACATCACCGTCGACCCGTCGTAGGTGGCGTAGTCGGCGATCTCCATGCAGCGCACCTGCTCGATGCTCTGGCAGGTGCTCGCGAACGCGAACGGGATCAGGTCGTTGGCGAAGCCGGGGTCGACACCGCTGATGAATAGGCTTGAATTGCCCAGCTGCGCAGCGTCTTCCATCGGCTTGATGTACTTGTCGGGCATTACGCCCCACGGGTACTGCAGCACTCCGGGAGAATTGCCGACGACGTTGACACCCGCGGACAGTATGCGGAGGACATCGGCGATGGCCTCGGGTATCCGGTTGTCGCCCATTGCGCAGTAGACGGCGCAGTCGGGTTTGGTCGCCAGCAGGGCGTCCATGTCGCCGGTCGCGGCGATACCCGTCGTCACATCGAGGCCGGCCAATTCGCCCGCGTCCTTGCCGACCTTGTCGTCCGATGACACCCAGACGCCGGTGAGCTCGAACCGGGGATCGCTGATCAGGTGGTCGAGGGCGATTCTGCCGACGTTGCCCGTGCCGATGTGTGCGACGCGGATCGCCATTGCTGTCTCCTCAAGGCCGCGGCTGGACAGCTGTCCAACTTATCGGATGCGACCCCGGACAAACAAGGCAGGTCAGACCGGCGGGTTCGGGCGAGCTCACCTTTGACCAGCGGGATCAGCTGGAGTGCCAGACACGTGTCCAGCACTCCAGCTGGCGCCATTACAGTTGCGGCCGCCGACGGCCGAGGTAGAAGGCCAGCCCGAGAGCCCCGAAGCCCAGCCCGGCGATCACGCCTGCCGCCGCCATCAGATACATCTGCGCGTGGTCAGCGTTGGCGGACTCGTCGGACGCCAGCCGCATCTGGTAGTCGCCAGGCAGCGGAGCCTCTTGCGGATCACCTAGTCCGGGGTACTCCTGCGTGCGGTGCACCTCGAACTCCCGTTCGCCGGACGGCGACGTGGTCCACTGACCCCACGCCGGCGTCGCGCCATCGAGCAACACCTTCCGGCCGCCGTACTGAACGTCGTCACCCAGGTCGACGATCTGGTTGACGCGGAAGGGTTGGTATGTCGCGTTCGAGTACCGAACCTGAACGGGCACATTGTCATAGCGCAACAGCGGCGGCGGAGCCACGAATGGCGCCCCGATGGGCGGAATGATGCCGCCACCGAAGAAGGACCCGACGGCCACGTCGGCGGCCAGGTTCGCGGCGTTGAGCACGACCGCCGTGAAGCTGTAGGCGGCCAGCGCCGCGGCATCCACCACCACGCGCCCCAGCGGAGGCAGGATCACGATCCGTGGTGCACGCTCGTAGAGATAGACGATGCGCACGGGGGCGCGGAACGGGTTGTAGAAGATCGGGCGATAGAAGTCGTCGTATTGGATCCATCGCCGATCCCACTGCCGGACCTTGTGATCCCAGTTCTTCTTGTCCCAGTCCCAGTCGTGGTCGTGATCGCGGTCCCGAATACGGTCCCAGTCTCGATCGCGGTCGCCGACGGAGAAGTCCGATCCGACTTTGAAATCGGACTCGAATGGTCCCAGCTTGGTCTTGCTCGAGACATTCAGCGTGCTGGACAGGAAGTCGACATCCTGCTTGGCCGCGGGATCCGGCTTCACCTCGACCGGTTTGGCCTGTCTGGCCAGTTCGAGGTCCGCGTCGGGCGCCTTCAGCGTGTCGGGCGCTGCGGTCGGGATCCGCTGCGCGGCCTTGGAGACCGCCGATGGATCGGACGGGTCAGCGACCTTGTCACGCGGACCGTTGGTTCCCGGCGTGGCCGCGTCAGCCTTCGGTTCCTTGCCAGGTGCGGCGGGATCGGCACCCGGGTCGGACGGCTGGCCCGAGACCAGGTTCCTCGGGACCTGTGCATCCTGGTTCGGGTCAGTTGGCTTTGCGGGCTGGTCTGCGACGGACGGGGGCGCGGGCGTGTCCGCCTTGGGCGCGTCGACCTTCGGCGCATCGGCGTTCGGTCCGGTCGGCGCATCGGCCTTGGGAGCGTCGACTTTTGGCGCTTGCACCTGTGGTGTATCGACTTTGGGCGGGTCAGCCTTCGGTGTGTCGACCTTAGGCGGATCACCCTTCTGTGCGTCGAATTTGGGGGCGTCGACAACGCGCGGCTGCTCTTTCTTCGGCGGCGCGGGCGGCGCCTCGACCTGAGGTGCAGGGGCTTGAGGCTGCGGTGCGGGTGCTTGCTGAGCCGGCGGCTCAGGTTGCGGTGCGGGCGCCTGGATCTCCGGGGCCGGCGCCTGCTGCGGGGGCGAGTCGACCTTGGGCGGGGCGGGCGGTTCCTTCGGTGAGCGCGGCATTTCCGCCGGCGCCTCCTGCTGCGGAGCGACCTGTGGCGCCTCGGGTGGTGCAGCGACTTCGGTGGTCGGCACGATCGGGATGACCGGATCGTCGTGGCCCGGCTTGGCCAACGCTGGCGCGACTCCCCCGGTCAGTGCGCTCATGGTGATGACGACTCCCGACGCCAGCACGGCGACGACACCTCGCCGGGAGCAGGTTTGAAGGGGGGTTCGCATGTGGCTATCGACTCCTCTGGTCTCGACAGGGTGGCGATGATCGCCGCCGCTGCCTCGCAGCCATCTCCCCCGACACTGGGAATGGACCAGCAGGTGCCGCAGTGGTTGTGGGTGGGGCCGGACGACGCTTGTGGCGGAGCGACGATCAGGTTCCAACAGTTAGATCGCGCAACCATCCGATGCGTTACAGCCGATCCACCGAAAGGAACAAGCGACGGCCGTACGATCATCCCGACCAGGGCCCGACGGGAGAGCCGGCTCAGATGGGCGATTCACCAAAAGACCTCACATGCAGGTTCTTTGACGCGTGGGTAAATCCGAATGTGGAAGAACTCGGCAGCTTCTTCGCGCAGGACGCCGTCTGGGTCGACGGCCCGCAGGGCGTGCGCCACGGTGCGCACTCCATCGCCGCCGAGATCACCGCACAGTTGACGGCGGTCGGCGGTGTGACGGTGGACCTGGTGTCACAGCTGAGCGCCGGTCGGACGGTCATGGTGGAGCATCACTCGGGCAAGCCGAAGAGCTGAACGACGCCGTGGTCACGGCCCGCGGTGTAGCCGCCGTCGACGGCGATGGCCTGGCCGGTGACGAACGACGCGTCGGGCGACACGAGGAAGGCCGCCATGGCCGCGATCTCCTCGGGGCGGCCCAGCCGTTGCAGGGCATGCTCGTGGGTTACCGAGCTCAGCACGCTTTCCATGCCGGGGATGCGAAAGACGTTGTCCAACATCGGCGTTGCGATGAATCCGGGACAGATGGCGTTGGCGCGGATGCCGCTCGGCCCGTAATCGAGGGCGATGTTCTTGGTGAGCAACACGACGCCACCCTTGGCGGCGTTGTACCCGCTCCCGCCCGCAGTGCCTTCAAGACCCTCGACACTGGCGAGGGTAACCAGCGAGCCGCGCTCGCCGTCGACGCGCGGCTGCTCGAGCATCCTGGCGATTGCAGCCTTGGCCACCAGAAACGTGCCGGTGAGGTTGATCGCGATCACCCGGTCCCATTCCGCCTTGTCGAGCATGTGCACGGGACCGCCGCTGGCGATGCCTGCGGCGTGGACGACGCCGTCGACCCGGTCGGGCGCGGCGGCGAAGAGTTCAGCGACCGCTGCTTCGTCCGACACGTCTGCGGTGACGAACGTGAACCGTTCGCCGAGGTCGGGGGGTGCGGCGAGATCGGCGCCGACGACGGTGCCGCCCTCGGCCAGCAGCCGCTGGGCGGCGGCAAGGCCGATGCCCGACGCCGCCCCGGTCACAACGAACGTCCGCGAATGGGCGCGGTGACGTGTTTCGGTCACTGAGTCGCCTTTCGGTGTGTCTCGCAACGGGATTCGTCAGAAGAACGGGGTGAAGACGCAATCGAACGCGGGCTGTTTGCCGCGGGCGTCCAGCAGGAAAACCTCGCCCTCACGGATCACCGCGCCGAGGTAGGCCGCACTTCCACCGGAGTGTGCCGCACCGACGCGCTCGGTTGGCGGATCGTCGTAACCGACCAGAAGTTCTACCCTGTCCGTTCGGCCGTCAGTCGATGACACGGACAGAAAGCCGGTGACCGGGGCGGTGTAGGTGGTGTTCAGTGCGACGCCGAACCGGTCTTCGGCACTGTTCGGATCCACCGTCGTGAGCTGAGTCACCTGCTGCTGCAAGGCCGCCACCTGCCGCTGCAGCCCCGCGATTTGGTTCAGCAACGCTTCCGTGTCCGTCATGGCGATCACCTAACCACGGTCGGGCGCAACACATCGGCGCACGTGGAACAAATTCGTGCGGTCGGCAGGTTCTCATCGGATGAGTGAACTGACCGACCGGAAAAGAGTCGAGCATGCGTAGTCGCAAACCTCGTGCCATGTCTGTTCGCCGGGCGGTGCGCTGGATCGGCGCCTTCGTCGTGTCTGTCGCGGCGCTCATCGGTGCGCAGGCCAGCGGTCTGGCGTCGGCCGCCGTGGACTCGTCATGCTCGGATGTCGAGGTCGTGTTCGCCCGCGGTACGTTTGAAGCGCCGGGTGTCGGCGCGACCGGCCAGTCGTTCGTGGACGCCCTAAATGCGCGCCTCGGCGCCGGGAAGTCCGTCAACGTATATGGTGTGAATTATCCTGCGTCGCTGGACTTTCAGGCTGCCTCAGGTGGAATTGTCGACGCGGCCAACAAGATCCAGGCGATCGCAGACAGCTGCGCGAACACCAAGATCGTGCTCGGCGGCTACTCGCAGGGCGCGGCGGTGGCCGGTTACACCACCACCGACAGCGTCCCGGACGGAATAGTTCTGCCTGACGGCATCGCCGGAACATTGCCGCCGGCGATCGCCTCACATGTCGCGGCCGTGGTGTTGTTCGGCACTCCGTCGGACTGGTTCTTGAACCTGGTCGCCCACGATGCGCCACCGATCACCATTGGTCATCTCTACTCGGCCAAAACTCTCGAGTTGTGCGCCACCGGAGACCCGATCTGCTTTCCCGGCGGTCGTGATCGCGCCGCGCACAGCTCCTACAAGGACAACGGAATGGCAGACCAGGCCGCCGATTTCGCAGTCCACGCGCTGACCGCGCGGGTTTAGGGGACGTTCGAGCCCACGGGGAACACGTCCACTCCGGCCGAACGCGATGATGGCTACAGGTTGGGAGTGGCTCTCATTGGGCTCAAGGCATGGGTGGAAATCACCAGTCAAAGGCGATGACGTCCAGGTCGACTGGACCTACAGCCACGGATAACTCTGCCGCCCCTTCGCGTGTGGCCTGCAACATTAGGCATCCTTCCGGTTTGTGTTCTCCCGCAGAAAGCTGGCGCAGCCGGCGTCGGTGAGGCAACGTCGTGGGTCGTGGACAGTGAAACGGTTCCGGTGCTGCTGCCGCGCCGAGGTTTCCTAAGCGCGGCGCTGACGGGGGCCGGCTTGCTCGCGGCAGGATCGGCCACAGCTTCCGGCTCGCCCGTCAGTGGCGACGTCGATGTGGTCGTGGTCGGCGCGGGAATCGCCGGCATGGCCGCCGCCCGCAGCATTGGGACAGCGGGCCACAAGGTCGTCGTGGTTGAGGCCCGCGACCGGGTGGGCGGACGATGCTTCTGCGACAACACCTTCCCAGCACCGTTTGACTTTGGGGCGCAACTCTTCCATCAAGTGACGCCTTCGCCGGGCGGCGGAACGCACAACCCGCTGTATGACATCGCGGTTGCGCGCGGCATCGTGCCAGTGCCTGCCGATCTCGACCCGGTCATGTTCCGCGACGGAGCGCCGGTTTCTCCTGACCGGAACCAGTTGCTCGGCGAGAAGATTGGCGCGATCGCTGCGGCGATCAACGATGCGGGGTCGGCTGCTGCCGCTGGCGCCCTGGACCTTTCGGCGGCGACGGCGACCGCCGCATACCTTGGCACGGATTGGTACGAGCTGGCAAGCGCGGTGATCGCGCTCGCCACCGGCAAGCGCGGCGAGCGAACCTCGTCGCTCGATTCTTTCCGCTTTGGATCGCTCGACGAGACCGTTGATGATGCGCCCACCGACTTCCTAAACCCCAGCGGTATGGGGAAGTTCATCGCCACGTTCCGCGACGGACTCGACATCGCGCTCAACACAGCCGCACAACGCATCCTCTGGGGCACGGGCTCTGGCGTGCGGGTCGAGACGACGAAGGGCACGCTGGCCGCACGTGCCGCGGTCGTGACGGCCTCGACAGGTGTCCTCGGCTCGGGCGCAATCGGTTTCGATCCAGCACTTCCACACGATGTGCTCGACGCAATCGCGGGTCTGCCGCTCGGGACTGTCGACAAGATCGGGCTCACCTTCGCCCGTGACGTCTTCGACGGAATTGATCCAAATACCGCCGTGACCAAGGATGAAGACACACAGCGCGCGTCTCTGGTCTTGAGCCGGTTCGCCGAGCAACCGCAGGCCAACGTCTTCGTATGGGACGATCTCGCGATCGAGCTCGAGTCGCGCGGGCCCGCGGCGTTGATCGACCACGCGAAGAGTTACGTCGGAGAGCTGTTCGGCGCCGACGCCGCGGCCGCGGTCACCAACGCCGTCGTCCACCCATGGGGGACAGACCAATGGGCGCTGGGCTCCTACTCAATTGCGCTGCCCGGGAGTGCCGGCGCGCATTCACTGCTGGCCACCCCACTCGATAACAGAGTCTTCTTCGCCGGCGAGGCGGTTTCGGAGCTCAGCTACGGGACGCTGCACGGCGCTTACCTCAGCGGCCAGGCTGCGGCGAGCCGCGCACTTGAGGTGCTTTGAAATCGCCGACGCGGGCAATCCTCGGGGATTCCACTGCTTCCACGGGAGGCCGCCCAAAGATATGAGACCTAGTCTGCGTCGACGTAGTCGCCGGTGCAGATGTTGTAGTGGCCGCGCGGGTCGAACGATTCCCCCTCGCCCGGGAAGTACCACTTCGCCGCTTGATACATCAGTTGACCGTCGCAGGTTCCGAGGTTGTACGCGACGATCGTGGCCGGCCGGCTGACCGACTCCGCGACAGCCGCGCCCGGTGCCTCCCAATAGGAGGTTCCGGTCCCTTCAGCCCGTTCACCCCCCCACGAGGACCACGAGATGTCCCAGATCATGCCGGTGGGATCACCACCATTGAAAACCTTTGCTGGCCGAACCATTCCGTACCCGTCCTGGTTCGGCGTCCATGCCTGACCAAGAGTCGGTTCTGGGTCTGCGGACGCGGGAGGCACCGCGGCCCCGCCTGCCAGAGCGAGCACCGCGGTGGCGGCGGCGACCCTGCGATGAATGGACATGATGGAACCTCCCTTTTGTTCTGAACCAAGGTCCAGCGACGATGCCGCATCGGCGAGAGTATGACCGATCGGCAGATAGTGACCTACGCCTATGGCCAAATTGATCGGGCATTGATCGGGCGCGACGAGATCTGAAGTCCGTCTCGGGTGCCGGTGGCCATCGTCTTGGTTGGGTGTCCATCATGTGTTGACGCAGACGCCGCCGAGTGTGGGCCACGCTCGATACGGGACAAAGGCTCACACCGTATTTCGCGCCTCGGCGCGCGTGGTAGGCGAGTCGCGCGGACCTGTTCTTTGTTCAGACCGGCGCCGAAGCACGCAGCAAAGCTGAGCGTCGGCCAGGATAGGAACAGCAACCCAAGGTTCACGTCGCATCATTCGCCTGACGACGTCACGGCTCAATCTCCAGATTGATACCACGCCACAGATTCAGCATCTGCCACCAATACAGGACTGCTAACGCACCAATACAGGACTGCTAATGGTTGGCACTCGTTTCGATCACAAACGTTGACTAGCGCAGCTAATCCGCCGAGCAAGTGATTCGATCGGGCATAGCCATGCGAGTTCGAGCCCGGGAGGATGCCATTGGGTCGCTCGGATCAACTCATTGCAATGATCTGCTCCTCGCTGTTGCCACCATCGGCACGACATTCGGGCTGGCGACAATAACGGCTAGGCGGCGCAAGAAACGACGCGCACACAGGGCGCTTCTTCTTGGCTTCCTATGTGGATTGGCGACAGGCGCGATCCTACGCGAAAGACGCGGTGGCATTGGGAGTTTCGCTGCTCGGACCCTCACTCTTGTGTCACCACATGTGCGAACGGCAATGTGGCCGGCTGGGCGGCGCCGGCTCTGGCTGCGAACCATCAACTCACGTACCGGAAGCTTTATTCCGCTTAGGCTTCTTTGTCGGCTCACGTCGATACCGACGTCCCAACATCGCCTGCGGCATGAGCAAACGCGCTGATCATCCTGCGGCGCTGAGCATCTCCTCGAACGAACTCTGCATGCAGTCGGCATAGTGGCCCGGGTCGGGCAGCGCACTGCGGTCCGCTGTCACACCGATCGAAATGGTTCCGTTGTAGCTGGCCACGATGTGGAAGAGATTCAGGCCGCCGATCAGTGGGCCCAGCCCGGTCACCCGCAGGAGACGAGCGCCCGCGAAGTAGATCGGATCGGTCGGACCCGGCACGTTGCTCACCGTGGTGTTGGCGATCGCAGGACCCGAAAAAGACACTGCGCTAGCGGCTTTCACCGTCAAGCCGATCAAGGTGGTAGGCACGGTACCCACCAGCTCCATCAGCCGGGAGCTGCTCGAGGTATCGGAGGAGTCACGGAACGCGGAAGCCTCCTCGACAATCGCCGCCAACCGTTCCAGCGGGTCAGCGATCGTGGTGCCGAGTGCCTGCAATCTGCCAAACAGTCGGTTGCCGCCACTGCCACTTTCACTACTGGTCCGAATCGACATCGGACACGCGGCGACGAGAGTCTCCTCAGGCAACTCGCCGTGACCGTCCAGATAATGCCGAAGCGCACCCCCCACATAGGCAAGTGCGACGTCGTTGATGGTCGCGCCCGACACGCAGGCCTTGATCCGCTTGAAATCGGCTAGGTCGTGAAACCTGGCGTCAAATGCCCGCTGCGGCGTGACCGCGCCGTTGAAACGCGTGCTCGGCGCAAACAGCGAGCCCGACCCAGGGGCCAGTGCGGCCGACACTCCACCGGCAATCTTGCTTGGGAGGCCTCCGATGTGACGCAGCGCGCCAAATGCGCCGGGAATCAAGACCTTGCCCGCGCGCAGCGGGTGGAGCACGCCGTTGATCGCTGTCCGCGACACGAGGTCTGCTGTCGACGGCAGCGCCCGCGGATTCCACGGCTTTTCCGGTGGTGCGGGACGTGCACTGTCGGGCGCGAGGTCATGCATGGCCGCCATCAGCTCGACGCTCTCGATCCCGTCGACGACACAGTGATGCAGCTTGATAGAGATCGCGAACGATCCCTTTGGCACGCCAGGGACGGAGTTCAGTCCCTCGATCACCGTCATCTCCCACGGTGGCCGGCGCAGGTCGAGCTGGCGTCCATGGATGCGTGCGATCTGTATGCACAGCTGACGCCAGTCCCCCGGCCGGGGCAAAGCGATGTGACGCACGTGGTACTCAAGATCAAATTTCGGATCATCAACCCAGTACGGCATGTGCAGGCTGCCGGGTAAGTCGGTCAGCCGCCGACGGAACGTCGGCGCCAAATGCAGCCGGGCATCGATCTCTTCAAGAATGCGCTTGAAGGTGACCTTGCCGTCGGGCGCCGTCGACTGGTCATAGATCAGCAGCATCTGGATCTGCATCGGAGTCTCCGGCCTTTCGGCGCGCAACATCATGTCGTCGGTCCAGCTCAACTGCTCCATTTCGTAGTTGGTTCCCCGCGGTTCCCCAAGCCACACGCAACGCAGCGATCGAAGCTGATCAGAGGACACGTCGCATCCTCAGAAAGGTCCTGACCGGCACCGGAGTAGCAAATGTCATTACGGCGTGGCCAATACCGTAGGCAGCAGTGTCCCTAGCGCGTACGCTGCAGCGATGTCTCGAGTCGACGCTGGACAGGCAGTTCACACCGTCCGGTCCTACCTCCGGTGGATGACTCGAGCAAAGCCAGGCGACTATTTGATTGCGCTGAGCGCCGTATCCGCGTCGATTCCGGTGATCGGGCGACGTATCCAGCCGATCAGCGGCATGGCAGCTCTCGGCGTCTGCGGCAGGACATATCTTCCCGGCATCGTCTGGGCGACGGCCAGCGCGCGGTTCGACCCGGGCGGCTACCAACTCCGACGTCAACAGCTCGCCCTGACGCCGACGGTACTGACGGAGGCGTTGCAGGGCATCGTGAGCGCCGACGACCTTGCACATCCGTGGCCGTCCCATCCGCAGCGAGCCCCCCTGTGGAAGGCGTCCGGGCAGCGCCGCTACGTGCATCGGTCATCTGTGCACTACGGCGATCACCCCAGCCAAGTACTCGACGTATGGCGAAGCCAGGAACACCCCGGCGCCCCCGCTCCGGTGCTGGTCTACATTCCGGGCGGCGCGTGGGTGTTCGGAAGCCGGACACTGCAGGGCCATGCGCTAATGGCCCATCTGGTCAGACGAGGCTGGGTCTGTTTGTCTCTCGAATATCGGACCAGCCCGCAACATCGCTGGCCGCGTCAGATGACCGATGTGAAAGCTGCGATCGCGTGGGCGCGCGCCAACGTCGCCGAATTCGGTGGAGACCCCAAATTCATTGTCGCCGCTGGGTGTTCGGCCGGCGGCCACCTGGCAACGCTGGCTGGGCTCACCGCCAACGACCCACAGTGGCAAACCGAACTACCCGCTGACGCCGACACATCCATCGATGCAGTCGTCAGTCTGTACGGCCTGTACGACTGGCAGGACCGTTCCACTGTCCAGCGCGCACGATTCATGGAATTCCTCGAGCGTGTAGTCGTCAAGCGCTCACAGGCTCGCCACCCCGAGGTGTTTGGCGCGGCATCGCCGGTGGATCGGATCCACGAAGCCGCGCCACCGTTTCTCGTTGTCCACGGAAGCCGTGACAGCCTCATTCCTGTCGACGAGGCGCGCACGTTCGTCCACACGTTGCGATCCGTGTCCGCGGCGCCCGTGGGTTATGTCGAGTTGCCAGGCGTCGGTCACGGTTTCGATCTGGTCGACGGAGCACGTACTAGTGCAGTTGTCGCCGCTATCGGACGATTTCTCCGTCAGATCCACCTTGAGGAAGTTGCTGGAGTACATCAGGCTGGCACGACCCAGTTGTAGATCGGGTCCCAGAAGGCTGACGTGAACACAGTGTCGGGCCGGCCGAGGCGCCGACGGTCGCGGGCCGCGTACCAGGACACAGGATGAAAGGCACCCCTCGACCATCGACATCGATCCTGACCCGCTGTCCGGATCAGGTAGGCGGCAGTTGTCCAAGTTGTTGCAGGACCGAGTACAGGTTGGCCACGCCCCAGTGGTCGGTGATCTTGCCGTCGCGGACCCGCATGGCGTCGACCGTTTCGAAATGGACGGCCTTACCGGTGGGGGCGATGCCGAGGAAGTCCCCGAGCTGGGTGCCGTGATAGGTCTTGTACGTGGTGACAATGTCGCCGTCCACTGTTTGCCAATGGATCTCGGGGCGGAAGTCGGGAAACGCGTCGCGCAGCCGCTTGTAAAGGATGAGAACGCCGGCTTTGTCGGGCGTAGTGCCGGGCTGAGGAGTGTGGTCGACAAAATCATCGGCGAACAATTCGTCGAACAGCTCGAAATCGCCTTGGCCCTGGACCTGTTCGGTGTTGCCGCGGACCACCGCCTTCAAGGAGTCGCTGTGGGGTGAGATCGTCACGTCGGGGGTGTTCGGGTTGGTCACTGGCCATCTGCCCTTCTGTCGCTATTGATGGGAACACATCTGAGGCACCATGTCCGGTCGTTCATCTCATCGCTCGGCCTTGGGCGGGTCGATGCCGCCGACGACGGTGTGCACGTGCTTGCACGCGACGCGGTGGCGGTGAACATCGACAGCCAGGGCACCGGGGTGCAGTGGTCGGAGAACTCCAACGCGACGGACTTCAGCGAAAACCTGATCCGCGCGCGGTGTGAGGGCCGGTTCGCCACGTCGGTGTTCAGCCCGCTGGGCGTCGTCGTCGGCGACCTGACCGCATAAGGGGGCGGGGCCGTGAAAATCAAAGTTGCGCCGGGCATTCGGGTTTGCCACGACGGCAAGGTGTACGCCGACGGCGCCACCGCCGAGGTGCCCGACTGTCGGGATGGGTCCAACACGTCGGCGGCAAGCGCAGCGGCAAGGCCGCTGCTGCAAAGCAGGACGCCGCGCAGGAGTGAGTGCGGCGGCGGAGCTGTGGAGAGCGCGCGCCCATCCGGTCAAGGGCGGCAGCGCCGCGTTCGACGTCATCCTGGGTGGTCACCGTGACCGCCACGGCGTCGTGGTCGGGCCGGGACAATTCATCTTCCCGGCCCGGCTGCCCGTCGCGGTTCACCGCGGCGATGCCATGCATGTCGTCGGGTCGGGGCGGCCATTCGTCGACCGCAAGGGCACACCTCGGCTACGAGGCATGTGGTCGAACACGCCGCTCGGTGAGTACGTCAAAACACTGGTAGCTCAACGGATACTGCACTTCGCCGACGTCGAGGTGGAAACAAGAATCGACGACGCCGGCGAGCGCTTGTACCGAGTCCTGCGCGCGACGTTCACCCTGCCAGCCGAGCCGCCACCGTCGGCCGACCCGAGCAGGCTGCGGCCGCCGGCCTGCCCGCCGACCCAGCGGCCGAGCTGCTCGGCCTGGCCGCCCGCATCTACACCGCCGACCGCGACGAGGTGCCGGCGCTGGCCGACCGCGTCATCGCCTGCGCCGTCACCCTCGGCGGTGCGGCGGCCTAGCCGCCGGCCGCAGTGCCGACCACGCTCATGTTCCGTTGGCCGCTCCGTCTGCTCAAAGGGGCCAGCCACCGCCCTCGCGGGTTCTGGACTACGGATGAGTGTGCGGCAGAACGTTGTAGGACTTCAGCCACTTGTCCCAGGCCGCGACCGCTTGGTCGGCCAACTCGACCACGTCAAACATGTCCCCGGCGGCCGAGATCGTCCAATGATTCGTAGAGAAGCTGGCCGGAAGCTTGGCTGGAAGTCGAATGCCTTGCGTGTGGGACAAAACAGTCGCATACCCTCCGGGGGTGTAACTCGGGTGGTCAAGTTCACGATGCTTAAAGCCGTTCGCTATATCGGCGGATGCGGCCAGCGCCGTTGAAGCGTTGGTGGGATTGTCCTTGTCTCTGAACAACTTTCGAACAGCGGTTTCGCGGGCATCATCGCCGCGCGTATCTCGTCGTCGTCGACGGCGGTGTACCACGGTCGTGGCCACAGACGAGTGTCCGAGCAGCGTTTGCACGGCCCGCAGATTGCGGCTGCCGCGGTAGGCGCGGGTCGCGAATCGGGGGCGCAGCTAGTGCATTGACCAGCCGGGGGCGTAGCAGGAGCTTGCCCACAGGGGACTGCCAGGCGCTCGCCGGAGG
>JBKPSU010000188.1:0-28273 GCA_046735135.1 Actinomycetota bacterium
CCCCTCCACCAACGCCCATGTCACCGCGCTCGGACTCGCGACCTTCTACAACGCCCTCGCGCAGGGCAAGATCCTGAGCTACGAGCACATGGAGAAATGCCGAGTCTCGCAGGGCGGCTTCGACACCGACGTCGTGCTGGGCCAACGCGTCGCCGACCACGGCTGGGGACTGGGCTACATGCTCAACCAGCGCGGGGTCGCGGGCCCGAACAAGCGGATCTTCGGCCACGGCGGTTCCGGCGGATCGTACGGATTCGTCGACCTCGAACATCGGATCGGCTACGCGTACGTGATGAATTACTTCGACGCGACGAAATGCAATGCCGACCCGCGCAGCCGGGCGCTGTCCGACGAGGTCTACTCCGCTCTGGGCGTAACCGCCGATTGATTCGCGGCCCCGGAACCGCCAATTCCTGTGGGTACGCTGGACGCCATGAACGGCGTCTTGCTGGTCCTCAT
Source organism: Actinomycetota bacterium (assembly GCA_046735135.1). Taxonomy (GTDB): domain Bacteria; phylum Actinomycetota; class Actinomycetes; order Mycobacteriales; family Mycobacteriaceae; genus Mycobacterium. Next base: position 460 of record JBKPSU010000188.1, read on the forward strand.
CATCCTGGTCGTGGTAGCGATCGGCCTCGCCATCTGGAGCGCGTCGCGCAATTCCAGTAACCGGTCGGCGGCCTCTTTGGCCGACGCCAAGGCCGACGCACGCAGAGTCATCGATCGCCTCGGCGGCCAGGTGCTGAGCCTGACCGGCACCGACGACGCGTCGAAGCAAGCCCTCGCCGACGCGTCGGAGCGATTCACCGCTGCGGGGTCGCAGATCGACCAGGCCACCACCTCGAAGCAGGCATTGCTCGCAAAGGAAAGCGCCTTGGAAGGGCTGTACTACGTGCGCGCTGCCCGCACCGCGATGGGCATGGACCCCGGACCCAAGATCGAGTCGCTCGTCGGCCAGAATTCGGCCGGCTCAGTCACCGAGGATCGTCGCGTCAACTTCGAGGGCCGCGAAATCGAGGCATCACCCCGTCCGTCGGAGCGCACGCCGAACTACTACCCCGGCGGCCGCGTGGCCGGGCGGCCCGTGCCCGCGGGCTGGTACTCCGAGCCGTGGTGGAAGCCCGCGCTGGTGGCCGGCGCTTGGGGCCTCGGTTCGGTGCTGCTCTTTGATGCCATGTTCTCCGGCATGCACGGAGTGGACTACGGCGCACAAGGCTTCGAAAGTGGTTATGGCGACGGCTATTCCGACGGCCTTGCCGACGGGCAGGATGCCGGCGCAGACGGTTCGACGGACGCCGGTGGCTTCGACGGCGGGGACGGCGGGGGTGGCGGCGACGGCGGGGGCGGCTGGTGGGACGGCGGAGGCGGCGACGGCGGCGGCTGGGGCGGTGGCGATTTCGGCGGTGGCGACTTCGGCGGCGACTTCGGCGGTTTCTAGAACCGCAACAAGCCGCGGAGCCGCTCCTTCATCGATACGCGTCCGCCGGCTCGCATCAACTCGACGGCTTCTCCACTTGGTGGCCGACGCAGTCTGCGCGCCCGTTTCAGATGTTCGGCACAGCGACGGAACCCGCGACCTCGGCCCCGCTGTGGAAGCCGCAGACCACGCAGTGCGGCATGATTGCCACGGCCTTACCTCTGGCAGTGCGGGCACCAGAACAGATTGCGCCCCTCGAGCACCGCGGTCAGCACCGTCGTCCCGCACACCCGACACGGTTCGCCCGCCCGCCGATAGACGTAGGTGCGCGGACGACCCTGCCGATACGACGGCAGACCGTGATCGTGTTCGCGTTCGACGACGACGATCTTGCCGCGCCGCAAGCCGACCTTCATCAGCTCAACAAGATCGGCCCACATGGCCGCGAACTCGTCGGCGTCGATGTCCACCCCAGGCCGGTACGGGTCGATGCGATGCCGGAACAGCAACTCGTTGCGATATACGTTACCGACCCCGGCGATCACTGTCTGATCCATCAGAAGCGCACCGATCGGTCTGCGGGACTTGGCGATTCGCTTCCACGCCAATTCCCCGTCGGCGTCGCGCCGCAAGGGGTCCGGGCCGAGCCGCGCCACCACGTCGTCGACGTCCGGCTCCTCGATCACCTCGCACACCGTCGGCCCCCGCAGATCGGTGCCGAACTCCGCGCCGACCATCCGCATCCGCACCTGCCCCATCGGCAGTGGCATCGGCACCTCGACCTCGGTAAACGAGCCGTACAACCCGAGGTGCACATGCACGACGCGGCCACCCTCGTAGTGGTGAAACAGGTGCTTTCCCCACGCAGACGCCCTTTTCAGCACCCGGCCGCTGACAGCCATCGCCCCGTCTTCAAAGCGGCCCTGCGGACTGGACACAATGACGGGCGCGCGGCCGAACCTGCGCTGGTGAAGCCGTGCCAGCCGGTGGAGGGTGTGGCCTTCGGGCATCCGTTACGCCGGCGCGCCCGGCACAGTCGGCGGCACGTGCGTCTCTTCGTACTTCTTCAGGATGTCGATACGACGTTGGTGCCGTTCAGCTTTCGACCACTCGGCACTCAAGAATGCATCGACGATCTCCAACGCCTCTGGCACGGTGTGCATGCGGGCACCGATCCCCATCACCTGGGCGTTGTTGTGCTCCCTCGCGAGTTTGGCCGTCTCGGTGCTCCACGCCAACGCACAGCGCACGCCGGGCACCTTGTTCGCGGCGATCTGTTCGCCGTTGCCGGAGCCGCCGATCACGATGCCGAGGCTTTCGTTGTCGCCGACGGTCTTCAGCGCGGCCGCGATGCAGAACGCCGGGTAGTCGTCCTCGGCGTCATACGTGTAGGCGCCGCAGTCGATGGGCTCGTGCCCGTTCTTCTTGATGTGCTCGATGATCTCGTTCTTGAGTTCGAAGCCGGCATGGTCAGAGCCCAGGTAGACGCGCATGGCGGTCATTCTGGCAGATCAATCTCACGGTTCGCCGCCGACAGACGTCTACTGGTAGCCACGAGCAGGAAGGAGACCTGACGCTCACGAATCGAGAACTCGACGCAATACGCGAAAGGCTCGTCGGGTCCTGGTCGCTGGTCAGCTGGGAGTCGTTCGCCGACGACGGATCGACACTGCTTCCGTTGGGCGACGGTGCCCTCGGTCAACTCATGTACACCGCCGACGGCCACGTCTCAGCGCAGCTGGTGCGGGCCGATCAGCAAGTGTTCGGCAGCGACGACTGGCGCGAGGCGACGCCTGCTGAGATGACCGCGGCGTGGCCGAACTACTTCGGTTACTTCGGCACATACACGATCGACGCCGACAATGCAGCGATCACCCACCACATCGAGTCGGGATGGTTTCCCAACCTCGTCGGCACCAAGCAGTTGCGCCACTTCCGCTTCGACGCTCAGCGATTGGTAGCTCGACGCCGATACGTCCTGGGATCGCGTCAGGATCGTCTGGGAGCGAGCGCGACCCTCACCTGTCGAGCCGTAGCGCTCAGTCGAACGTCGGCGGCTCGGTGCGCGTGCGCTTGAGCTCCCAGAAGTGCGGATACGACGCGAACGTCACCGACGCGTCCCACAGCTTGCCCGCCTCCTCGCCGCGCGGGATCTTCGACATCACCGGCCCGAAGAACGCGACGCCGTTCACGTGAATCGTCGGCGTGCCGACGTCGTCGCCGACGGCGTCCATGCCCTCGTGATGGCTCTTGCGCAGCGCCTCGTCGTACTTGTCGGTGTCGGCAGCCTCCGCCAGCTCGGCGGGCAGCCCGACCTCTTCGAGCGACTCGCTGATGACTTTGGTGAAATCGGGGTCGAACTCGCGGTAGCCCTTGTTGTGGATCCGCGTGCCCATCGCTGTGTACAGCGGCGCGAGCACCTCGGAACCTTTGTTCTGCTCGGCAGCGATGGCCACCCGCACCGGCTTCCACGCCTGCGCCAGGCCCTTCTTGTATTCCTCGGGCACGTCCTTGTTCTCGTTGAGCACCGCGAGGCTCATCACGTGGAAGTTCACCTCGATATCGCGGACCTTCTCCACCTCGAGGATCCATCGCGACGTAATCCAGCACCACGGGCACAGCGGGTCGAACCAGAAATCGGCGACGGACTTCTTGGGCATTGATCGTCCTCTCGAGTCGACTTGTGGAACAGAGCTCAAAAGGCGCAACCATGCGCCGCGCGCAACTGTTCCAAACCTTTATCCAAGCGTGTTGTCAATGTGACCCAGGCATACCACTGTTACCCAAGTGAATCTATTACCCAAAGTCAGCACCTTGGCTGTCACGGCCTCCATGATTGCAGCGGCCACCGCGTTCGCCGCGCCAGCCCCGGCAGACAACACCAACGACGCCTTCCTGTCTGCGCTGAACCGGGCCAATATCCCTCTCGCGGGCAACAACCCCGATCTCACCGCTCAGCTGGGCCAGCAAGTATGCCCCATGCTGGTCGAACCGGGGAAGTCGTTCGCCCAAGTGGCGACGACGGTCGCCAATAACGGCATCAACCCCGACCTGGCGGCGTTCTTCACCGGCATCGCGATATCGATGTACTGCCCGCAGATGATGGGGTCGATCGGCAACGGCACCTTCCTCAACATGCTGCAGCAGACACCGGGCCTGCCGGGAGTACCGGGGGCGATGCCGGGCCTGCCTCGACTGCCGGGACAGTAGCCAGACGTCGCTCAGTCAGCCCCGCACGTAGCGGGCCACTAGGTTGGACGTGTGGCTCTTCCCAATCTCACTCGCGACCAGGCCATCGAACGGGCCGCGCTCGTCACCGTCGACCGCTACGTCATCGACCTCGACCTGACCGACGGCGCCGGCGCGCCCGGCGACAAGACATTCAGGTCCCTGACGACCGTGGAGTTCGAGGCCCTACCCGGCGCCGACACCTACATCGACCTCGCCGCCGACAGTGTTCAGCGCGCCACCCTCAACGGCATCGATCTCGACGTGTCCGGCTACGACGAATCCACCGGCATCCTTCTGCCCGGGCTACAACAGCGCAACACTCTCGTCGTCGACGCGGTGTGCCGCTACTCCAACACCGGGGAGGGCCTGCACCGCTTCGTCGACCCCGTCGACAACGAGGTCTATCTCTACTCGCAGTTCGAAACCGCCGACGCCAAAAGGATGTTCGCGTGTTTCGACCAGCCCGACTTGAAGGCGACGTTCGACATCACAGTGACCGCGCCTGCCCACTGGGAGGTGGTGTCCAACGGCGCCCCGTCCGGCGCGGAGGTGGCAGGCGACGCCAAGATGCTGACGTTCGCGACGACGCCGCGGATGAGCACCTACCTCGTCGCGCTGATCGCCGGACCGTACGCGTTCTGGCGTGACGTCTACACAGACGAGCACGGCGAGATCCCGCTGGGTCTGTTCTGCCGAAAGTCGTTGCAGGAGTTCATGGATGCCGAGCGGCTGTTTACCGAGACAAAGCAGGGCTTCGATTTCTACCACCGCAACTTCGGCGAGCCCTACGCGTTCGGCAAGTACGACCAGCTGTTCGTGCCGGAGTTCAACGCCGGCGCGATGGAAAACGCCGGAGCCGTAACGTTTTTGGAGGACTACGTCTTCCGCAGCAAGGTCACCCGCGCGTCGTATGAGCGTCGCGCCGAGACCGTGCTACACGAGATGGCTCACATGTGGTTCGGTGACCTGGTGACCATGAAGTGGTGGGACGACCTGTGGCTCAACGAGTCGTTCGCGACGTTCGCGTCGGTGCTGTGCCAAAGCGAAGCCACCGAATACAAAGAGGCGTGGACGACATTCGCCAACGCCGAGAAGTCCTGGGCGTACCGGCAGGACCAGTTGCCGTCGACGCACCCCGTCGCCGCCGACATTCCCGACCTGGCCGCCGTCGAGGTCAACTTCGACGGCATCACCTATGCCAAGGGCGCCAGCGTCCTCAAGCAGTTGGTGGCCTACGTCGGCCTCGAGGCGTTCCTGGCCGGCCTGCGGGACTATTTCCGCGACCACGCGTTCGACAACGCCACCTTCGGCGATCTGCTCGGCGCGCTGGAGAAGTCGTCCGGCCGCGACCTGTCGCAGTGGGGCCGACAGTGGCTGAAGACCACCGGCCTCAACACGCTGCGCGCCGACTTCGACGTCGATGCCGACGGCCGGTTCAGCCGTTTCGCCATCAGCCAGAGTGGTGCCGTGCCCGGCGCCGGCGAGACCCGGGTGCACCGGTTGGCCGTTGGCGTCTATGACGACATTGGCTCCGGCAAGCTGGTGCGGGTTCATCGCGAAGAACTCGACATCGAGGGCGACTCCACTGAAGTGCCTGCGCTGCAAGGCATTCCCCGCGGGAAGTTGATCCTCGTCAACGACGACGACCTGACCTACTGCTCGCTACGGCTCGACCCGGACTCGCTGCAGACGGTGCTGACCCGCATCGCCGACATCGCCGAACCGCTGCCCCGCACGCTGGCCTGGTCGGCGGCGTGGGAGATGACACGCGAGGCCGAGCTGAAGGCCCGCGACTTCGTCGCACTCGTCGCGGCGGGCGTCGGCGCCGAGACGGAAGTCGGTGTGGCCCAGCGGCTGCTGCTGCAAGCGCAGACCGCGCTGCACTCATACGCCGACCCCGACTGGGCGTGCTCGGACGGCTGGCCGCCGTTCGCCGACCGGCTGTTGGAGCTGGCCCGCGCCGCCGAGCAGGGATCGGACCACCAGCTGGCGTACGTCAACGCGCTGTGCACGTCGGTGCTGTCGCTTCGCCATGTCGCGGTGCTGGCTGCGCTGCTGGACACCGACCCCGCCGAGCACGGCCTCGCCGGCCTCGACGTCGACACGGACCTGCGGTGGCGCATCGTCACCGCACTGGCCGCCGCTGGCGATATCGACAACGAGAGCCAGGCGACGCCATTCATCGACGCCGAGGCCGAACGCGATCCGACGGCCGCCGGCCACCGCAATGCGGCGCGGGCGGCGGCAGCACGGCCGCAGCTCGCGGTGAAGGAGACCGCCTGGCAGCTCGTCATCGAGGACGACACGCTGCCCAACATCGTCGGGCGTGCGGTCATCGACGGCTTCGTGCAGCCCGGTCAGCAGGCGCTGCTGCAGCCGTTCACTGCCAGGTACTTCGACGCCATCCCCGGTGTGTGGCAGCGACGCTCCAGCGAGGTCGCGCAGACGGTCGTCATCGGCCTCTACCCGTCGTGGGACATCAGCCAGGACGCCCTGGACGCCGCCGACCGATTCCTCGCGGGCGAACTTCCGCCTGCGCTGCGGCGACTGGTGATCGAGGGCCGAGCGGGCGTCGAACGCGCGCTACGCGCCCGAGCCTTCGACATCTCGTGACCCCTCCCGCGAGTTGGGGGTACCGCCCACCCGCGAGCGTGTCTGCAGCCGACACGCCGGCATATGGCACCAGACTGCGCACGCTCGCGCGCGGGCGACGGTGCGTGAACTCCCGAAAAGCCGCGGCGTGTCGTGCGCAGACACGCACGCTCGCGGGGAGGGCGCGGGGAGGGAAGGCTAGGCCGGGGATACGCCTGCGCTCATCGTATCGATTGCGGCGACGAGGCCCGTCATCAAGTTGCCGTAATTGAAGGACGCCGCGGCGGCCTTCACCCCGAGCGGGGCCGACTCCTCGATCCCGCGGCCCTGCAACTCGGCGCCGTAGGCGACCTCGATCGCCTTCTGGTTCGGCGACACCGCCAACAACACCGCGTTGTTCGGCGTCGGCACCTTGGCCAGGATCTCGCGGGCGGTCGCGGCGGTGTCGGTACCGAGTTCGCCGACGTAGACCGCAAAGCGGGCCTCGGCCTTCCGCGAGCCGTACTTCAACGCATCATCGAGGCGCACCAAGTCATGCACCGAGAACGGGTAGGTGACCGATACCTCGCCGGGCTCGGTGACGCCGGAGACCCGTCCGCTGGTAGTGACGACGAAGCCGCGGGGCAGCTCGGCGGGTACGCGCGTGGCGACTTCACCACTTGCCACTTGCGCCGCCTCCAATCGTCAACGGGTGGTCATGGCCGTGCGAAGCGGGCTCGTCGGAGGCCCACAGGATCGGCTCATGGGTCCATTCTTGGTCGGCCATCTTGTAGGCCGCCGGATGCGGTCCCTTGCGGTTCTTGCCGACGCCCCAGATCAACACGATCAGAATCAACAGGATCAGCAGCGGGACGCCGCCGAGAAGCGAATGCGTAAGTGCGGTGCTCACGGGCAGACCCTATCGCGGCGACAGGCTATGCCGCGCCCTCACCCAGGTATCTCACCCATGCCGGGTCGAGTTCCTTGACGGTGGAGAGCAGTCGCCAGTGCTGACCCTTGGGTCGCGCAGGCGTCGCGCGCAGCGACCAGCCCAGTTCCGCGAGCAGCCGGTCGGCCTTGCGGTGGTTGCACGGCGAGCACGCGGCCACACAGTTCTCCCAGGTGTGGTCGCCGCCGCGGCTGCGAGGCACCACATGGTCGACGGTGTCGGCCTTGTTGCCGCAGTAGGCGCAGCGGAACCGGTCGCGGTGCATGAGCGCCGCGCGGGTCATCGGGATGCGCGCCCGATACGGCACCCGCACATAGGACCGCAGCCGGATCACCGACGGCACCACGATCGTGCGGCTGGCCGAGTGGATCACCGGCCCCGACGGGTCGTCGTGCACGACGTCGGCCTTGCCGCACATCAGCATGACCACCGCCCGTCGCATCGGCAGCGCGGTCAACGGCTCATAGGTCGAGTTGAGGAGCAACACGCGGCGACGGCCCCAGAGCGAGCCGTCGCGGGAGGTGGAGGAGGGCCGGGTTTCGACGCTGTGCAGCAACGTTGGGGTGAGCGCGGCCCCAGGTCCGCCCGCCGCGGGTCCGGGATGCCGGTGGCCGCGGCTTTTTTTGCGATGCGCCATTCGTCCTCCGACGGACAGTCCACCATGAATTTGGGTCTATCGCATAACAAATCCATTCGTGTCCGCAGGTCACCCCGATGAACTTCACATGACATAACCGGCTCGCGCCCACATTCGGGCAGCAGGAACAATGGGTGGCGTGACACAGCCGCAGAGATCCTTTTACGACGAAGTGGGTGGCCACGACACTTTTGACGCCATCGTGTCGCGGTTCTACCAGCTCGTCCGCGAAGACGAGATCCTGCGCCCGCTGTACCCGGAGGACGACCTCGACGCCGCCGAGGTGCGGCTGCGGATGTTCCTCGAGCAGTACTGGGGCGGCCCGCGCACGTACTCCGACCAACGCGGGCACCCCCGGCTCCGCATGCGTCACAGCCCGTTCAAAATCGGCTTCATCGAGCGCGACGCCTGGCTGCGCTGCATGCACACCGCGATCGCGTCGATCGACTCCGAGACCCTCGACGACGACCACCGCAAGGCGCTGCTGGATTACCTCGAGATGGCCGCCCACTCGATGGTGAACTCGCCGTTCTGACGACGACACCGTCGCGGTGTAGGTTGCGGGCGTGACCGATCCGAACACCCGGCCGTGGTGGTCGCGGGCCGTGTTCTATCAGGTGTATCCGAAGTCGTTCTGCGACAGCAGCGGCGACGGCGTCGGCGACCTCGACGGTGTCACCGCCAAGCTCGACTACCTCGAGACACTGGGCATCGACGCGATCTGGCTCAACCCGGTGATGGTGTCGCCGATGGCCGACAACGGCTACGACGTCGCCGACCCTCGCGACGTCGACCCGCTGTTCGGCGGCATGGCGGCGCTGGAGAGGCTGATCGAGGCGGCGCACGCGCGGGGCATCAAGGTGACGATGGATCTGGTGCCCAACCACACCAGCTCGGCGCATCCGTGGTTTCAGGCCGCGCTCGCCGCGGGACCCGGCACCGATGCGCGCGAGCGCTATATCTTCCGCGACGGCACCGGCCCCGGCGGGGTGCATCCGCCCAACAACTGGGTGTCGATCTTCGGCGGCCCCGCCTGGACCCGCGTCACCGAACCCGACGGCAACCCGGGCCAGTACTACCTGCATCTGTTCGACGCCGAGCAGCCCGACCTCAACTGGGAGAACCGCGAGGTCTACGACGATCTCGAGAAGACGCTGCGGTTCTGGCTGGAACGCGGCGTCGACGGCTTCCGCATCGACGTCGCGCACGGCATGTCCAAGCCGCCCGGCCTGCCCGACATGGAGGTCATCAAGGCCGAGGTGCTGCTGGCCGACATGGACAACGATCCGCGGTTCAACCACGACGGCGTGCACGACATCCACCGCCACATCCGCACCGTGCTCAACGATTACCCGCAGGCGGTCGCGATCGGCGAGGTGTGGGTGTACGACAACGAGCAGTTCGCCCGTTATCTGCGCGCCGACGAGTTGCACCTGGGCTTCAACTTCCGGTTGCTGCGGGCCGAATACGACGCGGCCGACATTCGCAGCGCGATCGAGAACTCGTTGGCCGCCGCGGCGATCGAGAACGCGACGCCGACGTGGACGCTGTCCAACCACGACGTCGACCGTGAGGTCACCCGCTACGGCGGCGGCAGCGTCGGCCTCTCCCGCGCGTGGGCGATGGCGCTGGCGATGCTGGGTCTGCCGGGCGCGGTGTTCATCTACAACGGTGAAGAGCTGGGTTTGGCCAACGTCGACCTGCCCGACGAGGCGCTGCGTGACCCGGTGTGGGAGCGCTCGGGGCACACCCGTCGCGGACGTGACGCGTCGCGCGTGCCGATGCCGTGGGAGGGCAACACTCCCCCGTTCGGGTTCTCCGAGAACCCCGACACTTGGCTGCCGCTGCCGCAGGAGTGGTCGACGCTGACCGTCGAGAAGCAGGTGGCCGACCCCGACTCGACGCTGTCGTTCTTCCGCGAGGCGCTCCGATTGCGGCACGCCAGAAGCGAATTCGACGGCGCCGTGATCGAATGGCTGGACGCGCAGGCCGACGTGCTGATGTACCGGGTCGTCGGTGGCGGGCTGGTGTGCGTGCTGAACGCCGGCGACAAGCCCGTCGTCCTGCCGCCCGGTGACGTGCTGCTGGCCAGCGGCGAACTGGTCGGCGGCACGCTCCCGCCGAACACCTCAGCCTGGCTGGTTTAGCATTTCGGCGTGCCGCTCGACGAAGACGACTTGAAGTCGTGGTTCGAGCGTCCACCCGTCATCTTCTCTGCGGGCACGGCAGCAGTCGTTCTGGTCATCGTGTTGGTATTCGCCGTCGTGAGGACTTCTGAGGACTCGTTGGCGCCGCCGGAATCTGTTGCGCCTCCGCCGACATCGAGCGAGCCGCAATCCTGGGCATCCTCGTTGTCAACGACAACCAGCTACGCCCGACCCAGTGTGCAGACGAGCGAGCAGAACCTGGCGCCGCCCGCGCCACCGCCGTCGGCCGGCCGGACTCCCACCGACGACACGTCGGTCGAGGCAACTGACGAGGACACTCCGACGACACCGACGACGATCTTCAACCCGTACGTGACCACGACCCCGCCGCTGGCAGGACACGTCTAGAACTACCGCAGAACCAGGGCGGGGTCACCGCGACGGCGGTACACCGAGCCGAACCGCGCATCGATGCGCAGCCATGCCGGCAGGGCGCGCACCCGCACGATCTCGTCGGCGGCCACCGTGTCGGGATCGAGCCCCATGCTGTCCTGGTCGTTGCGCTCCTCTCGTCCGCGACCAGCCGCCGACGACTGCGGCAGGAAACCCATTGCCGTCAAGGCGAATACACAGCGCATCGGGATGTGGACGTCACCCTGTTCGGAGCTCACCGCGAGCACCTCCTGGTCGAGCAGCGACACCGGCGGCCCATGCGAACTGCCATGCTCCTTGGCCAGCGCGACGCCCCGCTGGGCCAGATTCAGCACCACACGCGCGGGCACGTCGTCGATGTGCGCGAAGCCGGAATCCGGCGGCAATGCGCCGCGCCACGCCGAGTCCATCGGGAACCCCGGGTCGACGTGACCGCTGCGGTCCATCGTGCCAAGCCCTTGGACAAGCGCGTCGGCGCCCGCGCTGAGGTCCGACGGCCGAATCGTGCCCGCCACCACCCGACTGGCCAGCACGTCGAAACCGGTTGAGACCCAGGCGACCACCGAGCCACCTTCACGCTCCCGCAATCGAATGACGGCCGCGTCGTCCAGTCGCATCGCCCGTTCGACGAACGTGGCGAGGTCCTCGCGGTGGGTGGCGTCCTTCAGCCAGATTCCCCGCTCCGGGCTGGTCATCGCGACCAGCGCCGTAGGTACTCATGCTGTTCAGGCGAAAGTCGCTGCAGCCGTTGTTCTTTGATGTGCACAGCGGCCAACTGCGTCTCGGCGATCACCGCCGGCTTGGAGTCGGCCGGCTTGTTCACCGAACGCACCTCGTAGCCGATGGTGAAGTCGACCGCGCGCACCCGCTTCGACCACATCGTGACCTGCAACGGCGAATCCCTCAGCCGTAGCTGGCCCTTGTACAGGATTTTCACCTCGTGAATCAGCAGGCCGATCTCGTCGATGACGGCCTCGAACGGCTCACGCAGGAACGGGATTCGGGCCTCTTCGAGCAGTGTGACCATGGTGCCGTGGTTGATGTGCTGGTACATGTCGATGTCTGACCAGCGCACATGCACCGGCGCGACAAAGCCCGTCGTCACCCAGAAGTCCCCGTTCCGCTCGCACGCGTCATGCTGCGGATCTGCCGCGCAGCCACCGACAGCGTCGCGAGGTCACGCACGTCCGACTGGTAGATCTCGTTCAACGTGCGTCGCGCCCGCTGCACGCGCGAGCCGTTGATCAGCTGCCACTCCTCGATCTTCTCCTCGCCGCGCTCCTCCGGCTCGCCGACGGCAAGCACATCGAAGCACAGCGACCGCAGCGATCCGTAGATGTCATCGCGAATCGCCAACCGTGCCAACGAATGCCACCGATCGTCGCGCGGCAGACCGGAGATCGCGGTCAGCAGCCCGTCGGTGCCGAGGTACTCCATCAACGCGAAGTACGTGTCGGCCACCTCCGCCGGATCCCGGTCGACGATGTCGGCGATGTCGATGATGTCGAGCAGGCTGTACTGATAGAGGCCCGACGCGACCGCGTAGGCAAGGTCTTCCGACACACCGTGCGCGGCGAACTGCGCGGTTTCCTTCTCGACGATCGCCCGGTCGTCGCCACGGAGCCACTCGCGCATGCGCGGGGTCAACTCGGCGACCTTCTTGGCGAACCGGTTGATCTCGGCGCCGACGGCCAACGGCTGCGGCCGGTAGTTGAGCAGCCAGCGGCCCGCCCGGTCGATCTGCCGACGCAGATCCAGCGTCAGCCGGTCCGAGACGTTCACGGCCACACTCGCAGCCCTGATCGCCCGCCACACCTCCTCGATGCGGAAGATCGCGTCGGTCGCGACATAGGACCGCACCGCGTCGGCCGGCCCGACGCCGACGTCTTCCATCACCCGGTACACATACGAAATTCCTGCGGCGTCGACGACATCGTTCACCAGCATCGTCGAGATGATCTCGCGACGTAGTTGGTGCGAACGGATCTCGGTGCCGAACTGCTCGCGCAACTGCGTCGGGAAGTACCGCGGCAACCGGGAGGCGAACACCTCCTGATCTGGCAGGTCGCTGGCCAGCACCTTCTCCTTGAGGTCCAGCTTGACGTGGGCCATCAGCGTCGAGAGTTCTGGTGAGGTGAGCCCGATTCCGGCTTCGGTGCGCCGCCGGATCTCCTTCTCCGATGGCAGCGCCTCGAGTTCTCGATTCAATCCGCGGTCGGCCTCGAGATCCTTGATCTGGCGGGCGTGTACCGGCAGCAGGCTGGCGGCATTGGCCCGGCTGGTGCCCATCAGGTCGTTCTGGTCCTTGTTGTCGACGAGAACCAGCTCACCCACTTCGTCGGTCATCGACAGCAGCAGATTCGTCCGGTCCTCCGGCCGCACCTTGCCGGTGCTCACCAGCGCATCGATCAAAATCTTGATGTTGACCTCATGGTCGGAGCAGTCGACACCGGCGGAGTTGTCCAACGCGTCGGTGTTGATGCGGCCGCCGGCCAGGTCGAACTCGACACGACCCAACGACGTGACGCCCAGGTTGCCGCCTTCGCCGATCACCTTGGCACGCACCTGGTTTCCGTTGACGCGGATCATGTCGTTGGCGCGGTCGCCGACGTCGGCGTCGGATTCAATCTCGGCCTTGACGTAGGTGCCGATGCCGCCGTTCCACAGCAGGTCCACCGGCGCCTTCAGGATCCGGCGCAGCAGGTCGGGCGGCGGTAGTTCGTCGACACCGTCCTCGATGCCGAGGGCGGCACGCACCTGCGGGCTGATCGGGATCGACTTCTGCTCGCGGCTGTAGACGCCGCCGCCCTCGCTGATCAACGATTTGTTGTAGTCGTCCCACGTCGAGCGCGGCAGCTCGAACATCCGCTTGCGTTCATCCCACGACGACGCCGCGTTGGGATTCGGGTCGAGGAACACATGCCGGTGATCGAACGCCGCGACCAGCCGAATCTGCTGGGACAGCAGCATTCCGTTGCCGAACACGTCGCCGCTCATGTCGCCGACACCGACGACGGTGAAGTCCTCCGACTGGGTGTCGACGCCCATTTCACGGAAGTGACGTTTGACACTCTCCCACGCACCCTTGGCGGTGATGCCCATTTCCTTGTGGTCGTAGCCGACCGACCCGCCAGAGGCGAATGCGTCACCGAGCCAGAAGCCGTAGGACTTCGCGACCTCGTTGGCGATATCGGAGAACGTCGCCGTGCCCTTGTCCGCGGCGACCACCAAGTACGCGTCGTCGCCGTCGCGGCGCACGACGTCGTCGGGTGGGACGACGTTGCCGCTGGTCTGGTCGACGTTGTCGGTCAGGTCCAGCAGACCGGAGATGAACAGCTTGTAGCAGGCGATGCCCTCATTGCGCTGCGCGTCGCGGTCGGCGGCGGCGTCGCCGGTGGCGCGCACCGGCTGCTTGACGACGAATCCGCCCTTCGCGCCGACGGGCACGATCACAGCGTTCTTCACCGCCTGCGCCTTGACCAGGCCGAGGATCTCGGTGCGGAAGTCCTCTTTTCGGTCCGACCACCGAAGCCCGCCTCGGGCGACGAACCCGAAGCGCAGGTGCACACCTTCGACGCGCGGCGAGTACACGAAGATCTCGAACCGCGGCCTCGGCAACGGGAGTTCGTCGATCAGCCGCGGGTTCATCTTGATGGCGAGCACGTTCTGAGCGCGGGCCGAATCCTGGCGGCGGACAAAGTAGTTGGTGCGCAGGGTGGCCTGGATCATCGACGCGAAGCCGCGCAGCACGCGGTCGGTGTCGAGGCTTGTCAGCGCGTCAATGTCGGCGGCGACCGATGCGGCGGCGGCCTGCGCTGTCTTGCGTTCGGGATCTGCGGCCGGATCGAACATCGCCTCGAAGAGCTTGACCAGCGACCGTGACGTGCCTGGATTGCCGTTGAGCACCCCCTCGATATGTGCCTGGCTGTACGGAAAACCTGCCTGCCGCAGGTATTTTGCGTAGGCTCGCAGAATGACGACCTGCTGCCACGTCAGCCCGGCACGCAGCACCAGCTCGTTGAACCGGTCGATCTCAGCGCGGCCGTGCCAGATCGCAGTGACGGCATCGGCGAACCGCACCGCGGTCGCGTCCCGCTCCGGCCCTTCCGGCTCTTCGGGTATGTCGCTGAGCACCGAGATCTTGAACTGGTAGATCCACACCGGCAGGCCGTCGGCGCGGGTCACCGTGAACGGCCGCTCCTCCAGCACGATGACACCCATCGATTGCAACATGGGCAGCAGCTGGCTCAGCGAGGCCGATCGGCCGCCGAGATACCAGATCAACCGGGCGGCCCCGTCGTGGCCGTCCTCCTCCGAGAACACCAGCTTGACCGAATTGTCTTGCAGCTCCTCGATGATCGCGATGTCCTTGATCGCGTCATCGGGCCTGACGGCCTGCTTGTAGTCCTCGGTGAACGCCGACGAGTAGTGCTCCGCCTTTGCCTGGTCGATCGACCCGGTCCGCACGGCGCCGAGCAACCGGTCACCCCAGGTGCGCGCCGCCTCGGTCAGCAGATCCTGGATGCGAGACTCGTTCTCCAGTGACACGTCGACGTCCTGCGGACGCGACCCACCAGGTAGCCGAACGGTGAAATGCACCACCGCCCAGGGCGATTCGCTTACCCGTGCGGCGTAGTCG
Source organism: Actinomycetota bacterium (assembly GCA_046735135.1). Classification (GTDB taxonomy): domain Bacteria; phylum Actinomycetota; class Actinomycetes; order Mycobacteriales; family Mycobacteriaceae; genus Mycobacterium. The sequence goes on from JBKPSU010000188.1 coordinate 15,874, forward strand.
ATGCTCTCGCCGCCGAGCTCCCGGACCAGGATGTCCTGCATCTCGAGTCGGACCGCGGTGGTGTACCGGTCGCGCGGCAGATACACCAGGCAGGACACGAAGTGGGCGAGCTGGTCGGCGCGCAGAAACAGCAGCGTTCGGCGTCGTGACCCCAGGTCGACCACGGCCATCGACATGTCCAACAGCTCCCGCGAACTGAGCGCGAACAGCTCCGACCGCGGAATCGTCTGGATGATGTCGAGCAGCAGCTGCGCCGGATGGCTCGGATCACGCTGTGCCATCCGGATTGCCTCGCTGACCCGGCGCGAGATCAGCGGGATTTCCATGACATTGGCGTTCATCGCGGCGACGGTGAACAAGCCGCAGAAACGGTGCTCGACCGCCTGCTTTCCACCTGGATGCTCGCGGATTACGACGATGTAGGGGTAGGCGCCGTAGCGCAGGAAGCTGGGAATTGTGGCCTGTGCGAGCACCAGGAGGTCGTCGCTATCGGTGAGCTGCGGAAGGAGGTCCTCCCGAAAGCGGAGGATGCCAAGGCGACTCGAGGAATCGACCGTCGACTGCCCGTCATGCACCGGGCAACGCTGATAGCCGAGCAGCACGAAATGCCCGTCGGCGAGCCACCGCAGAAGGGCCGCGACGTCCTTGCGGTCCGGACCCGGGAAACGCCCCTCCGGGTCGGTGTCGAGTTCGTTGGCGAGCCCGAGCAGCGTCCCGGTCAGTGCCCGCGAGTCAAGAGCGACCTGCCGCGCATCGGCGAGCACGGTCGGCAGCAGCCGCCGGACCTCCGTGAGCACCTTGGGATCGACGGAGTCGGACAGTTGAACGTGAATCCAGGCTTCGTCGACGCCCTCGTGGGAGTTGTCGGCCTCCGAGGCGGGCCGAATATCGAGCAGTTCTCCCCTCGGGCCGCGCCGCACCAGCAGCACCGGGTTCATGATCGCCTTGTAGGCCACCCCGAGCCGGTGCAGCAGCACCGTCACGGAGTCCATCAGCAGCGTCGCGTAGTCGGTGACGATCTGCAGCGCTGGACCGAACCCGCCCGGATCGTCGGCCGCATACAGCTCGACGAGCGTCTCCCCGACCTGACGCCGCCTGCCCAGCCGGTAGTGCGCCGAGATCAGTTGCGGCGACATCAAATGCCCAGCGGCCGACAAGTCGGTCGGAGCGGTGATCGCGTCTACGACAGGGGCGTCGCCGTGCGGACCGTGGTAGGTCTCGATGTACGCCCTGGCGAGTTTCTCCAGGGTGGCCGGGGCGACCATGCGCTCGGTTGCCCCCTCGATAGCCCCCGCCCCCGGATTGACCGCCATGCCACTCGCTCCTGACTTACGGCTGCGCGCCGTCATTGGCACGCAGTGGCGACATTAGTCTCGTGTGAGCCGGCGGTGGGTCACCCTGTGAGGCCGGGCCGCATCAATACCAAGTCGTTCCACTTTGTTTTCCTCATAGGCCGCGAAGTTGCCCTCGAACCAGAACCACTTGGCCTCGTTGTCGTCGTCGCCCTCCCACGCCAGGATGTGCGTGCAGGTGCGATCGAGGAACCAGCGGTCGTGGGAGATGACCACCGCGCAGCCTGGGAACTTCTCGAGCGCGTTCTCGAGCGAGCTGAGGGTTTCGACGTCGAGGTCGTTGGTCGGCTCGTCGAGCAGGATCAGGTTGCCGCCCTCTTTCAGGGTGAGCGCGAGATTGAGCCGGTTGCGCTCGCCGCCGGACAGCACACCCGCCGGTTTTTGCTGGTCAGGGCCCTTGAAGCCGAACGCGGAGACATACGCCCGCGACGGGATTTCGTTTTGGCCGACCTCGATGTAGTCGAGCTTGTCGGAGACGACCTCCCACACCGTCTTCTTGGGGTCGATTCCCGCGCGGCTCTGGTCGACGTAGCTGAGCTTGACGGTTTCGCCGACCTTGACGGTGCCACTGTCCGGCTGTTCGAGCCCGACGATGGTCTTGAACAGCGTGGTCTTGCCGACGCCGTTGGGGCCGATGACACCGACGATGCCGTTGCGCGGCAGCGTGAAGGACAGGTCCTTGATCAGCTGTCTGCCCTCGAAGCCCTTGTCGAGGTGATCGACCTCGACAACGACGCTGCCCAGCCGCGGCCCGGTCGGGATCTGAATCTCCTCGAAGTCGAGCTTGCGAGTTTTTTCGGCCTCCGCTGCCATCTCCTCGTATCGTCCGAGACGCGCCTTGCTCTTGGCTTGCCGGGCCTTTGCGCCCGACCGAACCCACGCCAATTCCTCCTGGAGACGCTTCTGCAGCTTGACGTCCTTGCGGCCCTGCACGGCGACGCGTTCGGCCTTCTTCTCCAGATACGTGGAGTAGTTGCCTTCGTAGGGATACGCCCGGCCGCGGTCCAACTCGAGGATCCACTCGGCGACGTTGTCCAGGAAGTAGCGGTCGTGGGTGACTGCGAGGATCGCGCCCTTGTACTCGGCCAGATGCTGCTCGAGCCACAGCACGCTCTCGGCGTCGAGGTGGTTCGTCGGTTCATCGAGCAGCAGCAGGTCGGGCTTGGACAGTAGCAGCTTGCACAGCGCCACCCGGCGCCGCTCACCGCCGGACAGGTGAGACACCGCCTCGTCGGGCGGCGGGCAGCGCAGGGCGTCCATCGCTTGTTCGAGCTGGGAGTCGATGTCCCACGCGTCGGCGGCGTCCAGCTCCTCCTGGAGCTGGCCCATCTCCTCCATGAGCTCGTCGGTGTAGTCGGTCGCCATGAGTTCGGCGACCTCGTTGTACCGGTTGAGCTTGGCCTTGATCGCCACGCCCTCCTCGACGTTCTCGCGGACGGTCTTGGTCTCATCGAGCTTGGGTTCCTGCTGCAGGATCCCGACGGTGGCACCCGGCTGCAGGTAGGCGTCGCCGTTGTTGGCGTGGTCCAGCCCAGCCATGATCCGCAGGACGCTCGACTTGCCCGCGCCGTTTGGACCGACAACGCCGATCTTCGCGCCGGGAAGGAAGTTCAAGGTGACGTCGTCAAGGATGACCTTGTCGCCGTGCGCCTTGCGGACCTTCCGCATCGTGTAGATGAAATCGGCCATGCCGTGTCAATGCCTCTCTGGTCTCGGTATTGCTCGCGGACCATCGTAGGCGTAGACACTGTCCGTCCCGACCGCGCCGTCGGCGGCGCAACCTGCTCACGCCGACAGGGGTAGTGCCTTTCCGTTGGAGGAGTCGTCCGGCTCGCCTGCTCCGGCGTCACCCTCCGACTCGTCGGCCTTGGCTTCTGCCCCACCCTCATTGTTTGCGACGGCGAGTTTCGGCCGATCGACGCTCGCAGTGCTTCGCGACAGATCCGGTCCCACCGCGGTGGCCCGCAGTTCCAGCGACGAACGGCGAACGCCGTCGCGATCGTCGTACTCGCTGGTGTACACATATCCAACAACGATGACCGGGTCGCCCTTCCCAAGCGAGGCGCCGACGCCCTTCACCAGACCTTTGCCCCAGCAGTTGACCGAGACATACAGCGAGTTGCCGGGTTCCCACTGACCCTCGGCGGTGCGCCGCCGCGAATTGCTGGCCACCCGGAATTTGTAGACCTGCTGATCGCCGACCCGGCGCAGGACCGGGTCGGTGATGACATTGCCGACCACGGTGAACGGTGTTTCGAACATTGATCTTCCTTTCGATTCGTTGGCTCCTGCCGTGCCGTCATTCAGCCCGTCGATGCCGACGCGTCAGCACCGAGGCGGCCGGACTCGATGGCAGGGTGTGGATGAATCGCCGACTGGGGATAGCGCGTCAGGGCAGCGTCAGGACTTCTTCTGCCAGATCGAGACGTGGCGGGTGCTCTCGTGTATGAACGGCCTGCGATCCCAGTCCTCGTACCGCTCGACGAGCGCCAAGCCGGCGATGCGCGCCATGAGGTCGAGTTCGGCGGGCCACACGTAGCGGAACGGGATGGAACGAAGCCTCACGTGGCCGTCGACGTCGTCGACGTAGTTGGAGCTCATCGACTGCGTTGCGCAGTCGTACAGGTCATAGGCCCACGACGCGTCGCCCACGTCGAACGGGACGGCACGTTGACCCGGCGGCAGTAGTCGCAGCGCGGGCACCCCGACCTCGATGACGAAGAATCCACCCGGCGTCAGATGTCTGGCGGAGTTGACGAAGCAGGCGATCTGCTCGTCTTGAGTCGTCAGATTGTTGATGGTGTTGAAGACCAGGTAGGTCAGCGAGAAGTCGCCGGGAGCACGCGCGTCGGCGAAGTTTCCGATCGTCACACCGATGGCTTGTCCGCCCGGCTTGTCGCGCAACCGGGCGACCATCGCCTTCGATACGTCGATGCCGTACACCTCGACGCCGCGGCGAGCGAGTGGCAGAGCGATACGGCCCGTGCCCACACCGAATTCCAGCGCTCTCCCATCGCCGGCCAGCTCACTCAGAACATCGACGATGGCGTCGATGACGCTCTGGTCGTGCATGCCGGATGTGGCGGCGTCGTAGCCGGCGGCGACTTCCTCGTCGAAGTACCCGTCGTCGCCGGTCACGTCTAGCGAGCCTCCCGCTTGTCGAGCTCTGCCAGCATCGCGTTGTACGCGGCCAGCTCCGCGTCGTCGTCGCGGTCGGCGGCCCGGTCCAGCCGCTTGGCGGTGCGCTGGTCACTGCGCGTCCATTGCACAAACAGCGCGATCATCACCACGACCAACGGGACTTCGCCTGCCGCCCAAGCGATCCCGCCGCCCAGGCGTTGGTCGCCGAGCAGATCGCTGTGCCAGTACAGCTGCAGCGATTTGTAGAAGCTCTCCCCCAGCACGCTCTTAGTGCTCATCAACACCACACCGAAGAACGCGTGCAGCGGCAGCGACGCGAACATCATCGCCACCTTGACCAGCGGCGGTATCGGGCGCGGAGTCGGATCGACCCCGATCACCACCCAATAGAACAGGTATCCGGTGAGCAGGAAGTGGAGGTTCATCGCGAGGTGCGCCGCGTGGGTTCCGACAGCGGCGTCGAAGATGCCTCCGAAGTACAGCCCGTAGAAGCCGGCGACGAACAACACCGTCGCGACGATCGGGTTGGTGAGAAACTGCGACAGCCTGGAATGCAGTGCCGCCAGCAGCCATTCGCGCGGTCCCGGCGGTTCACCCTTGCCCGCGGTCGGCAGCGCCCGCAGCGCCAGCGTCACGGGCGCACCGAGAACCAGCAGCACCGGCGTCAGCATCGACAGCAGCATGTGCGCGGCCATGTGCATGCTGAACATCGCGGGCATGTATCTGCCGAGGCCCGACGACGTCGCGAACAACAGCACCAGGCAGCCGAAAAGCCATGCGATGATCCGCCCGGTCGGCCACGAGTCGCCGCGCCGCCGCAGTCGTCGCACCCCGGCGATGTACAGCACGGCCATGACGATCGCCGCCGTCCCGAAGATGAGGTCGAATCGCCAGTCGAACAGGATCCGCGCCAGGGTCGGCGGCCCCGCGAAGTCGTAGCCGATCTCGATCGCGGGAATGGACGGGTTGAAGATCGGTGGCGGCGGCGGAGGCGTCCGGCTCAACGCGACGGCTATGCCGAATGTCAGCCCGAAGACGATGGCCTCCGTGAGCGCAAGCCGGATCAGCGGGCCGCGGGCATTCGGGTCGGATTGCAGTGCGGCGACACCGCTTCGGCGCTGACGCCACCCGATGAAGCCGAGCGTGCACAGCGCGACGGCCTTGGCCATGATCAGGAAGCCGTAGCTGTCGTCGAACAGCTCGCTCAGGCGGATCCGCACCAATGCGTTGACGACGCCGCTGAGCGCCATCGCCGCAAAGCACCACAGCGCGACAGCGGAGAACCGTCGCGCGGCCACGTCGGCGTGCCCGCCGCCGCGCAACGCGTGAACGAGCAGCGCCAACAGGCCGCCCGCCCACACCGCGGCGGCGAAAAGGTGGATGAGCAGGCTGTTGGTGGCCAGGTCGTGCGAGCCGCCGGTCGAGGAGTGTCCGGTGAGCGCGAGCGGAATCAACGTGAACAGGGATCCGCCGAACAGCAGCGGCGTCGGCGACCAACGCAACACCGGGATGCTCGCGACGGTCACGATCGCCGCCAGGACCGCCGTCCACCGCCACGCACCCGCGGTCTCGACCAGGCTGGCCACCGACCAGATGTCCGACGGGCTGAGCCGCGACGTCAGCGGCTGCCCTGTGACGTCGGAGACGGTCAGCGGCACCAGCAGCACGGCGCACACCATCCAGATCGCCGACGCGACCGTTCCGACGCGCAAGGCCCGGTACCCATCGGCGTCGAGAACCCCGGTCTCCTGGGGGGGCACCAGGAACGCCGCGAACATGAACGACCCGACGGCCACGACGCTGGCGATCTCCCCCGCTGCCCGCACAAACGGCAGGCCGTAGGTGGTGACCGGGCCTGGATCGGGCAGGCCCGTCGCGGTCAGGGCGTCGGCAAGCGTCATCGTGGCGATGGCCGCGGCGGTCACACCTGCCAACAGGGCAACCCCGTACAGCACCGGCCACACGGCGCGGACGCGCACGCTCGACGGGACGGTCACGTCACCAGCGTATGGGCATCCACCAGTGGACAACCTGAAGGTGCTACTCAGCCGCTTCGCGCAGGGTGCGGCGCTCGAACTCGCGGACCTGGAACTGCTCGAGCGAGATCTTCTCGACCATGTCCATGTCGCGCAGCACGTCGCGGAGCTCGTCGCGGAACGCGGTGCGCCGTGCGACCAGATCGGCAGCCGGTTCGAGCAGGTGCTGGTCGGCAACCACCTGGCGGGCTGTCGCGAACAACAGCGCCGACACCGCTTCGGTGCTGCGAATCCTGTTCTGCGCGACGTACTGGTTTCCGACGCCCAGCGCTTTTTTGGTGAGGTCCTGCTCGCCGATCTCCGCAGGCGCATCCCTCAGCACGTCGGCGACGATCTCATACGCCTCGAAGTACGGTCGCAGCACGGCGGGCCCGATAAGCGGCCGCTTGGCCCGCAGTATTCCGTCGATCTCGCCCGCGGCGACGTGCGCCTCCCAGTCGTCATGCCACGCCATCTCTTCCGCGAGGTGCTCCCGGAAGGCCATCGAGTCCGCGAAGTAGAAGTCGAACTTCAACAGGTCGCGCAGCCGCATGGCCTGACTCCAGAACGCCTCCAACCGATCTCCGTCGGCGCGGGCGGCGTACGCGAGCGCCATCTCGACGATCGCGGTCTCCAGGAACGCGTCGATGACGGTGTTGCGGTAGAACGCCGCCTCGTGCTCCTGCTCGGGCGCGATCCGCCAGACGGGCTCTCGGCCGCTGTCGACACAGGTGACCGGATGTCCGTTGGACAACGCGTCCAGCGCGGCCCGCACCCCGTCCGCGGTGCGCAGTCGCAGCACACTGTTGGTGACCGGAGCCTGCTTGCGCTCCAGGTAATCAAGTGAATCCTGCAGCGTGTGGTGCAGCTGGTCGAGCGTGAGCGCCCTGCCGCGGGTGGTCAGCAGCAGCGCCGACACCAGCCCGGTCGCGTTCACCGGCGTGGCGCGCAGAATCCGCCATGACACCTCGATCGCCATCTTCTGCATCGCAAGACGTTTGGCGGCTTCGTCTTTGGCGATCGGGCCGCCCGGTTCGCCCAGGTACTCGCGCATCGACACGGCTTCGGGGAACCGGACATAGATCTTGCCGTAGCTGCGCTCGCCCTGGGCCTTGATGTATTTGTACAGCCAGGAAAGCCCCTCCGGTGTCTTCTCGCCGCCCCGCGCGTACGCGGCGTATTCGGCGGTTTCGTGCAGCTGGTCGAAGCTGATCGACACCGGCTGAAGAAGGATGTCCTCGCTGCGGCCCTCGAGGTAGGCGTCGGCGACGTAACTCATCAGACCGAGCTTGGGCGGCAACATCTTTCCCGTTCTCGACCTTGTGCCCTCGATCGACCAGCTGAGGTTGAACCGCTTCTGGACGATGTAGCCGACGAACTGTCGCAGTACGTACTTGTACAGCGGGTCATCGAGCTTGCGCCGGATGAAGATGACGCCCGAGCGACGCATCAGCGGCCCCATGAACCCGAATGACAGGTTGATGCCGGCGAAGGTGTGCACGGGCGGCAACCGGTTTTCCTGCATCGCAACCGGCACGATGACCCCGTCCAGATACGACCGGTGCGAGAACAGCAGCACCGCGGGATGTGCCTCCAGCGCGTGCCGCATGTTCTCGATCTCGGCGCGGTCGTAGTCGATGTTCGGGTCGAATCCACGGCTGAAAATGGCCCGGCCCAACGATGGGATGAGGTCGACGGAGAACCGGCTCCACCCGGTGGAGAGTTCGTCGAGCATCTTGCCCGCGTCTTCGAGGGTTGCCCCGGGTATCTTCTCGAGACCCTCGCGGAATCGCGCCGACGCCAGGATCTCGGGCTTCATCAGCTGCGGCGATTTGTACTCGGGTCCGAGCAGTCTCAGCTCTACGCGTTCGATGGCGAGGCTCGCCCGGCGGATGACGAAATGCGCTAGATCCCGGGGGTTTTCGCCGGCTGTGGTTTCGCTCCACTGCTGGCGAAGCTCGGAAACCTTGGCGGGCTCGCCGGCCACCACGCGTGCGCGGGACGGGTCCCTCTTGAGGATGCGGCGTTGCAGGAATTCCGGTGGACGATAGGTGTCGCGCCCGGAGATCAGCGCGACGACTTTCGAGCGCGTTGGCAGGCCGCCGGGCACCCAGAAGACGCGCACCGGAACGACGGTGCGGTCCTCGTCGGCTTCGAGTTCTTCGACCAGCCGCGCCAATACACCAGGCGGTGGGTTTCCTTCGGGAAGCTCGAGCACCGCCACGTTGGAATCGGGGTGTTCGCGTCGTTGGCGTTGAAGCCAGTCGCTCAACAACTCTCGCTCGGCTGGCGACGACACCGAGGCCAGCACCAGCGCGTCGTCGGTGGTGGAAAAGCTGGCCATCGGGTCGACGGCGGTCACGACCGGCCCTTCTTGGCCGGAGCCTTCTTGGCTGCCGCTTTCTTGACCGGCACCTTCTTGGCGGTCGCCTTCGAAGAAGACTTCTTCGCCGGTGCCTTCTTCGGCGCGGCCTTCTTCGCGGCCTTCTTGGCCGGCGCCTTTTGCGCCGTGGTTCGCTTGCGCGCATACGGCCCGATCTTCGGAATGGACTCGTGCGGCCAGCTTTTCAGCGTGTCGAGGTAGAGCTGCCGCACCTCCTCGATCTTCTCCGGCAGGTTCTGTGTGGTCCAGTCCTCGACGGAGATCGGCGGGTAGACCACGACGTCGACCGTGCCGGGATTGAATGTCGTCGAATCGCGGGACGAGATGACCTCCGCGTTGCGAATCACGATGGGCACGATCGGAATTCCGGCCGACATCGCGATGCGGAACGGGCCTTTCTTGAACGGGCCGACTTCGGTGGTGTCGAGCCGCGTACCCTCCGGTGCGATCAGGATGGACAGACCCTTCTTGGCGAGCTCTTCGATCTTTTTCAGGCTTTCCACCGCAGCCTTGGGGTTGTCGCGGTCGATGAACGCCGCGTCCATCACCTTGCCGATCGTGCCGACGATCGGGTCGTTCTCCAGTTCCTTCTTGCCCACCGACGTGAAGTTGGTGTTGACGAGTCTGCCCGCGATGACGGGGTCAACCTGGTTGCGGTGGTTGAAGATGAACACGGCGGGCCGCTCAGCGTTCAGGTTCTCCTTGCCGAGCAGGTTGATGTTGACGCCGGTGGCCGTCAGCAGTGAGCGGCCGAACGCCGACGTGAAGAAGTTGACCCCCGTGCGCTTGTTCCGGGTCAGCAGACCCAAGCCCAGGGCGCCCGCCGCGATCGGCACCATCGACGCCACGCCTGCGGCGGTGCGCAGCTGTGAGACGGGGCTGTTTCCGCTGCGGCTGGAGAATCTCAGCACCGGCCAACCTCGTTTGGCCGCAACGGCGGCCAGCTTTCCCGCGGGGTTGGTCGGCCGCGGGTTGCCGACCAGGTACATCAGTGCGACATCCTCGTCGCCGTCGGCGTAGAAGTAGCTCTTCGACAGGTCGACCCCGTTCTCGGCGGCGAACGCCTGCACCGCTCGAGCCTTGCCGGGACCCCAGATGATCGGCGTCTGGACTTCCCCGGTGATCAGCCCGTCGTCGTCGGTCTTGAACTTGTTGCTGAGCACGTTCTTGATGCCGAGGAAGCGCGCCACCGGCTCCACCTGGACGGTCAGCGCCGACGAGCTGAGCACGACGGTGTGGCCGCGCTCCATGTGTGCCCGCACGAGGTCGCGCATCTCGGGATAGATGCGGCCGATGATCTTCTGCACGAAGAGCCGCTCGGCGAGTTCGTCGATGTCGCCGAGTGAGCTGCCGCGCAGCATGCGGGCGCCCTTGCCGATGAGGTCCTCGAACTCCGACCGGCCGAGCTGGTGGTTGAGACCGGCCTGCACCATGCTGATGAACTCGCCGACGCCCATCTGTCCCCGCCGCAACCGATCCCGGGTCATGATGACCCCGGTGAAGCCGGCCACCAGGGTGCCGTCGAGATCGAAGAACGCGCCGACCTTGGGGCCGGCGGGGCTGCCCTGGATCTCGGCGACCGATCCGGGCAGCCGCATGGTGCGCGGATTCTTGCGTCGGGACGTCTGGCCGTCTGGGGCGGTCATTGGGCGCTACTCCCGTTCGGTGATGGCGGTCTGGGCTCGTCGGCTTCGGGCGTGAATGATGCGGGGACACAACGTCCTTCGCCGCCGAGAGCGAGAACCTCGTCGAATCCGTGCTGCATGCAGCGGGCGAAGAAGTCGCCGTCGGTCACCGCTGCCCGATCGTAGCGCGCGGTGACGGTGATGTAGCCCGCCCGCGACACCAGCACCACCATCATCGCGACTCCAGGCAACGGGCCAATCCCGTACTGCCGCAGGACCTTCGCACCGGCGATGAAGGTGTCGCCCGCGTAAACCGGCACGTTGCTCGCCTGCACGTCGGAGTTCACGAGCGAGCCGGCCATTCCTTCCAGCACGGTGTCCGGCAGCAGGCTGATCACAGGCGCGATCACGCCCACCATGTTCACGGCGCGCTCGTCGCGTTTACGGGTCATCTGTGAGCGAATGCTCTTGATTCGCTTCTCGGGATCGATGAGCCCGATCGGCGCGGCGAGATTGACTCCGGCGAAACGGTTTCCGCCAGCGGGGTCGTTGTCGGATCGCATGTTGACCGGTACCGCCATCGGCAGGGTGTCGATGGGCACGCCCATGTGTTCGTGGTAGAGCCGCAGCGCTCCGCACAGCCCAGCCAGGTATGCGTCGTTGATCGAGCCGCCCGCGGCCTTCGCCGCCCTGTGCAGGTCGCCGAACACGATGTCGATGGCGTCGCTGCGCGACGACAAGCTTCGGCGCCGCAGCACCGGCGACGGCTCTGCCGCAGGGCCCACCACGCGGGCACCCGACATGGCGTATCCGACGGCGCTGCCCAGTGAGGCGACCGGGTCGCGAATCACGTGCCCGACCACCTGTGCGGCACCGAACACCGCATTGCGGACTCCGCCCGCAATTGCGCCGGGCAGCCGGTTGAACCCTTCTCGCATCAGGTCGTTGGGCGACAGGTCCTGCGGAATCGGCAGCGGCGGAGCGGTTTCGGGTGGCGGATCTCGCTCAAGGTCGTAGAAGTTGGCGAACATCTCGACCCCTCCGACACCGTCGGTCACGGCATGGCTGAGATGCACCAGCTGCGCGGCGCGGCCGCCCGCGAGCCCCTCGACCAGCGTCACGGTCCACAACGGCCGGGAGATGTCCAGCGGCGACTGCAGCGCGACCTCGGCCAGATCCATCACCTCGCGCAGCGTGCCCGGTTCGGCGACGCGGACCCGGCGCACGTGGAAGTCGAGGTTGAAGTCGGGGTCGACCACCCAGCGCGGCGCGGCCGTCGGCAGCGTCGGCATGACCACCTTCTGCCGCAGCCGCAGCACTTTGCGGGATGCGTTCTCGAACTTGGCGCGGAATATCTCCCAGTCCGGCGCGCAGTCGAGAATCTCGAGGGTCATGATGCCCGAGCGCGTGCGGGGGTTGGCCTCACCGCGATGCAGGATCTGGTCGAGCGGACTTAGTTCTTCCGGCAGTCCAGCAGCGTCGAGTTCCGGCACGTCACCCATTGCTCGCCAGCTCCCTCCCCTGTTCCCGCTCTGCAGTGAACACGCTAGTCCGCCCGGCGGACCGCCGGGATGCCTTTACGAGCCCTCACAGGAGCGGCGGTAGCGTCATCGCGAGATACACTCACCGGCGCCGCCTCCGTAGCTCAGTTGGATAGAGCAAGGGCCTTCTAATCCCTAGGTCGCAGGTTCGATTCCTGCCGGGGGCACTGTGTGATGTCGCAAGACATCGGAATAGCCGTGGACCTACGTTAGGTCCGCGGTTTTTTCGGTTTGGGGCCTTTGGGGGCGCCGGTGGGTTGGTAGTCCCTGGTGGGGTCGAGGGTGAAGTCGCGCAGGACTTCTCCGGTTGCGGCGTTGATGACGGTGATGTGGTGGTCCTGGG